>DASQOP010000321.1:0-2294 GCA_035644415.1 Burkholderiales bacterium
TCGGCCAAGTCGATCCTTCGAGCCCGTGGTTCGGCCATCCGAGTTTCCAGATCAAGTACGACCTCGCCGAGGCGAAGCGCCTGGTCGCGGAGGCCGGCTATTCGCCGCAGAAGCCGCTCAAGACCACGTTCGTGATCGCGCAAGGGGGCACCGGTCAGATGCTCTCGCTGCCGATGAACGAATTCCTCCAGCAAAGCTTCAAGGAGATCGGCATCGACGTCGACTTCAAGGTCGTCGAGCTCGAGACATTGTATACGCACTGGCGCAAGGGCGCGGCGGACGAAATGAACGCCGGCATCACGTCCAATAATATCGCCTATGTCACGTCCGATCCGCTCTACGCCATCGTGCGCTTCTTCCATTCCGGCCAGATCGCGCCGGTCGGCGTCAACTGGGGCGGCTACAAGAATCCGAAGGTCGACGCGCTGATCGACGAAGCCAAGCAGACCTTTGACACCGCCAAGCAGGACGAACTGCTAGCGCAGGCGCATTCGCTGATTGTCGACGATGCGGTGCTGGTATGGGTGGTGCACGACACCAACCCGCACGCGCTGTCGCCCAAGGTGAAGAAGTTCGTGCAGGCGCAGCACTGGTTCCAGGATCTGACGCAGATCGGGTTGGAGTGAGACCTCGATGTCGTCCCGGCCAAGCGAGCGTAGCGAGCGCTGAGCCGGGACCCATATGTGGACGGCCCCCGTGCCGCAAGAGTTTTTTCGAGGTCTGATCGGATCGCTTGCATCCATATGTCCGGCCTGTTGATGCGGCTGGTGACCGCTGGCCAAGATGGTTTTCCGCGACGCGAGTTCCAGACACGCTGGCGACCTTTACGGGCCATTGGGTCCCACGGAGTGTCTCGCACCTCGGATCGATCGATCCTACCATCTACTCCTCTTGCAGCTCCGGCACCGGTCGAGATGGCGAGCCCGAAGGCGCGCCGCCCGACCGATCTCTGTTACGCGGCGTGCGCCGATGCGGTCGGCTTGCCGCCGGCGTGATAGCTCGCGCCCGTCACCAACAGCTTCCAAGCTATGCGGGCAATCTTGTTGGCGAGCGCTATCGCGGCGAGCTTCGGCGACGACTTGCGCGCCAGCAGCGCGAGCAGCCAAGGCGATGCCCGGCCACGGCCTCGGCTCGCCTGCTGGATCACCGCGGTCGCTCCCGCCACCAGCACGCTGCGTAGCCTCTCATCTCCGGCGCGGGTGATCGTACCGAGCCGGGTCTTGCCGGCGGTGGAATGGTCTTTCGGGGTCAGCCCGATCCAGGCCGCGAACTGCCGGCCGGACGGGAACAGCCGTGGATCGGGTGCCTTCATGACCAGCGCCGTGGCGCCGATCGGCCCGATCCCCGGAATCTGTGCAAGACGCTGGCTGTCGGCATTGGATCGATGCCAGGCCATCAGCCGGGCTTCGATTTTCTTCAGTTCGGCCTGCAATTGCGCGTACTCCCGGCCATGCATCACGAACAGATCGCGCGCCAGCACCGGCAAGGTTTGGCTGGCGGCGATGTCAGCCAGTAGCGGCTCGATCTTGTCGAGACCCTTGGCTGCCGTGATACCGAACTCCGCCGCATAGCCGCGGATCATATTGCTGAGCTGGGTGCGCCGGGCGACCATCTGCTCGCGCAGGCCTGCCAGCATCAGGGCCGCCTGCTGCTCTTCGGTCTTCACTGGCACAAACCGCATCGTCGGCCGGCTCATCGCCTCGCACAGTCCCTCGGCGTCCCGTCCGTCATTCTTGTTGCGCTTGATGTAGGGCTTCACGTGTTGCGGCGCGATCAGCTTCACCTCGTGGCCGAGTTTGCGCAACTCCCTTGCCCAGTAATGCGAAGCGCCGCAGGCCTCCATCCCGATCACGGTCGGTGCTAGTTTGGCAAAAAACGCCACCATCTCCTTGCGGCGCAGCTTCCGGCGCAGCACCGGCTGCTCAGCAGCATCAACACCGTGCAGCTGAAAAAAATGCTTCGACGTATCCATTCCAATGCGGATAATCTGGTTCACGGACGGCTCCCTTGTCTGAGATTTCAACAACCTCATTCTGGCACAATCGATGCCGTAGGGGGCCGTCCACACCATCACGCCGCGGCAGTTATTGTGTGAATGGTCTCAGCCTCCGTGCGTCATCGATGGATCACGCGGTATGGGTCCCTGCTTTCGCAGGGACGACGGGTGTGAATTTCATATTCAACTGTCAAACAGCATGAGGGCGCAACTCCGCATTGCCGCGGCGCGAATGCGCCCGGGCTGTGCGTTACGTTTCGCCCTCAAGAAATAGAGGGCGCAGGGAAGACCGGGTGCG
>DASQOP010000322.1:0-2708 GCA_035644415.1 Burkholderiales bacterium
CTGCTGGACCGGATGGAAGTGATCCGTCTGTCCGGCTACACCGAGGACGAGAAGATCAACATCGCGATGCGTTACCTGCTGCCGAAGCAGATGAAGAACAACGGCGTCAAGGAGGGCGAGCTGTCGGTCTCCGAAAGCGCCATCCGCGACATCGTCCGCTACTACACGCGCGAGGCCGGCGTGCGTGGCCTGGAGCGCGAAATCTCAAAGATCTGCCGCAAGGTCGTGAAATCGCTGCTGATGAAGAAGCGCGACCACCGGGTAACGGTGAGCGCGCGCAATCTCGACCACTACCTGGGTGTGCGCCGCTTCACTTACGGCCTGGCGGAAAAAAACAACCAGGTGGGTCAGGTTACCGGCCTGGCGTGGACCGAGGTCGGCGGCGAGCTGCTCACCATCGAGGCTGCCGTCATGCCGGGCAAGGGCAACATCCAGCGTACCGGCTCGCTTGGCGACGTTATGAAGGAATCGGTCGAGGCAGCCCGGTCCGTGGTGCGCGCGCGCGCGGCACGGCTCGGCATCAAGGACGACGCGTTCGAGAAGTACGACATCCACGTGCACGTGCCCGAAGGCGCAACGCCCAAGGACGGCCCCTCGGCGGGCATCGCCATGACCACTGCGCTGGTTTCCGCATTGACCGCGATCCCGGTGCGTGCGGATGTCGCAATGACCGGCGAAATTACGCTGCGCGGCGAAGTGCTTGCGATCGGGGGCCTCAAGGAAAAGCTGCTGGCGGCGCACCGCGGCGGCATCAAGACGGTCCTGATCCCTGAAGAAAACGTCAAGGATCTGACGGAGATACCGGACAACATCAAGAATCGTCTGGACATCCATCCGGTAAAGTGGATCGACGAGGTGCTGGAACACGCGCTCGAGCGCAACCCCGAGCCCTTGCCGGAGAAAACCGAGGCGGTGGCGATCCCGGCGGTGGACTCGACCGAGGCGGTGAGCGCAGTCAAGCATTGATTTTTTGCTGCGAAAGAGCGGGAATGCGATAGGCATTCCCGTTTTTTTTGCGACGTCACATTGCGCTGCAAAGCCGCGATCCCGTGGAAACTCGCTTGACACGAGGATTTTCGCCTTGTTATAAAGTGCGTCCGGGAATTCGAACGCCATAACAATTTTTCTGTCTTCGGCCCGCAGTCGAAAACAATTTCCTGTTTCTCCCGTCAACGAATAACGAAAGGGGACCCAAGTGAACAAATTCGAACTCATTGAGGCCGTTGCGAAGTCCGCCGACATCTCCAAAGCGGCCGCCGGCAGGGCATTGGAAGGCACCGTAACGGCGATCAAGAGCTCACTGAAGAAAGGCGGAATGGTGACGCTGGTCGGTTTTGGCACTTTCTATGTGGGCAAGCGCGCGGCACGCAGCGGCCGCAATCCCCGCACCGGCGCGATCATCAAGATCAAGGCGGCCAGAGTACCCAAGTTCCGCGCTGGAAAAGCCCTCAAGGATGCAGTAAACTAGCGCGCTTCGTTGGACCGCACACCGGCAATTCCTCCAGAATTCGGGGTAACGAACCAGCAGCAACGCGGAGATTCCGCGGCTGCCGCGGGTGCTTAGCTCAGTTGGTAGAGCGTCGCCCTTACAAGGCGAAAGTCGGGAGTTCGAGCCTCTCAGCACCCACCAGAAAGGCAGTGATGAGTGATGAGAGATTAGGGCGGAAGCAGGTGGCTTGAGCGGTTTGCACGTCACCGATCACTCATGACGCATTACTGAATTTGGAGTGGTAGTTCAGTTGGTTAGAATACCGGCCTGTCACGCCGGGGGTCGCGGGTTCGAGTCCCGTCCACTCCGCCAGAACACAGGGAAGGCGAACGCGAGTTCGCCTTTTTCATTTGTTGTCCGGGTTGCCGCTTGCGCCGGCGTGGCGGTGGCACATCAGGCATACTCTCCGATCTTCGCAGTTTTCCGGGCCAGGTTGACACATGTACGATTTCATCTACAGGCACAAGAAATGGTTGCAGATCATTCTGCTGGTTCTGATCGTGCCGCCCTTCGCACTGTTCGGCATCGACTACTATTTTCGCGATACCGGCGGTGGCGGCTCGCTGGCGCGGTTCGGCGACGTCCGCATCTCGGATCTGGAGTACTCGCAGGCATTGCGACGGGCGCAAGACCGCATGCGCGAGATGAGCAAAAACAATCCCGATCCCGCGCTGCTCAACAGTCCGCAGCTGAAGGAATCGGTATTGAACGACCTGATCGCACGCAAGGTGGCACTGGCGCACGCCTACAAGTCGGGGATGACGGTCTCCGCGGCGGAGTTGCAGAAGATAATCGGCGCGATCGAGGCATTCCGCGACGAATCGGGGCGCTTTTCGCAGACGCGCTACCGGCAGTTGCTGCAGGGACAGGGCATGACGCCGGTGGCTTTCGAGAACGACATCCGCATGAACCTCGTGCTCGAGCAGCTGCGCAGCGTTACTGCCGGCTCCGGCTTCCTGCCCGGCTCGGTGGTCGAGCGACTGTTCAAGATCGGGGAGCAGGAACGTGAAGTCAGCCAGGTCGTTTTCAACCCCGTGGACTATCGCAAGCAGGTGAAGATCTCCGAAGCGGACGTGGAGAAGTATTACGAAGAGCACAAGAACGAGTTCCAGATCCCGGAACGCGTGCGCCTGGAGTACCTGGTGTTGTCCCCGGATGCCGTGGAACATGCGGCAAAGGTCACCGACGAGGAATTGAAGAATTACTACCAGGCGAACAT
>DASQOP010000323.1:0-2588 GCA_035644415.1 Burkholderiales bacterium
GTCAAGGGCGACATGATCGCCCAGGTTGGCACCATTTCCGCCAACAATGACAAGCAGATCGGCGGCATCATCGCTGAAGCCATGAAGAAGGTCGGCAAGGATGGCGTCATCACCGTCGAGGAATCCAAGACGATGGAAACCACGCTTGAAGTAGTCGAAGGCATGCAGTTTGACCGCGGCTACCTCTCCCCCTACTTCATTACTGACCCCGAGCGCATGGAGTGCGTCCTCGAAGACGTCCGCATCCTCATTCACGAAAAGAAAATCAGCTCGATGAAGGACCTGCTCCCGCTGCTCGAGCAGACCGCCAAGATGGGCAAGCCCCTCTTGATCATCGCTGAGGACGTGGAAGGCGAAGCGCTGGCCACCCTCGTGGTGAACAAGCTCCGCGGCACGCTGCAGTGCGCTGCCGTCAAGGCCCCTGGCTTTGGCGACCGCCGCAAGGCCATGCTCGAAGACATCGCCACCCTCACGGGCGGCAAGGCCATCACCGAAGACCTCGGCATCAAGCTCGAGAATGTGAAGCTTGAGGATCTCGGACGCGCCAAGAAAATCACCATCGACAAGGACAACACCACGATCATCGAAGGCGCCGGCAAGTCCGCGGACATCGAAGGCCGTGTGAAGCAGATCCGCTCGCAGGTCGAAAACACCACCAGCGACTACGACAAGGAAAAGCTCCAGGAACGCCTTGCCAAGCTGGTCGGCGGCGTCGCCGTCATCAAAGTCGGCGCAGCCACCGAGACCGAACTGAAGGAAAAGAAGGCGCGCGTCGAAGACGCTATGCACGCCACCCGCGCGGCTGTCGAGGAAGGCATTGTCCCCGGCGGCGGCTCGGCTCTGCTCCGTTGCATCGCGGTCGTCGAAAAGCTCAAGCTCCACGATGACGAAGCCGTTGGCGCAGGCATCGTGCGGCGCTCTCTCGAAGAGCCTTCCCGCCAGATCGCTCTCAACGCCGGCCACGAAGGCGCCGTTGTGATCGGCAGGATCCGCGACTCCAAGGAAGAAAACTTCGGCTTCAACGCCGAAACCGGCGAGTACGGCGACATGATCAAGATGGGCATCATCGACCCGGCCAAGGTCACCCGCCTCGCGCTGCAGAACGCAGCGTCCATCGCGGGCCTGATGCTCACCACTGAAGCCCTCATCGCCGACATCAAGGAAGACACCAAGGCAGCGGCAGCCGGCGGCGGAGCCCCCGGCGCAGGCGGCATGGGCGGCATGTACTAAGTTCGCCAGCTCGCCCGTAACCTCAATCCCAAAAGGGCGGTCCTCACGGGCCGCCCTTTTTGCTTTTTCCAGCGTAAGATGAAGACACTTTGACTCCACGAAGTGTCATCCCGATCCTGGCGATTATCTTAGGTCTAGCTATTACTGGACTCGGCGTTACCATAATCATTTGGATCGTAGCTGCCCATCTTCTGGGCCACGGCCTCGGGGTAATAGCAATTTGCAAAGTCTTCATTGCCCTCGGCGCGACATGCATCTTCGAGGGCGTGCGCCAACTGCGAGCAACTCGCACTAGCCACCTTTGATGTGCCTCACGCTGTCTGAGTTTCCGCCTAAACGGCCGCAGGTAAGCTCACTTTGCGTTCTTCCGCACCCAAGTGCTCCCTGACCTCTGCGGTGATTTCGTAAGATCGCAAGCGTGCGGCCTGGTCGTAGATAAGGGCCGCAATCATCAGTTCATCGGCCTTCGTAACCTCGATGAATTCATGCAGTTCGCGCTCCACGGTCCTGGATGCGCCAACCACCGAACAGGCCAGCGACTGGCTGGCCATGGCCTTCTCCGCGGGAGACCAATACGTTTCGATGTCGTCGATCGGCGGCGGAATTTGCCCCGGCATCCCGCGCCGAAGTTGTGTGAAGGCTTGCTGGTGCGAGGTGAAAAGGCGGCGCGCCTCCGCGTCGGTATCAGCGGCAATGACATTCGCGCCCAACATGGCGTAGGGCCGGTCGAGATGCTTCGACGGCTTGAAGCCGCTTCGATACAGATGGAGCGCCTGCATCATGTCGGCGGGTGCGAAATGGGACGCAAAGGCGAACGGCAATCCCAGCATGGCCGCAAGCTGCGCGCCGAACAAGCTTGATCCCAGCAACCAGATGGGTACATGCAGACCTGCGCCGGGAACCGCGCGGATTTTCTGCCCTGGTTCCGCGGGTTCGAAGTACGACTGTAACTCCAGCACATCTCTCGGGAAATCATCGCCGGTGGATTTACTGTCGCGGCGCAATGCCCGCGTCGTCGGCACATCCGTTCCAGGCGCCCGGCCCAGGCCGAGATCGATGCGTCCGGGATACAGCGACGCCAGCGTGCCGAACTGCTCCGCGATCACCAGTGGCGCATGATTTGGCAGCATCACCCCGCCGGCTCCCACGCGAATGGTCTTTGTGCCACCGGCTATGTGTCCAATGATGACCGCCGTCGCGGCGCTGGCAATGCCCGGCATGTTGTGGTGTTCGGCCAGCCAGAAGCGTCGGTACCCCCATTCTTCAGCGTGCTGCGCGAGCCCCAGGGAGTTACGAAAGGCGTCCGCCGGGGTCGCGCCCGCGGCAATGGGCGCCAGATCAAGAACTGAGAATGGGAT
>DASQOP010000324.1:0-11242 GCA_035644415.1 Burkholderiales bacterium
TGATCGACCTTGGGGTTTACGTTGGAATAGAATCCGTACTCGTGCGGGGCCGCCATTTCCCAGGCGGTCTTCGGTTGCTGTTCGGAAAAGCGGATGCGCACGATCGACTTCGCGCTCTTGAAGCCGTACTTCCACGGCACCACCGTGCGGACGGGCGCACCATTCTGGTTCGGCAGCGCCTGGCCGTAAAGGCCCACCGCCAGCAGCGTAAGCGGATGCATCGCTTCGTCCATGCGCAGGCCCTCGACGTAGGGCCAGTCGAGGATCGGCATCTTCTGACCCGGCATCTGCTCGGCATCGAGCAGCGTGTAGAACTCCATGAATTTGGCATTGCCGGTAGGCTCGACGCGTTTGATCAATTCGGAGAGCGGATAGCCGACCCACGGGATCACCATCGACCAGCCCTCCACGCAACGCATACGGTAGATTCGTTCTTCCAGCGGGGCGAGTTTGAGCAGTTCCTCGATGTCGAAGGTCTTCGGTTTCTTCACCTCACCTTCGACCTTCACCGTCCACGGACGGGTCTTCAGTTTGCCGGAATGCGCCGCCGGGTCTTCCTTGTCGGTGCCGAATTCGTAGTAATTGTTGTAGTTGGTGATCGATTCGAACGCCGTGAGCGTTTCATCGGTTGCGAAGGGGCCCTTTTTGAGATCGGAAAACTTTGCCGCCGAACGCGCCGCGCCCGGCGTCAGCAGTCCGACCGCGGCCAATCCGCCTGCCGCACCGAGCGCGGCAGCCGCGCGGATGAATTCCCGCCGGTCCCGATACAGCGTTTGGCCGGTAATCTCCGAAGGTTTGATGTCGTACGGGCGTCGGATCAACATTTTCGTGCTCCTTGGATATTTCCGCCCCTTTAGGCACGGGCGGTTTGTAGCTTACAACGTCCCGGGGATTTGCGCGGGCCTAGGGAAGCTCTGCCATGGTACGGATGAAAGCCTTACCTGGATGTCCTGAAGTTTTACTCGTTCCCGGCTAAAGCAGGAAGACAGTTGCCAGACCAAGGAAAATAAAAAATCCCATGCTGTCGGTGGTGAACGTGAGCAGCACGCTGGAACCGATCGCCGGGTCCCGGCCCAACCTCTGCATCGCCATCGGAACGAGTATTCCGACCAGCGCGCCGACCAGAAGGTTCAGGAGCATCGCGTTCATCATCACCACTCCCAGGGCAACACTGTGGTAGAGCCACCACGCGAACAATCCCGCCACGCCTCCCCAAACCAGGCCGTTCAGCAGGCTGATCGCCAGTTCCTTGAGGATCATCCGGCGCGCGTTCTCGGGCGTCACCTGCCCCAGGGCAAGCGCGCGGATGATGAGCGTGGTGGTCTGATTGCCGGAATTGCCGGCTATGCCGGCGACAATCGGCATGAGCGTTGCCAGCGCAACCAGTTTCTCGATGGTGCCCTCAAACACGCCGATCACTCGCGAGGCGAAGAATGCCGTGCACAGATTCACAGCTAGCCACAGCCAGCGGTTCTTGGCGCTTTTCCACACCGACGCGAAAATGTCCTCCTCTTCGCGCAAACCCGCCTTGCCGAGGAGCTCGGCCTCGGACTCCTCGCGGATGAAGTCCACCACCTTGTCCACGGTCACGCGTCCTGCCAGCCGGTTTCTCTGGTCCACCACCGGCGCCGACACCAGATCGTAACGCTCGAAGGCCTGTGCGGCCTTCTGCGCCTTGTCGTCCGGCGAGAACGAGATGAAATCCGCGTTCATCACCGACGCCACCATGACCTCCGGATCGGTGACGATCAGGCGATTGATCGGCAGCACGCCCTTGGTCGTTTCATCGCGGTCCACCACGAACAACTGGTCGGTATGGTCCGGAAGTTCATCCATGCGCCGCAGGTAACGCAGCACCACCTCCAGCGTGACATCGTCGCGCACCGACACCATGTCGAAGTCCATGAGCGCGCCCACCGAGTCTTCCGGGTAGGACATCGCGGAACGCAACTGCTCGCGCTCCTCGACCGACAGCGACTGGAATACGCCCGCGACTACGTCTTGCGGCAAGTCCTGGACCAGGTCGGCAATCTGGTCGGTATCGAGTTGCTCGGCCGCAGCCACCAGCTCCTGCGAGTCCATGTCGGCGATGAGGGTTTCCCGCACCGCGTCGGAGACCTCGAGCAGGATTTCGCCATCGCGCTCGGCCTTGACCAGATCCCATACCATCAGGCGCTCTTCCAGCGGCAGCGCTTCGAGGATGTAGGCGACGTCGGCAGGGTGGAGCTTGTCGAGCTTCTTCTGCAGCTCCGCGAGGTTCTGCTTGTGGACGAGCGATTCCACCAGCTCGTGGCGAGGCATGTCCTGCTTATGGACCATGCTCTCTACAATCCGGTGTTTCTGCAGGAGCGCCTTTACCTGATCGAGGGCCTGCTGCACGCCTGGCGTGCGTTCCCTTTCCGCGACTCGCGGCATTTTTGTGGGCTCGGGCTGGGGGGACGGCTTAAAAGGTCCGGCATTGTAGGAACAAAGGATTACGGGAGTCCAACGCCGCGGATGTCTTCGTTCCGCGGGGCGGCGTGGGCAATCCCCCGGGGCAAAAGCGCGCGGCATTGCGCCGCGCGCATTGGAGCAGGGTGAAGCGGGTTTATTGTGGGGCAGGCACGCGGGTGGCCTGCCAGGATACGAACTGCAGTCCACCGTCGCGCTTGGCCCAGACCGTATGGAAGCGCAGTTCCACGGACAAATCCTGGCCTTTCACCGTGACGTCGAAGTTGGCCTGGCCGGAAAGGATGGCGATGCAGCCGTAAGTTCGAACCGTCACGCCGCTGCGCCGCATGGTCCGGTACTTGACCGCGCCGGAACGCATGGAGTCGATGTACGTCGTCTTGCTGTCCACCACGGCGGAAGAGTGGATATAGACCAGGTCGCTGCCGAACAGCTTTTCCATGGCGGCGAAGTCGTTGGTGGTCTGCGCCTCGTAGCGGTCATCCTCCGCCGCCAGCGCTTCATCCGCCGTTACCGGACCCCCGCATTCTTCGGCACGTGCCATTCCGGCGGTGCCGATACCCAGAATCGCACAACCAAACAGTAGAGCCAAAAACCGTTTCATGATTTCCCCCCTTTTCATTCGTTTCGTTGTGAATGGACGCCGGCGATGAGCGTATGCGCAAACACCGGCTCCGGACTGCTCGCGCTTAAACGCCGAACGCTTGATTACGGTGCACACCACCCGGACGCGGCACCCGGAAAAAACCCTGCAGCCCTTCTGTTGCGCCTCCGGGTGCTCCTTCCTGCCCTTCACTGCGGCGTGAGCACAGCGAGCGGCCTGGCATCGCAGCGTACCTTTTTGTCCACCATGCGCGCCGGGTAAATCGAAAGCTTGCCGTTTTTCCAGGCGTAGCCAAAGCGTTTGTTTTGAGCGCCCTCTTTGAGGTCTTCGGTCTGCACGTACTCGCAGCCCGCTCCCGGATCATTCAGCGACAGTTCATAGACGAACTTCTGGTCCGGCCAGCGCGCTTCACCGTTTTCGCTGAACTCCCAGCCCCGGCCTTGCTCGTCCTTGTAATGGCCGGCGAGGACCAGCCGGTTTAGATAAGGGCTGATCTCGCCAGGAAGCAGTATGTAGTCCGCCCACCTGCCTTTCATCAGGAAGATTTCCGCAAAGCGCAGCCGGTCGAACCTGCCCTGCGCATTCTTGGTCCCCTGGAGATAAACGTACTTCACCTCGTCGCTGGTCATCGGCCGGTCACCAGCCCCCACCACCAGCCGATAGGACCCGGGTTTCGCGTCCGGCTCGATGTCGAGCACCGCCTGCACAGACGCCTTGTTGAAATCGGTCACCACGATCGGAAAGGCCCGCCCCTCGCGTTTGATGGCGATCACCACCGGCGGCGTCTTCTTCGCCGCCGCATGAGGGGCCCGGAGCGCGGTCAACGCTTTTACATACTGCTCATTGATCCAGATGCCCTCGATGTCGCGCAGATAAATGCGATCCTTGGAAGGCGGGTTCTGCGCCAGCGCGGAGGCACACAAGATTGCCGTCAGGAACGCCGATACGGCGCACAGGTTTCGAATTGCCTTGATACCAGGAATCATCGCTCGCTCTTTGGGAAGAAAATCACTCAGGATTGCGCGACCGCCGGCCTGCGTTTCCAGAAGCCGGTCGCCTGTTCGAACGCGTGCGCGATCTGCAACACGCCAAAATCGTCCCGGTAGCGGCCGACGATCTGCAGTCCGACCGGCAGGCCGGTGCGGCTGAAGCCGCACGGAACCGATATCGCCGGCGAGCCGGTGACCGTAATGTAATAGCACGAGCGCATCCAGTCGATGTAGCTTTCCATCCTGATGCCGTTGATTTCGGTCACGTAGGGCACGTCGATGTCGAACGGCAGCACCTGTGCCACCGATGCGACCAGAAAGTCGTGGTCGTCCATGAATTCGCGCATGCGGTGGAAAAGTTGGGTGCGCTTGGACTCCGCAGCGCCCAATTGCGGGCCGGTAAGCCGCGCGCCTTCCTCGATATTCCAGATCAGCGTGTCCTTCATCAGACCGCGCCTGGATTTCAGCAGTTGCCCGTAGCAAAGTTCGAAATTCCAGGCTCGCATCACCCGGAAGATCTCATCGGCGTCGCTCAGGTCCGGCGTGGCGTCTACGACCAGGCAGCCGAGATCGGCAAAGACCCGGCGTTGCGCATTCAATGCCTCGGCCACTTCCGGCTCCACCGGCAGGCCACCGAGGTCCGGGCTCCAGGCAATGCGGGTGCCCTTGAAGTCGCGCGCCAGCGGCCGTGCAAACGACGACCCCGGTTCCTGAAGCGAGATCGGCGAGCGCGGATCGGGACCGGCAATGGCTGAAAGCATCAACGCCGTGTCCGGCACCGTGCGCGCCATCGGTCCGACCACCGACAGCGGGAACCAGGCCGAGAAGCCCGGCCAATTCGGGACGCGCCCGGCGGAGGGGCGCATGCCAACGACGTTGCAGAAGCTCGCAGGATTGCGCAGCGATCCGCCCAGGTCCGAGCCATCCGCGATCGGAGCCATCCCGCAGGCCAGAGCCACGGCTGCACCGCCGCTGCTGCCGCCGCAGGTCTTGGAGAGGTCGTAGGGATTCCGGGTGGCGCCGAACACCGGGTTGAATGTCTGTGAACCGGCGCCAAACTCCGGGGTGTTGGTCTTGCCGAACGTGACTGCGCCCGCGCGCTTCAGCCGTTCGACGATTATGGCGTCTACATCGGGCACGAAGTCGCGATAGATCGGCGAGCCGAAGGTAGTGCGAATGCCCCTGGTCACCGCGAGATCCTTGTGCGCCACCGGCAACCCCGCAAGCGGCCCGGGATCGTCGCCGCGGGCCAGCGCCGCATCTACCGCCTGCGCGCCGCTGCGGCCCAGTTCGGGAAGGTAGGTGACGATCGCGTTGACTGCCGGATTCACCCTTTCCGTCTGCGCCAGATGCGCGTCCATGACCTCCAGCGCGGACAGCTCACGCGCATGAATGTGCCGGACCAGTTCGCCGGCGGGCAGAAAACAGATTTCGTCGGCATTCATGGCGGTTTCGACTTCGGGCGGTTGCGCAAAAAGCGCTCATGGTAGCGGAATCCCGCAGTTTGCATTGATGGGGCGACTCAAGCGGGAGAATTTAAAACCGAAAATCTCACCACGAAGGCACGAAGCACACGAAGAGATCAAAATCTGGTTCGGATTTACTTGGTGAAGTTGGTTGAATTTGTGGTAACTGCGCAAATTTCCGGTAGCCCATGTCGGGACCCATCTGAAGTGCCGTTCGGATCATGAATTTCATTCCGGCCTTTACCTTTCTTCGTGTTCTTCGTGCCTTCGTGGTCAGAAGTATGGTTTCTCCCAGAATAAACTGCACTTAGCGAGCCGCAGCGGCGAGCGGGTGCAACGACCGCAAAGCTTCAATATCGGAACACGACTCAATTGACCGGAACCTGTATGCCGATGCCGCGTGCCATCAGCACTGCCAGCAACGGAATGAAGGCGAACAGGACGAGCTCGACTAGCACATAGCGACGCGCGCGCAGCACTTCGAAGTCCGCCGCCACCGCACCCGCGCCCGTCTTGAGCGCGCGCATCCAGCGCAGATATTGCATCGTGGGAGGAATGGAAATCAATCCTATGGCGACGAACAGTGCCAGCTTGATGTAGAAGACAGGGTTGTGGAGGTAGAAACCGGCGCCCTTGCCGAACCAGACGAGTCGCGCTGCTCCGCTAGCAAGGGCAAGCACCGCCGCGATCAGGTAGAGGAGATCAATGCGTGCAAGCAGCTGCACTCTTTCCCGCGCCAGCCCGGGAACGCAAATCAAATATTCGATCGCGAGAAACACCGCGATCAGGATCATCGCCGCGAAATGCAGGTAAACCACCAGGACTTCAATCACGGCAGATCCCTCACATGTCGGGAATTTCGCTGATTACCAGCACCCCGGTATCCATGATTGCATCGCGCAACTGCTTCTCCCTGCCCTGCGGAGCCAGTTCGATGCTGCGGCCGCTGGCCGTGATGCCGAGCGCCCGATAGGCTTGCGTCAGGTCGGGGAAATCCTTCGAGGCGACGTGCTGGTCGTAGAGCTCGCGAAACACCGCCGTTCCGGTGATCTCGTCGAGCTTGTCGAACAACTCGCGCCCGCTCCAGGCGCGTTCCGTCGAATTGCAGCATTCGTTGAGCGCGGCGAGCGCAGTGTCCATGGATTGCTTACCGGCGGTAAGCTGGCGCAGCCGCACGTCGGCGATCAGTATCATCGCCGCGCCTTCCCAGTAAACGCGCATGTGCGTGCCGCCGCGATACATGCTCTCGGTCGCCTGCGCGAGCGTCATTCCGGGTGCGCTGTCCATGCCGCGCAGGAAGCCCGAGTGCAGGCGCTCCCAGGCTTCGAGAACGGTCATCCTGCCGCCGCGTGCGCGCAGTACGTTCTGATAGTAGGTCGCCACACCCTCCGATACCCACGCATCCTCGGAACCGACATACGGCAGGAGCAGGTGCGACAGTTCGTGCACCGCGGTCCAGTCGTCATAGAACTCGCGGATCGGCCGCCGTTGGTTGATGAAGAAATGCGCGGCCGGACTGCCGCCACGCACTACGTAAGCGCGCGGCGTCGGCTCGTGGCCGCGCGCGCCGGGAACGATCAGGATCTGCGCCTGCGCCAGCGGAAATTTCCCGTAAAGGTCGGCTACCGTCTGTGCCGCGTCGGCGATCCATGCTTGCATCTGATCGACATCCGCGGGCGGCGATCCGTCCAGCACCGACAGCCGCAAGCGCGCGCCCCCGACACGCACTTCGCGCTCCTTGAAGCGGCCGAACGCCACCGACGCCGGCCAGTCCCATAACCCCCGCCCGATGCGGAACACGGCACGCTCGGGCGCGGTGGCCGCCGGTGTCCACGGCGCCGAGACCGAAATGCCCTCGGGAAGCAGGAAAGTGATCTCGATGTCTTCGTCGGGGCCAAGAGTGTCCGGCCGCCACAGCCATAAGCCAACGGAAGTCAGCAGATCCGCGCCGACGTGCTGGATTTTCCCGCCGGTACGATCGTGCTGTTTGATGGGCCGCGAGACGTTGGCCGCATAGAGGATGCAGCCTCCGTCGGGGACGGTCTTGAGGCTGATCGAGCCGCTCGGCTCGATTCTACGGCGGGTGCTCTCCACCCGCGCTTCCATCAACGCCAGGGACGCGTCCAGCGATT
Organism: Burkholderiales bacterium; assembly: GCA_035644415.1. Taxonomy (GTDB): domain Bacteria; phylum Pseudomonadota; class Gammaproteobacteria; order Burkholderiales; family JACQAP01; genus JACQAP01. The sequence continues at coordinate 7,640 of DASQOP010000324.1, forward strand.
CGGCCACCAGATAAGGCGGCGGCGCGCCATCGAAGCATGCGCGCACGTTCAGGGTCGTGAGTTCCGCATCGATGGCGACGGTGTACCTGTGCAGACGCTGTGCCGAAGCCTCGATTGCCGAAAGCGCGATGACGGCAAGGCACACCGCAGCGACGCGGCGAAGGATTGCAACTTCTGCGTATAGAAAGTCGGCCGCCATTTGCGCAATTCCGATCCTGCGGGATGTTACACCGGGATTGGAGCGAAGCCCCGGCGCGAAGTTCGCGGACGCCGGTCAGGCGGCCAGAACCGCGCCGGGCTCGTAGGCCAGATTGGGCGCAAGCCACCTCTCCACCTCTTGCACGCTCATGGCTTTGCGGCGTGCGTAGTCCTCGACCTGATCGCGATCGATCTTCGCCACCGCGAAGTACTGCGACTCGGGGTGCGAGAAGTAGAAACCGCTTACCGCCGCGGTCGGCAGCATGGCGTAGGACTCGGTGAGCGTGATGCCGGCGGTTCCCGGCGCGCCGAGCAGTTCGAACAACGGGCCTTTCTCGACATGATCCGGGCAGGCCGGATAGCCCGGTGCAGGACGGATTCCGCGGTACTTCTCGGCGATCAGGTCGTCGACGCCCAGGTTCTCCGCGGCGGCGTAACCCCAGAATTCCCGGCGCACGCGTTGGTGCATCAGCTCGGCGAAACCCTCCGCCAGCCGGTCCGCAAGCGCCTTGAGCATGATGGCGTTGTAGTCGTCGTGCTTTTGCTCGAACTCCGCAACTCTTTCATCGATGCCGATGCCGGCGGTCACCGCAAAGGCGCCGATGTAGTCGCGCACGCCGGAGTCCCTGGGTGCGATGAGGTCGGCCAGGCATTGGTTGGGTTTGTCCAGCGGCTTCACCATCTGCTGCCGCAGGTAATGGAAGGTAGTCGCGATCTTTGTGCGCGATTCGCCGGTATAGACCTCGACGTCGTCGCCGGCCCGGCCGGCAGGGAACAACCCGATCACCGCGGCTGCGCCGAGCCATTTCTCGGAAATGATGCGGGCCAGCATCCTCTGCGCGTCGTCGAACAGATTGCGCGCCGCCTCGCCGACCACCGGGTCCTGCAAAATCTTCGGATAGCGGCCCGCCAGCTCCCAGGTCTGGAAAAACGGCGTCCAGTCGATCACTTTCGCGATTTCCTCGAGAGGATAGTCGCGGAACGCTTTCACGCCGGTAAGAACGGGAACGGGCGGGACGTAAGCTTTCCAATCGGTCTTCAAGCCGTGCTTGCGGGCTTCGGCGATCGGATAGTGCGGACCCTGACCCTTCTTGCCCTTGTGCTGGGCGCGGGTCTTCTCCGCTTCGTTCTTTACCTTGCGAACGTACTCGGCGCGGTTTTCCACGGAGATCAGGCTGGTGCACACGCCGACCGAGCGCGAAGCGTCCGGCACCCATACCGTCGGCCCCGAATAATTCGGCTCGATTTTCACCGCGGTGTGCACCCGCGACGTGGTGGCGCCGCCGATCAGCAGCGGCACCTTGAAGCCCTGGCGCTCCATCTCCTTCGCCACGTGCGCCATTTCCTCCAGAGACGGGGTAATCAGGCCGGAGAGCCCGATGATGTCGGCGTTCTCGTCGCGCGCGGTTTGGAGTATTTTCTCCGCCGGCACCATGACGCCGAGGTTGACGACGTCGAAGTTGTTGCACTGGAGCACCACGGAAACGATGTTCTTGCCGATGTCGTGAACATCGCCCTTGACCGTGGCGATCACGATTTTGCCCTTGCTCTGTCCACTCGTGCCGGACCGGGCCTTTTCCGCCTCGATATACGGAATCAGGTGAGCGACCGCCTCCTTCATCACCCGCGCGCTTTTCACCACCTGCGGCAGGAACATCTTGCCCGCGCCGAACAGGTCGCCGACCACGTTCATGCCTTCCATTAGCGGGCCTTCGATCACCTGGATCGGATAATCGAACTGTTTGCGCGCCTCCTCCGTGTCCTCGACGATAAAGGTATTGATACCTCGCACCAGCGCATGCGTGATGCGGCTGCCCACCGTGCCTTTGCGCCACGACAGGTCTTCGACCGAAACCTTCGTTTCGGCCTTGTAGCTCTCGGCGAACTCGACCAGGCGTTCGGTGGCATCCGGCCTGCGGTTGAACAACACATCCTCGACCCGCTCCAGCAGATCCTTGGGAATTTCCTGGTACACCCCGAGCTGGCCGGCGTTAACGATGCCCATGGTCATTCCTGCCTTGATGGCGTGGAACAGGAACGCGCTGTGGATCGCCTCGCGCACCGGATCGTTGCCGCGGAATGAGAACGAGATGTTCGACACCCCGCCGCTTATTTTTGCGTGCGGCAGTGCCCTGCGGATCGCCCGCGTGGCTTCGACGTAGTCGATTGCGTAGTTGTTGTGTTCCTCGATCCCGGTGGCCACGGCGAAGATATTCGGGTCGAATATGATGTCCTCGACCGGGAACCCGACTTCCTTCACCAGCAGGTGGTAGGCGCGGGTGCATATCTCGATGCGCCGCGCCAGCGTATCGGCCTGGCCTTTCTCGTCGAAGGCCATGACGATCGCCGCTGCACCATAGCGCCGCACCAGGCGCGCCTGGCGGATGAACTCGGCTTCGCCTTCCTTCATGCTGATCGAGTTCACCACGCACTTGCCCTGCACGCATTTGAGACCGGCCTCGATTACATCCCATTTGGACGAATCGATCATGACCGGCACGCGCGAGATGTCCGGTTCGGAGCCGACCAGATTGAGGAAAGTCACCATCGCCTTCTTCGAATCCAGCATCGCCTCGTCCATGTTGACGTCGATGATTTGCGCGCCGCTCTCGACCTGGCTGCGCGCCACCGAGAGCGCCTCGACATAATTGCCGGCGAGGACCAGGCGGGCGAAGGCTTTCGAGCCGGTGACGTTGGTGCGTTCGCCGACGTTCACGAACAGCGAGTCGTCGGAGATGTTGAGCGGTTCCAGCCCGGATAGGCGCAGTTTCTTGTCGATTACGGGTACCTTGCGCGGTGCTACGTCCTTGAGCACCTCGACAACCGCCTTGATATGCGCCGGCGTGGTGCCGCAGCAACCGCCGGCGATGTTCAGGAACCCGCTTTGCGCGAATTCGCTGAGGAAGGAGGCGGTGTACTCCGGCGTCTCGTCGTACTCGCCGAAGGCATTCGGCAGCCCGGCGTTCGGGTGCAGGCTGGTGTGCACATCGGCGACCTTCGACAACTCCTCGATGTAGGGCCGCAGGTCCTTGGCACCGAGCGCGCAATTCAGTCCGACCGAGAACGGCCGCGCGTGGGAAATCGAGTTCCAGAACGCTTCGGTGGTCTGTCCCGAAAGCGTGCGGCCGCTGGCATCGGTAATGGTGCCGGACACCATGACCGGCACGCGCACGCTATTACTGACGAAGTATTCGTCGATCGCGAACAGCGCGGCCTTGCAGTTGAGCGTGTCGAATACCGTCTCGACCATCAGCAGATCCACGCCGCCGTCAAGCAAGCCTTTCACACATTCGCCGTAACAGGCCACCAGTTCGTCGAAGGAAACGTTGCGAAATCCCGGATCGTTCACGTCCGGCGAAATCGATGCGGTGCGGCTGGTGGGCCCAAGCACGCCGACGACGAAGC
>DASQOP010000325.1:0-7112 GCA_035644415.1 Burkholderiales bacterium
CGAATTGGCACAGCGGTTGCTGAATCAATCCGGAGGTGAGGCTTCCCGGTTGAAAGCGCGACCATGTCATTCGATTCCTACTACAACGAGATGTACCTGGCCGACGGAAGCGTGCGCAGCCATTACCGGCCGCTTGCCGAATGGATTGCCGGCACGCCGGCGGAGCACATCCAGCAGCTGCGCCAGGCGGCCCACCTGCTGTTCCACCGCGTTGGAATCACTTTCGCGGTGTACGGGGAGGAGGCCGGGGCCGAGCGGCTGATCCCGTTCGACATACTGCCGCACATCATTCCCGCAGCGGAGTGGCGCGACATTGCCAACGGCCTGCGCCAGCGCGCCAAGGCGCTGAACGCCTTTCTGCACGACATCTACCACGGCCAGGAAATTCTCAAGGCCGGCAAGGTGCCGAGCGAGCGGGTGCTGGAAAACAAGCAGTACCGGCCGGAAATGGCCGGCATCGACCTGCCCGGCGGCATCTACGCGCATATAGCGGGGATCGATCTGGTGCGCGCGGGGGCCGGCGAGTACTACGTGCTCGAGGACAACCTGCGCACCCCGTCCGGGGTGTCGTACATGCTGGAGAACCGCAAGATGATGATGCGGCTGGTGCCCGAGCTGTTCGCACGCCAGTCGATCGCGCCGGTCGAGCACTACCCCGACATGCTGCTGGAAAACCTGCGCAGCGTGGCGCCCAACGGCGTCGAGAATCCCACCGTGGTGCTGCTCACGCCGGGCCAGTTCAACAGCGCCTACTTCGAGCACGCCTTCCTGGCGCAGCAGATGGGCATCGAACTGGTGGAGGGGGCGGACCTGCTCATCCGCGACGATACCGTTTACATGCGCACCACCGCCGGGCCGCAACGGGTGGACGTGATCTACCGCCGCATCGACGACGACTTCATCGACCCGCAGGCGTTCCGTCCCGATTCCATGCTCGGCGTGCCCGGCCTGGTGAACGCGTACCGCACCGGTAGGGTGACGCTTGCCAACGCAATCGGCACCGGCGTGGCCGACGACAAGTCCATCTATCCCTATGTACCGGAGATGATCCGCTTTTATCTCGCCGAGGAACCGCTGCTCAACAACGTGCCGACCTACCAGCTGCGCCTTGAGCAGGATCTCGTTTACGTGCTCGAACACCTCGCCGAGCTGGTGGTGAAGGAAGTGCACGGCTCGGGCGGCTACGGCATGCTGATCGGGCCGGCCTCGACGGAACACGAGCGCGCGGCGTATCGCCAGCGCATTCTCGACGCGCCCGACAAGTTCATCGCGCAGCCGACGTTGTCGCTTTCGACCTGCCCGATTTTCGTCGAGCAGGGAATTGCCCCGCGCCACATCGATCTGCGCCCCTTTGTGCTTTCCGGAAAGCAGGTGATGATGGTTCCCGGCGGGCTAACCCGCGTGGCCTTGCGCGAGGGTTCGCTGGTGGTGAATTCCTCGCAGGGCGGCGGTACCAAAGACACATGGATCGTCGAAAACTAGGGGCGAGGGACGAGGAACGAGGGGTGAGAAAAGACCGGATTCCTACTCATCCCTCATCCCTCATCCCTCATCCCTCGCGAAGCTCATGCTGAGCCGCACCGCCTCGACTCTTTACTGGATGGCGCGCTACGTCGAGCGTGCGGAGAACACTGCGCGCATCCTCGACGTGACCTATCGCATGTCGCTGCTGCCGAAGGCGGCCAAGTTTTCCGATCAGGAGTGGTTCGCGCCGCTGAACATCACCGGCACGCTTTACCCCTTCTCCGGACGCTACAGCACGGTCACCGCCAGGGACGTCATGCACTTCATGGCGCTCGACCCGGCCAATCCGTCGTCGATTTTTTCCTGCGCCAAGGCCGCGCGCGAGAGCGCCCGCGCGGTGCGCGGCAACATTACCTCGGAAATGTGGGAGGTGATCAATTCCACTTGGCTGGAGCTGCAGCACGTCACCGAGGCGCGGCTTTCCGGCGAACGGGCGCTGGCGTTCTTCGACTGGGTGAAGGATCGTTCGCACCTGTTTCGCGGCGTTACGGTGGGCACCGCGCTCAAGGACGGAGCCTTCCACTTCAATCGCCTGGGTACATTCCTGGAGCGGGCCGACAACACCGCGCGCATCCTGGACGTGAAGTACCACGTGCTGCTGCCCTCGGTGGAGGACGTCGGCGGCGCTGTGGATTATTACCAGTGGGCGGCGGTGCTGCGTTCGGTTTCCTCCTTCGAGGCCTACCGCAAGGTCTATCGCGATGTCATCACGCCGGTCAAGGTGGCGGAACTGCTGATCCTGCGCCAGGACATGCCGCGATCGCTGCATGCCTGCATGGACGAAGCCTACGAAATCTTCCAGATGATCGCCACACGCTACTCCGGCGAGGCATTGCGGCGCGCCGGCGAGCTGCATGCAGCACTGCACTTCGGGCGCATGGACGTCATCTTCGATCATGGCCTGCACGAATACCTTACCGACTTCCTCGGCAGGCTCACCGAACTGGGCAGCGAAGTGGACCGCAGTTTCTTCAATGTGGCCTACGCGTGAGCGGCGCCGGGTGGCGCTGAGGTATCATGAAAATCCCTGCTGCCTGACGGACATTTCATGACCTATTGCGTCGCACTGAAGCTCGACTCCGGGATGCTGTTTGCGTCCGATTCGCGCACCAACGCCGGGGTAGACCACATCGCCACCTTCAGCAAGCTGAAGGTCTACGAGCAGAAGGACGAGCGCGTGCTGGTCATCCTTTCCTCGGGAAATCTCGCCGTTACCCAGGGGGTGATGAACATCCTCGACCGGCACAAGAATGCCGAACCCGGGAAAGACACGATCTGGAACGTCGGCAGTCTCTTCGATGTCGCCACGCTGGTGGGCGATGCGCTGCGCGACGTGCAGAAGCGCGACGGACCGTATCTTGCGCAGAACAACATCGATTACAACGCCACGCTTCTGCTGGGCGGCCAGATCAAGGGCGAAGAGCCGCGGCTTTTCAACGTCTACGCGGCGGGAAATTTCATCGAGGCCAGCGTCGACACCATTTACTTCCAGGTCGGCGAAAGCAAGTACGGCAAACCCATCCTCGACCGCGTGCTGACCAGTTCCACGCCATACCAGGAAGCGGCGAAGTGCGCCCTGATTTCGTTCGATTCGACCATCCGCAGCAATATTTCCGTCGGCATGCCGATCGATCTGCTGTGGTATCCGCGCGATTCGTTGCGCGCCGGCGTACAGAAGCGCATCGGCGAGGGCGATCCCTACTTCACCATGATCCAGAAGAGCTGGGGCAGCGGGCTGCGGCGCGTGTTCACCGAGTTGCCGAATCCCGACTGGCTGTCCTAGACCGATTTCACCACAGAGACACGGAGACACAGAGGAAAACCAAATTGGGTGACAAGAACGATGGCAGCGCCGGGACGACATCACGTAGTGGGTACGCCTACACCGGATTTTCGAGTATTTCGATTCTCTCTGTGCCTCCGTGTCTCTGTGGTTAGTTCAAATCCATGACCATCCGCGTAGCGCTGACCCACGAGACCAGCTATCGCTTCGACCGCCCGGTCAACCTGTCCCCGCATGAGATCCGCCTGCGTCCGGCACCGCATTGCCGCACGCCAATCAACAGTTATTCGCTGAAGATCGCGCCTGCCAAGCACTTCATCAACTGGCAGCAGGATCCGTTCGGCAACTGGCTTGCGCGCGTGGTGTTTCCCGACAAGAGCGCCGAGCTGAAGATCGTGGTGGACCTGGTGGCCGACATGACGGTCGTCAATCCTTTCGACTTCTTTGTCGAGAGCTACGCCGAGAAGTACCCCTTCGAGTATTCCCATCAGCTGAAAGCCGAACTGCGGCCTTTTCTCGAGACCGAGCCGCTGGGGCCGCTGCTATCGGACTGGCTGGCGGCGTTCAGGCAAGAGGCGCTGCGCCAGCCGCTGGCCATCGTGGATCTGCTGGTGGCCGCGAACACGCGCCTGCAACGCGACATCGCCTATATCGTGCGGCTCGAACCCGGCATCCAGGCCTGCGAGGAGACGCTCGGGCTGCGCCGGGGTTCGTGCCGCGACTCCGCCTGGCTGCTGGTGCAGATTTTCAGGCATCTCGGCCTTGCCGCGCGCTTTGCGTCCGGCTATCTGATCCAGCTCACCGCTGATGTAAAGGCGCTGGACGGGCCGAGCGGGCCGGAGACGGACTTCACCGATCTGCATGCGTGGGCCGAGGTCTACATTCCCGGGGCCGGCTGGGTGGGGCTGGATCCGACCTCCGGGCTGTTTGCCGGCGAGGGCCACATTCCGCTCGCCTGCACCGCGTTGCCGTCGAGCGCTGCGCCGGTGACTGGGTACACCGACGTGGCCGAAGTGCAGTTCGGCTTCCACATGCAAGTCCGGCGCATCCACGAAGATCCGCGTGTCACCAAGCCGTATACCGGCCAGCAATGGGCGGACATCGAGGCGCTGGCGCGCAAAGTGGACGGCCAGCTGGCGGCCTGGGATGTACGGCTCACCATGGGAGGCGAGCCGACTTTCGTATCGATCGACGACATGGACGGCGTGGAATGGAATGTGGCGGCGCTGGGCGAGAAAAAACGCGAGCTTGCGGGCGCGCTGCTCGTGCGCCTCGGGGACAAATTCTCCTGCGGCGGGCTGCTGCACTACGGCCAGGGCAAGTGGTATCCGGGGGAAGCGTTGCCGCGCTGGGCGTTGAGCTGCTTCTGGCGCGCCGACGGCAAGCTCTCGTGGAAGGATCCGGCGCTTCTCGCCGGGGATGGCAAGGACTACGGATTCGGAACCAAGGAAGCGGGCCGCTTCGCGCTGGCGCTCACTGAAAGACTCGGATTGCATGCCGACTATGTGATTGCCGCTTACGAAGACGTCTGGCAGACCGTGCAGCAGGAACAGAAACTGCCGGTCAACATCGATCCGCTGGACCTGGATCTGGTCGATTCGCTCGACAGGAAGCGCCTGGCGCGGCTGCTCGATCGCGAACTCGGCAAGGAAGCCGGTTACGTCCTGCCGTTGAAGCCGGCGCAACGGCCGCGAGCGCAAGAGGCGCCAGCGTGGCTGTCGAGCCCCTGGCCGCTCAGGCGCGAACACCTGTATCTGGTTGCCGGAGATTCCCCGATCGGACTGCGGCTGCCGCTGGATTCGTTGCCCTGGATCTCGCCCAGAGACATCGACCCGCGCCACGTTCGCGATCCGTTCGAGGAACGCGAGCAATTGCACGAGCCGGCAGGCGAAGTCGCGGTGAAGGCGAAGAAGCCCAAGCCCGTGAAACTCGAGGTCGGCAAATCGGCGATCGAGATCATCCATACCGCGCTGTGCGTGCAGGCACGGGAAGGGCGGCTGCATGTATTCTTCCCGCCGCTGTCCGCGGTCGAAGACTGGATCGAGTTGGTCGCGGCGGTTGAAGCCACTGCGGCCGAATTGAAAATGCCGGTCGTTCTGGAGGGTTATGCGCCGCCTTTCGATCCGCGCATCCGCCGCTTTGCGGTCACGCCCGACCCCGGCGTGATCGAAGTAAACATCCATCCGGCCGCGACCTGGGACGAACTCAGCACGCTCACCCGGGTGCTCTACGAACAGGCGCGGCTCACCCGGCTCGGCACCGAAAAATTCATGCTGGACGGCCGGCACACCGGTACCGGTGGCGGCAACCACGTAACCATCGGCGGGCTTACTCCGGCGGACAGCCCGCTGTTGCGGCGCCCGGACCTGCTGCGCAGCCTCATCACCTACTGGCAGAACCATCCGGCGCTGTCGTATCTGTTCTCGGGCATGTTCATCGGCCCGACCAGCCAGGCACCGCGGGTGGACGAGGCGCGCGACGACAATCTCTACGAACTCGAGATCGCTTTCCAGCAGATGGAGAAGAAAGCCAAGCCCGGCGAAGAAGTGCCTCAGCCCTGGCTGGTGGACCGGCTGTTGCGAAACCTGCTGGTGGACGTCACCGGCAATACCCATCGCGCCGAATTCTCGATCGACAAGCTCTACTCTCCCGATGGACCGGCGGGGCGGCTCGGGCTTCTGGAGTTCCGCGCTTTCGAGATGCCGCCGCACTGGCAGATGAGCCTGGCGCAGATGCTGCTGCTGCGCACGCTGATCGCGCGCTTCTGGAAAGCGCCTCATACCGGGAAACTGGTTGCGTGGGGCACCAGCCTGCACGATCGCTTCATGCTGCCGCATTTCGTCGCCGAAGACATGAAGGATGTCGTGTCCGATTTGCGCGATGCGGGCTATGCCTTTCAAATGGACTGGTTCGCGCCGTTCTTCGAGTTTCGTTTCCCACGCTACGGCACCCTGGACTGCGACGGCATGCAGCTGGAACTGCGCCAGGCGCTGGAACCCTGGCACGTGCTCGGCGAGGAGGCCGCGACCAGCGGCACTTCGCGCTACGTCGATTCCTCGGTCGAGCGCATGCAGGTGAAAGTCAGCAACATGGTCGCCGAGCGTTACATCGTCACCTGCAATGGCCGGGTCGTGCCCCTGACCCCGACCGGCACCCGCGGCGAATATGTCGGCGGCGTGCGTTACAAAGCCTGGGAGCCGCCGTCTGCGCTGCACCCGACCGTCGGCGTCAATGCGCCGCTCGTGTTCGACCTGGTCGACAAGTGGAGCCGGCGTGCGGTCGGCGGCAGCACCTACCACGTGTCGCACCCGGGCGGGCGCAGCTACGCAAAACTGCCGGTGAATGCGAACGCGGCCGAGGCACGGCGCGTCGCCCGCTTCATGTCGCAGGGGCACACTCCGGGACCGGTGACGATCAAGTCCGAAGCGCCGTCGGCGGACTTCCCGCTCACCCTCGACCTGCGCCGCCAGCCGGATTACGCTGTGGCCTTCGAAGCGGCGCCGCCACAGGCGCAGCAACAACAATAGTCCGGAGCGCAAAGGCAAATGGATCGGGCGTGGCTGTTAGGGCTGGTGCTGTTCGCAGCGGCGGCGAACGCGACCGAGTGGGTGGAGGTCGGCGCGGATACCGAAGCGAAATACTACGTCGACGTGGACTCGATAAGCGTCGACGGCGACAACGTCAGCGTGCATAAGCGCGGCGTCTACACCCACGTGCTCACCGACAACTTCGACGGCCATCCGACCACGTTCAAGGAATCCATCGGCACCGTCGAGCTGGATTGCGCCCGGCGCATCAATCGCGT
>DASQOP010000326.1:0-2020 GCA_035644415.1 Burkholderiales bacterium
CGCAGCGGCCCGTTGGCCTTGAGGGTGATGCGCAGCTGTGCGCCCGGCGCGCCGGGATCGAGCGCCTTGGGTTGATATTCGGGGGAGACGGCGACCGGGTCGCGAAAGCCCGCCGCCTTGTGGCTGCTGTCGCAAAAGGGCTTGTTCGCCGATTGGCCGCAGCGGCACAGCCACGCCTCGGTCACGCGCTTGAGCACCGTGCCGTCGGCCGCGACGATCTCAATATCGCCGCTGACTTTCAGCGGTCCATTGATCTGAGGTTGAATGACGTTCATGTCCGTGGCTACGTTGGTATGGATTATCTGCAGTTACCCTTCACTCATTCACTCCTTCACCCCTTCACTCATTCACCCTTCACGCCTTCACCGGCTTATTGTGCCACCCATCCGCCGTCGACCGGCAGCGCCGCGCCGGTAATCGAGGCGGCGGAATCGCCGCCGAGAAACACCGCAAGCGCGGCCACTTCCTCGACTTTGACGAACTCCTTGCTCGGCTGGCGCTCGAGGATGACGTCCCGGATGACGTCCTCGCGCGCAATGCCGTGCACCTTCGCCTGGTCATCGATCTGCTTCTCCACCAGCGGCGTCAGCACGTACCCCGGGCAGATCGCGTTGCAGGTGATGCCCTTGCCCGCGGTCTCGAGCGCCACGGTCTTGGTGAGTCCGACCAGACCGTGCTTGGCGGCGATATACGCCGATTTGAACGGGGAAGCAACCAGTCCGTGAGCGGAGGCCACGTTGATGATGCGGCCCCAGCCCTTGCTTTTCATTCCGGGAAGCGCGGCGCGGATGGCATGAAACGCCGATGACAGGTTGATCGCGAGGATCGCGTCCCACTTTTCGATGGGGAATTCCTCCACCGGCGCCACGTGCTGGATGCCGGCGTTGTTGACCAGCACATCCACGGCGCCGAAGCGCCGCTTCGCCTGATCGATCATTGCCACGATCTCGGCGGGTTGGGCCATGTCGGCCGATGAGTACAGCACGGCTACCTTGTGTTCGGCGGCCAATCCGGCGCGCAATCCTTCGATTTCTGTAGCGTCGCCAAAGCCGTTGAGCATGACATCGCATCCCTGGGCGGCGAATGCCCAGGCGATGCCCAGACCGATGCCGCTGGTGGACCCGGTAATGACAACCGCCTTGCCTCTCAACATGCTATACGGGCGACCCCGCGTTCGACGTTGCCGCGCAGTCTAGCAGAAGCAATGCGGCAATCGGTGCTGTTCACGGCCGTCTTTCTGTGGACGATGGCTTGTCCCCCAGCCGGGCGACGAAGTGCGCGATTCTCTCAACGGTCGCCTGCATCTGGTCCACTTGAGGCGAGTGCGCGCAGTTCCGGAGCATCAATGTTTCGACTGGGCCGTTCACCTGACTCGCGATCGCCTTCACCTGGGCGGCAGTCCCGTATTGGTCGTCCTCGCCCTGGATCAACAGCACCGGGCTGTTGACACCCGGCAGGTACTCCTCGATGTTCCAGAAGCGAAAGTCCGGGTGCAGCCAGATATCGTTCCAGCCGCGGAACGTCGATTCCGCGTCGTCGTGGTAGCGCGCGAGCTTTGCCGGCAGGCCGGTATTCTCGAACGCGATCTTCGCCTCGGCGATGCTCTTTACCGTGATGTCCTCGACGAAAACGTGCGGCGCCATCAGCACCAGGCCGCGCACCGGGCGGCTTCCGGAGCCGGCATGGATAAGGGCGATCGAAGCGCCGTCGCTGTGACCGATCAGGACCGGGTTGCGGATGGAAAGCGCGTCGAGCAAATCCGGAAGCACTTCGAGCGCCTCGCGGTGCATGTAATCCACGCCACGCGCCCCGGCAAGGCGGTCGGACTTGCCGTACCCGTATCGCGAATAGACCAGTGCCGGAGCGCCTGTGGCGCTGACGACCTGCGCGGGAAAATCCTTCCACAGCGCGACCGATCCCAGTCCTTCGTGAAGAAACACCAGTGGCGCGCGCCCCGCATCGGGCGCCCCTTCAGGATGGAGAAAGTGATACTCGAGACGGTGGCCGCCAGCCTGCAGGA
>DASQOP010000327.1:0-2951 GCA_035644415.1 Burkholderiales bacterium
CGGCAGCCGGTTTCTCCTGCGCCTTGACCGGCGCCGCAGCCGCAGTCGTTGCGGATGCGGCCGGCCCGGCAACCGCCTTGCCATCGGTGTCGATCGTGGCAATGACTTCGTTGCTCACGACGGTGCTGCCATCGCCCTTCATGACCTTGGAGAGCACGCCGGAATCCGGCGCCGGCAGCTCCAGCACCACCTTGTCGGTTTCGATATCGATCAGGTTCTCGTCGCGCTTGACAGGCTCACCCTGCTTCTTGTGCCAGGACAGCAATGTCGCCTCCGCAACCGATTCCGAGAGTTGCGGTACTTTGACTTCAATCAGCATGCTTTTTCCTATCGTGAACTTAGATGTCGTTGCGCGGATCGCGCACGGCTCTGCCGGCCCTCTGTACCGGAAGAACGTAGTTGTCGATGATTTCCCTGAAGGCGGCGTCGACCACTTCCTTCTGCTGCTGGTTGTGCAATGACAGGTAGCCGACCGCCGGAGACGCCGACGACGGCCGCAGCGCATATCCCAGAAGCTGGTCGGAGCGCATATGGCGTAGCAGGTAGTGCTGGATACGGTGCCACGCGCCCTGGTTGCCGGGCTCTTCCTGGCACCACAGGACCTCCCGGGCATTGCTGTAGAGGTTGATCTGCTCCTGGAAATCATCATGCGGAAAGGGATAGAGCTGGGCGATGCGCACGATGGCCATGTCCTTGATGCCGCGCTCCTGGCGTCCGGCGCGCAGGTCGTAGAACACCTTGCCGCTGCAGAAAATCACGCGCTTGACGTTCTCCGGCTTGATGTCGGTATCCCATTCGCCGTTGACCGGTTTGAACTTGCTTTCGGCGAATTCTTCCAGCGGTGAAACCGACTCCTTGTGGCGCAACAGGCTCTTCGGAGTGAAGATGATCAACGGTTTGCGGTACGGGCGAATCATCTGGCGGCGCAGCAGGAAGAACATCTGCACCGGCGTTGCCGGCACGCATACCTGGATATTGTAGTCGGCGCACAACTGCAGATAGCGTTCCAGTCGCGCCGAAGAATGTTCGGGTCCCTGTCCTTCGTAGCCGTGCGGCAGCAGCATCACCAAATCGCAGATCCGGCCCCACTTGACCTCGCCGGCGGCAATGAATTGATCGATCACCACCTGGGCCCCGTTGGCGAAGTCGCCGAACTGCGCTTCCCAGACCACCAGCTCGTTGGGCTCCGATGTCGTGTAACCGTATTCGAAACCGAGCACGGCTTCCTCCGAGAGCACCGAGTCGACGACCAGGAAATCGCCCTGGTTGGGGGCAATGTGCTGCAGCGGCGTGTAGGTACCGGAGTCCCATTTCTCGCGGTTCTGATCGTGCAGCACTGCGTGGCGATGGAAAAAGGTGCCACGGCTTGAGTCCTGGCCCGAAATGCGCACCGCAAAGCCGTCCTTGAGCAAGGAGGCGTAGGCCAGGTTTTCCGCCATGCCCCAGTCCACCGGCATCTTGCCCTGCCCCATCAGGCGGCGGTCGGCGATGATTTTCTCGACCCGCGGATGGAGCTTGAAGTTGGGTGGGATGGTCGTCAGTTTCTCCGCCAGCATCTGAAGGTCGGCGAGCGGCAGCGTAGTGTCGTCGTTCTCGTTCCACTTGGTGTTTTTGTACGGGCTCCAGTTCACTGCAAACGGCGGTTTGTAGTTCGACAGGATGGTCTTGTTGGTGTGATAGCCGGCCTCGAGTGCCTGGCGGTAAGACGTCATCATCTGGTCCGCATCGTCTGCGCCGATCACGCCCTGCGCCGCGAGTTTGTCGACGTACAGCTTGCGCGTTCCCGGGTGCGCGTTGATGATCTTGTACATCAGCGGCTGCGTGACCATCGGCTCGTCCTGCTCGTTGTGGCCGAGCTTGCGGAAGCACACCAGATCGACAACCACGTCCTTCTTGAACTTGGTCCGGTAGTCCAGGGCAATTTCGATCGCCATGATCGCTGCCTCGGGATCGTCGCCGTTGACGTGGAAAATCGGCGCTTCGACCATCTTCGCGACATCGGTGCAGTAGAGCGTCGAGCGGCTGTCGCGCGGGTCGGATGTGGTGAATCCGATCTGGTTGTTGACGACGATGTGTACGGTGCCCGCGGTTCCATAGCCGCGTGTTTGCGAAAGGTTCAAGGTCTCCATCACCACGCCCTGGCCGGCGAAGGCAGCGTCGCCATGGATCAGCACCGGCAGCACTTCCCTGCCCACCCGGTCCTTGCGGCGGTGCTGGCGCGCCCGAACCGAGCCTTCGACCACCGGATTCACGATCTCGAGATGCGACGGATTGAACGCCAGAGTCAAGTGCATCGGCCCGCCCGGCGTCATGATGTCGGACGAGAATCCCTGGTGATACTTGACGTCGCCGGCAAGCAGCGCGTCGTCGTGCTTGCCCTCGAATTCGGTGAACAGGTCTTTGGGCATCTTGCCCAGCGTGTTGACCAGCACGTTGAGCCGGCCACGGTGGGCCATGCCGATCACCAGTTCCTGCACCCCGGCCTCGCCGGCGCGCTGCAGGAGATTGTCCAGCATCGGAATCAGCATTTCGCTGCCTTCGAGCGAGAAGCGCTTCTGCCCGACATAGCGGGTATGCAGGTGCCTCTCCAGTCCCTCGGCCGCTGTGAGGCGCTCCAGAATATGCCGCTTGTAATCCGGGGAGTAGCTGGGCTTGGACCGAATGGGCTCGAGCCGTTCCTGGATCCACACCTTCTCCACCCGACTGCTCATGTACATGTACTCGACGCCGAGGGTGCCGCAGTAGGTCTCTTGCAGCGCCTTGATGATCTCGCGCAGCGTCGCCTGCTCGGGGCCGATTAATGAGCCGGTATTGAACACCGTGTCCATGTCGGCTTCGGTCAGGTCGTAATACGCGGGTTCCAGCTCGGCGATATGCGGGGGCTCGCGCCGCTTGAGCGGGTCGAGTTGGGCGAGGAGCACGCCGCGGAAACGGTACTCCGCGACCAGCTG
>DASQOP010000328.1:0-9899 GCA_035644415.1 Burkholderiales bacterium
TCCTTGAAGCAATCGATGAACCCGTGATATTCAACATGAAATATCGGCGCTGACGAATGAACGTAAATGAGGATATTTGAGCGCCCATGAATGCCGCTCTCCCGAGTCACGACGTCGAGAAATGCGGTTGTTTCTTCCATGGTTTCCCGGTCGAACAACTCTGCTCTCAGAAATTTACTCTCGATTGTTATCCGGTACACCATAAGTTTGTGAGGTACTACACCATAAGTTTGCGCGGTACGAAAAAGTCGCCAGCGTTTTCTCTTCGCGCACAGGGAAGGGCGCACACCGTTTTCGCGCTAACCAGGCGCGGGGTACTTGCGGCTGCTGTGCCTAGTGTAGAGACTGGGCTGTGTTTACTTGCCGCACTGAGAGATAGTTCAAAAGGACTACGGATTACAGTCCTTTGTCCTGGGGCGGCCCCTGGCCGCTTCATGTGCCCGGTTCCTGGAGGACAGCAGGCCGAAGCTCATGGGAATCGATTAATATCACTCATCAATGCGCGCTCCTCCGACCTCGCCCCGGCGGAACAGGCGCCGATTGGCTCACATCGCACGGAGGTCTTTCGAACCGGATCCCCGGCTGCTGCGCCGGATTTGCGCCTTGCGCGATGCCCATCATGGGCAATGCGCAGATTTTCCCGGAGGACATCGGTATGCGCTATGAGTTGTATTACTGGCCTGCAATTCAAGGCCGCGGAGAGTTCGTCCGCCTCGCGCTCGAGGAGGCCGGCGCCAATTACTTGGACGTGGCCCGTCTTGCGGGGCACGGCAAGGGCGTGCCGGCGCTGATGCGGTTTCTGGAAAGCACCGGCGTGGAGCGCCCACCGTTCGCGCCGCCGTTCCTCAAGGCGGGCGACCTGGTGATCGGCCAGACCGCCAACATCCTGTCGTACCTCGGACCGCGGCTGGGTCTGTGCCCGAAGGCGGAAGCTAGCCGGTTGTGGGCGCATCAGTTGCAGCTTACGGTCACCGACTTCCTGGTGGAGATCCACGACACGCATCATCCGATCGCGAGCAGCCTGTACTATCGACAGCAGAAAACCGAGGCCCGCCGCATGGCGAAGCATTTCACCCGGGACCGGCTGCCGACATTCCTCGACTATTTCGAGACAGTGCTCGCCCGCAATTCATCGGGCCGGGGTTTCATGCTCGGCCGCGGCTTGTCGTATGTCGATCTGTCGATGTTCCAGTTGGTCGCAGGCCTGCGTTACGCGTTTCCGAAGACGATGGCCAGGGTGGAGCCTGACGTTCCCGGGCTGGCTGCGCTGCACGACAGGGTCAGCGCGCGCCCGAACATTGCCGCCTATCTCGCGTCCGGGCGGCGCATCCCGTTCAACCAGAACGGCATCTTTCGCCATTACCCGGAGCTCGATGTTTGATCGCTTGTGATCGTCAACGGCGCCGACACTTCAACGGCGCATACTTGTGATAGGCCGCTTGCCAGTCTTCGAGAATTTCCTGCTGTGCCTCGCGAAGCGTCACTTGGTTCGAGCACACAAGGCACTGTAGCTTCACCTCCAGCCGGTCTTTCCGTTTCGCGCCATTCTCGCCCTCCCACGGTTGCAGCGCGAGGTTTTCGACCTTGCGCGGGTGCCCGCCGAGCGCAAGCGGGATGATATGGTCTAGTTCGTAGGTCTGGGCAAGCGCAGGGTTCATGTGTGCGCGCTGAAAAAGCATTTGCTTGACGCCGTTGGTGTACCTGGTCGCGGGGCGCACGCCCTTTGCATAGCCGGGGACACAGATCGTCTGGTCGATGGTCTCTTGTCTCACGACGGGGTTCAATGCGCCGTGATCGGCATATGCTGCCGATGCGGCGAGGAACAGAAGCGGCGCCCAAAGTAGGGCATCGGTACGCATGCTTGGATCGACTAGTGTTTCTTGGGCATGGTTGCGTTTGGCACTTGCGCAGCCACGTCCAAATATTCTTCGAGCAATTCGATCCCGCACTCCCAGGGACACTCGCCCGACGGGTCCAGACCGGATTCTGCGAGGGCCACCAAAATTGCGGCAGCCGTTTCACGATACGTCGCCGGCCGAAGCTCTTCGTTCTGCGTTTCCGAGCGGATAGTTACCTCCGCAAACGCGCTAGAACCTGTACGTGATCGCATGGTTTGATCTCCAAATAGTGAGCCGCTAAAAAGGTGCGCACGGGGGGATATTCCCGGGAGAGCTCCTGCCTATAGGCGGCAGCGTAAGTCTCCGAACTCCCTCCCGGCGCACCCTCTATATCCGCAACGGCCATGCCACTATGGGGCGTCGAAAAAATGACGCGTCGACCACTGCTAGCAGACTGTTTCCGGGCGCTGTAGAGAAGTGTTGAAAAACTGACGAAAAGGATGTCGAACACCCAGCAGAACGCTGGGCGCAAAGCGTCACAGTGAGGCTAAAAAGTGACGCAGGGAAAGAGAGATGATCGCGGGAAATCCCGACACGGCTCGCGTCTCCGCCGACAGGGCGCGCGCCGGGCAAGCGGATGAAGTACGGCCATTTCCCGGAGCTCGATGTTTAGAGGCCGTGACGATAGTTCTTACGCTGATGCGAGAGCGTAGTTCGGCACCGGGTCGCGAAAGCCTTTCAGACTGAGCGGCGCACACTGACGCAGTGCCGCGCGAATGTCCGCGGTGCCGAGCAGTTCGGTGGTGCGCTCGTCCACGAGCACACTGCCATGAGCTGCCTCCGAGCACAGCCGCGATGCGAGATTCACCGCCGGGCCGACCGCGGTGTACTCAAGGCGCGAGGCCCCGCCTATTACGCCGACGGTGACGAAGCCACTCGCCGCGCCGACGCCGACGCCGAGTTGCAGATCTCCGTCCGACCAGCGCGTGGTGAGTGCCACTCCGCTTTCGCGAATCCGTTTGGCAAGCTCCAGCGCGCGTTGCGCATGATCTTCGAAGCGGATCGGCGCCCCCACCAGGATCAACACGCCGTCGCCCGCCTGGTCCTTGATGGTGCCGCCGACATCCAGGGCGGCCGCACCGACGGCGTCGTAGTACTCGCGCAGGATTCCGATCACCTTCTTCGATTCGGTCGCCGCGGAGAAGGCGGTGAACCCGCGCAGGTCGCAGCAGACTACCGAAAGCTCCAGGGTCTGCTCGCGAGTGGCGCTCTTCAGCCCTTGATCGCGCACCAGTTCCGCCACCTGGGGCGCGAGAAAACGGGACAGGAATTGCGCGCGCTGGCCCTGGATGACATGGAACTGAGTCGCGCCGACCAGGAAGATCAGCAGCCCAACAGCCGTCAGCACCGGCGCAAGTTCCACCGGTGCCACCATGCCGGAAGCCATGAAAGGCGAGGCCGCAGCGAACGCGATCAGGCGCAAGCGCTCGGCGACGTCAGGACGCCGCCTGAGAGTAATCAGGCCGGCGGCAACTCCAAGCAACAGCGAAACGACGAGCGGCACCGCGAACAGGAAGAAACCGGGCGCAAGGCCACTGCCGGAAAAGGCCGCACTGACAAATTGCTCGGCCCGTAGATGTGGGAAGCACAGCGCGAGCACGCCGTAAAGGACGGCGAGTGCCTGCGCGACGCGTAGCTGGTTGTCGGAAAAACGAGTGATGAGATTGCGGGCGGGGATGGTGCGCCGCACCCGCAGCACCCATTCGTAGGCGAAGACGAAGGCCAGGACCTCTGGCCACGCAAGAATACCGCCCCACCACGGGTAGGCCTGGCCGCGTATCAAGGGCAGCTCGATGAGCGCGCTCACCACGATCGCAATGGCAACCGCGGTAAGGAAAAACGCGAGCATGCGGCTGGTGGGCGACTGGCGATCCGCGACGATGAACGCGAGCGCCATTCCGAGTGCAAGCAGCGCGGTGATGATCTGCGGGGTGGTGTCCATTTCAGGCTCGCTTAGTGCACGCGCGCATAGTACATCGACGCCGGCGTTCGCAGGGTGTCCAACCCTCGCCCGATTCGTCCTGCTATAGTTCCATCGATAATTTGCCTGCTCTCCGACATGGCCAAGCAACCCAACCCCGATCAGTCGCGACTCGACCGCGTGGTCGCCGAAGCGCGCCGGCACAGCAACGAACGCGAGGCGACTTATCGCGAGCGGGCGCTCAGGTTGTTTCCGTGGATCTGCGGGCGATGCGGTCGCGAGTTCTCGGGTGTGCGCCTGCGCGAGCTGACGGTGCACCACAAGGACCACAACCACGACAACAATCCACTGGATGGCAGCAACTGGGAATTGCTCTGCATCTATTGCCATGAAAACGAGCACGCACGAGTCCTGGATGAGGCGGCAAGGGCGAAGGGTTCCGGGGCACGGGGATCGGTGGCCACCCACAATCCGTTCGCCGATCTGCAGTCGAGGCTGGACGCAAAGAGAAAGAAGTGAGGAACAAGTGGTTGGGGGCGAAAGAGAATAAACAGAACCGCGGAGGAGCAAGACCTGAAAATTTGGTTGCAGCGGCGAGACCCGGATTCATGGTGCGTGGCGTCGTGGCAGAGGGTGCGCGCCGCAGCGCTTGCCGTTGGCATCGCGCTGACATTTCAGACGCAGGCACAGCAGGCCGAGGGCCCGGAAGCCGCTGCGGAGGAGATGCAAACCCGCCGGACCGATGTCCCGCAGTCAGTGCTCGATGGCTCCGCTTTGCTGGCTGTGGGCAAGGCGGAAGAGGCGGCTGCGCTGTTCGAGCAGGTGCTCGCCGCCGAACCGGGCAATGCGCCCGCACGCTACTGGCTGGGCGAGGCCTACCTGGCGCTGGGGCAGAAAAACAAGGCCAGAGCGGCATTTGCAGCGTCGCTCAAGGCGGATCCCAACCACCAGTTCGCGGTGGATGCGCGCATCCGTCTGGCCGATCCCTCCAGAGACGCGGTCGCGGAACCGCCCCAGGTCTTTCCCAAGGCGGGGACCGAATTCCAGGACTGTCCCAAGTGCCCGGCGATGGTCGTGGTCGCGGCGGGCTCATTCGTCATGGGCTATCCGCCCGGCGACTCGGGGCGCCTCTACCAGGAAGGCCCGGTGCGTACCGTGAGCTTCGGCAAACCCTTTGCGGTCGGCAAGTTCGAGGTGACTTTCGATGAATGGGATGCCTGCGCGGCGGAGAAACAATGTCCGAAAGTCGAGGACAAGGGCCGGGGCCGAGGGCGCCGGCCGGCAATCTATATTTCCTGGGATCAGGCAGTGGGCTACGCCAAGTGGCTCTCGAACAAGACCGGCAAGAAATATCGCCTTCTCACGGAAGCCGAATGGGAGTACGCCGCACGGGCGGGAGCGGAAAGCAGATATCGTTTCTGGGGCCTGCCGCCCGACCGGGTCTGCGCATTTGCGAACGTATACGACAAGACCGCAAACAAGCACGACGATTCCGGCTACGAAAGCCTGCCGTGTGATGATCGCTATGCAGAGGCTGCGCCGGCCGGCTCGTTCAAGCCCAATGCTTTCGGGCTTTATGACATGTTGGGCAACGTCAGTGAGTGGACCGAAGACTGCCTCCCTACAGGCTTGCAGTGGCGCGGCGCGCCGCTCGATGGCAGCGCCAATCTGAAAGGCGACTGCTCGCAGCGCGCGTACCGCGGCGGCTCGTGGCGCGAAAACGAGAAGGTCTACATGCGCACCCCGGACCGCTACAAGTACGTCGGCGCCCGTGACAGCGACCTTGGGTTTCGTGTTGCCAGAACGTTGCCGTAAAGAGCAAGGATGAAGGATGAAGGATGAAGGGTGAAGGGTGAAGGATGGAACAGGGCGGGACGCCGGGATGAAAAAGGCCCCGGTTGCCGACTTCCCACAGCCGCGCCTATACTGGTCCGGACACGGCAGGAGAATCCAAATAGCCGTGACGACAACCAAATCACTACAAGAGGAGATCAGGGCCATGATGAAATTCGTACTGGGGGCGTTGTACGCCTTGTGCATCGTGAGCTTCCCGGCCGCCGCGCAAGGTACGCTGAATTCCTATCAAACCGTTGATATCAAGGCGCCGATCTGGACGGTGTGGGACGCAGTCAAGGATTTCGACGGCCTGCACACGTGGCACCCGATGTTCGCGGACGACGAACTCAAGTCCGGCGCCAATGATGAAGTCGGCGCGGTCCGCACCCTTACGGTAAAGGATGGCCCGAGCTTCGACGAAGAACTGCTGTCCTTCGACCCGGTCGACCGGAAGTTCAGCTACCGGGTCAAGGAACCGTCACCGCTGCCGATTTCCGATTACGTCTCCACTTTCCAGGTTGTGGAGGGCAGACGCGGTTACACCACGATCCTGTGGCGCAGTTCCTTCCGGAACAATACCGACGGCAAGATGAAGGACGAAGAAGTCATCGCCTTCATCGACGGCGCGTACCGGGCCGGCCTGGACAACCTGAAAGCTACACTCGAAGGGCGATAGACGTTCAATTGCCCCGTCGCGCGGCACGCGACGACGGGTGCTTGAGGCTGCCTTCGCTACGAAATGAAAAGCTCAGGATCGACCGCGGCCGCATTCAGGTAGACGCTGAAGTGCAGGTGCGGCCCGGTGACTCGCCCGGTGGCGCCGACGCTGCCGATGCGTTTGCCTGCGGCAACCCGGTCGCCGGCCTTCGCATCGATGGCGCTCAGGTGCGCGTAGAGCGTGAGGAAGCTCCGGCCGTGGTCGAGAATCAGCGTATGTCCGGAGAAGAAGTAGTCGCCGACGTCGAGCACATTGCCCGTGCCTGCGGCGACGACCGGCGTGCCATCCGGCGCGGCGATGTCCAAGCCGGTGTGCGGACTGCGCGGCTGGCGGTTGAAGAAACGCCGCTTGCCGAACGAATCGGAGCGCGATCCCTCGCAGGGTTGCAGCAGCAGCAACGAATCCGGCGCCTGATCGCTGAAGATCCTCAATACGCCGCGCAGATGCGCGCGTTCCTGTTCGTGCCGGGCCAGGTCCTCGGGCGAGAGTTCCACCTGTTCCGGCTTTACGCTCAGATGCTGGGTCGCGTAGCGCTTGCGACCAATCTCCAGTGCGATGGTTTCGGCCCCGCGCTCGCCCCGCTCGACGGTCAGGGGCAGCGCTGCGCCTACCTTCGCGTCAAGAGGAATGCCTACCACCGCGTACCAGCCGGAAGCCTCGCCCGTGACCAGAACCCGCTCGCCGTTGAAACGTGCCAGCGGTGGTGAGGGCTCGGGGCCGAGCTTCACGATCGCAACACCCCCAGGCACCGGTGCGGGACGCGGAAGCCCGTCCGCGCGCGCACGGCCTGTCAACGCGGATGAAGCGGCGGCGGCGGTCAGCGAGTGCAGAAAAGTGCGGCGGTCCATGAATTACGGAAGGATGCGGGCCGCGCCATTGTAACTTCACAAAGCGGAAAAAAATGCCCTGCCCCAAACGATCGACTCGGTAAGGGAGGAAACCGAGCGGCGAGGGCAGGGCGGGATGAAGCGTTGAATTCTGCCGCGCGTCAGAGTCTGCGGCCGGTGTTCCTTACCTTCCTGATCAGTTCGGTCATGCGACTGGCCACGATGCTTGCAAATGCATCCGAACCGAACGGATCGACTTCCTCGAGGCAACGGAATGGAAAGCTTGCCTCAGTCACCCATACCGAACCGTCCGCTGTCGATATGGTGAGTGCGTGGGGCTCGGTCGGGCTCGATAATCCCTTTGCACGAATGTGAATCCGATACTTCTGCGGACGCAGGTTGTGTCTGATGAGAACGTCATAGGCACGCTGAACCGCTGCGTCCACCTTCATGTAGTACTCGTTTGACGTCATGGTCGTAATCCTTTGCAACGTCTCTCTCTCCCTCAATGTCTTTTTAGTACGGATCGGATTTGCGCGCAAGAGAAAAAATGTTTTTTTGTGTCGCGTTCTGGCGACGCCGTCGCTCGTTGACGACAGGTGTTGGAAGGGCAAGGATGAAGGATGAAGGATGAAGGATGAAGGATGAAGGCGGAAGTAGCGGCAATAAAATCTGAGCTGAGTGCTCGGCGATCAGTGCGACGTGAATTGCAGGTGGAAGGTAAAAGGAAAAAGGTCAAACGGAAAAGTGATGCGCACTGCAACGGCGCTGCGCAAGAGGAAACGCGCCGGCGGCAGCCGGCGCGCAATTGCTACTGTACTTTCAGACTGGCTTCGTTGAGGGTGTTTCCCGCGGCGTCGGTGACCGTGACGGTCCAGTCGCCGGCGAGATGGAGCGTCTTGGTCGCCCAGGTGCGCCAGGGACTGCCGCCGATGCGCAGATCGACCGGGTACTCCTGGTCGTCGATCTTCCAGATCACCTTCAGTACTTCACCGGTACCGCCTTCGACACGGAGCCACAGATACGCTTTTTCGCCCACCGCGAACGTAGTGGTCTCGTCGGTGATCTCTCGATCGACGACATTCTTGCCGAGCTTGGCGTCGGTCACCAGGTTTTGCGCAAATGCCAGTGCCGGAACGGACAGTGCGACCATTGCAAAGGCAGCGAGAAGCTTCTTCATTGCAGTTCTCCTGTTTCCAGTTGTGTGTCGCCGCCGGGCGACACCCGGCGGCCCAAAGGGAAGGTCGTGCCGTTCCCTTCATGACGACGGCGAATGATACTTCGATATTTGCTTTTCCGCGCGGGCGGATTGGTCAGGGTCAGCCGGCGTGAGAACTGACCCGGCCGGAAAACCACTGGCCGAGCGCCACCAAGCTGACACCGGCCAGCACGAACGACCACGGGTAGCCGACAGCGCTGATGAGCAGGCCGAACGCCGCGACACCGCTCGCCTGGCCCATGAACAGGCTGAACGCGAAAACCGCGATTGCCGTGCCGCGCGCCCGCGGCGCCATCTCGGTGGCCTTGGTCTGCAGCGTGTTGTGAAACATGTAGAAGCCGAATCCGCAGGCGATGAAGATTGGAACCGTCGCCTGCCACGCGGGAAGCAGCGGCAGCGTGAGGAAGCAAACGAACAGGATCACACCGCCGGCCAGGACGAAACCTCTTTCGTCGAGCCGCGCCAGCAACCGGCGCACCAGCAGGCTGTAGATCAGGCCGCCGAGACCGAAGCCCGCCAGCAGCGCGCCGATGATCAGATAGGACAGATCGAAACGTTCCTTCAGATACGCGCCGCCGTAGGCGAATGCGCCGTAGAACAGGCCGCCTTCCAGGAACACCGTCGACATCACGGTGCGCACCCAGCGGTCGCGCAACACGTCGGCGTAGGCGTGCAGCACTCCGGTTTGCGTGCGTACTGGAGCCTGCAGGCGGCGCGCCTTGCGGTCCTCGGCGAACAGCACCATGCCGACGCCGAAAAACACGGCGGCGAGCACGTAGAACACTTCGCGCCAGCTCACGAACTCCGCCAGCGCGCCGCCGAATGCGGGACCGAGGATCTGTCCAAGCAGCACGAATCCGAGAAAACGGCCGAGCGTGGCCTGGCGCTTTTCGTATGGCGTGTTGTCGCCGATCCAGGCGAGCGACAGCGGCACGATGGCGGCGGCGCCGATCCCGGTGGCGAAACGCAGCCACGTGAGCGCATGCAGGGACGATGCAAAGGCGCAGCCGAGCGAAGCCACCGCGGCGATCAGCACGGCGCCGCCGACTGTCCTGAGCTTGCCGGCGCGGTCGCCGAGCGGGCCGTGGACGATCTGAAACAATCCATAGGCGAGCGTGAACGCGGTCACCACGACCGAAGCGGTGGTTACCGGAACCGCGAAGTCCTCGGCGACGGTCGGCAGCAGCGCGTCGAAGAGCCGCAGGTTGGCGCCGGAGACGAACGCGGCGGCGGCCAGTGCGAAAAAGGCGGAGTTCATGGCGGGTGAAAGACTGCGATTCTGCGCGGGAACGGTGGCAGGTTATCCCAGAGGCGGGACAAAAAACAGGGTTGTCCGGACATTCATGTGGGTGATCGGCGCCCGGGTGTTGAAGAATTGAACGGTTGGCGGAACGTTCGTCGCCAAACCCTTACGGCCAAGCGTTAACCGCAAGTGACGCCAAGGACGCAAGGTAAAGACAATAGTGTAAAGGCGAGGCTG
>DASQOP010000329.1:0-8599 GCA_035644415.1 Burkholderiales bacterium
TTCTATCAGGCCGGCGTTTTGCTCAAGGCGCGCGAATTCTTGTCGTCGCGGAACAGGATCGGCTTGACCTCGACTGCGGGCGCCGGTTTCTGCGCCTTGTCTACTGCGTCGGTCACCAGATGATGATGAGGAGACAAGTCACAAACCGGGTCGGCGTTGGTGGCATCGCCGGTAAGCATGTAGGCCTGGCAGCGGCAGCCGCCGAAATCCTTGACCTTTTCCGGACAGCTTCGGCACGGCTCCTTCATCCACGCATCGCCACGGAAGGCGTTGAAGCCGGGCGAGTCGTACCAGATCGAGCGCAGGTCGTGGTCGCGCACGTTGGGGAAGGTGAGGCCGGGTAGCTGGCGTGCTTCGTGGCAAGGCAGCGCCAGGCCATCGGCGGTGATGGTGAGGAAAACCGAGCCCCAGCCGTTCATGCATGCTTTCGGGCGGTTTTCGTAGTAATCGGGAACCACGAAGAAAATCCGCATCTTGTTGCCTACGCGTTGGCGGAATTTGTTGGTGACTTCCTCGGCCCGCTGCAATTGTGCGCGGGTCGGCAGCAATTGATTCCGGTTCACGTAGGCCCAGCCGTAGTACTGGGTATTGGCGAGTTCCACGTACTCCGCTTCCATCGCCTCGGCCATCTCCAGGATCTGCTGCACATGGTCGATGTTGTGCCGGTGCAGCACGCAGTTGAGTACCATGGGGTAGTCGTGTTTTTTGATCAGCTTCGCCACTTTCTGCTTGAGATCGAAAGTGCGTGTACTCGACAGAAAGTCGTTCAGTTCCTTGGTCGAGTCCTGAAAGGAGAGCTGGATGTGATCCAGGCCGCCTTCCTTGAACGCGCCGATGCGTTTTTCGTTGAGCCCCACGCCGGAAGTGATCAGGTTGGAGTAATAGCCGAGCTTGCGCGCTTCCGCGACCATGATCTCGAGGTCGTCGCGCACCAGCGGCTCGCCGCCGGAAAACCCCAATTGCGTTGCGCCGATTTCGCGGCCCTGGCGCAGCACCCGCAACCAATCCTCGGTCGATAGCTCCTGGCCGTAGGTCGTGTAGTCCACCGGGTTGTAGCAGAACACGCAGTGCAACGGGCACTTGTACGTGATCTCCGCCAGCAGCCAGAGCGGGTTACCCGGTTTGTTTGGGACGGATCCAGCCTTTTCCATGTACGTGCTCCAGAAAGCCGATGACGTCCCCTCGCAGGGCCGCACCCGGAAATGTGTTTTGCAAATCCTCGACGATTGCGCGCACGCTGGATTTGCCGTCGATTCGCTTCATGATTTCTCCGGCGCTGCCCGGGAGCTTTACCATGCCTTCCGGATAGAGCAGGACGAAACCCTGTTGTGCCGGCTCCCATTGGAAGCGGAAATGGCGCTGAAGTTCGAAAACAGTTTCGTCCGTGAATGTCCCGGTATCAGACATACCGGGTTTCGCCGATCCCGTAGTTGATCTGCATCGTATCGAGCATGCTCCACAGCACGTCAAGCTTGAACTGCAGGATTCCGAGCGCCCTTTCCTGCTCTTCGCGGGTCTTGAAATAATCGAGCGTGACTTTGAGTCCGTGCTCGACGTCGCGGCGTGCTTCCGACAGGCGCTTGCGGAAGTAGGAATAGCCCTCGGGTTCGATCCACGGATAGTGCTGCGGCCAGTTCTCCAGGCGCTTCTTGTGGATCTCGGGCGCGAACAATTCCGTCAGCGACGAACAGGCGGCCTCCTGCCATGGCGCGCGCCGGGCGAAGTTGACGTAGGCATCCACCGCGAAGCGCACGCCGGGCAGCACGTGCCCGAGCGAAGTAATCTCTTGGCGTTTCAACCCGCATGCCTCGCCCAGCCGCAGCCACGCCTCGATGCCGCCCTCCTGTCCCTCGACGCCGTCGTGGTCGATGATGCGCTGGATCCACTTGCGGCGCTGTTCGCGGTCCGTCATGTTGGAGAGAACCGCTGCGTCCTTGATCGGGATGCTGATCTGGTAGTAGAAGCGGTTATAGACCCAGCCTTGCACCTGCTCGCGGGTGAACTTGCCGCTGTTCATCGCGATGTGGAACGGGTGATGGATATGGTAGCGGTTGCCCTTGGCGCGCAACTGGCTCTCGAATTCCTCTTTGCTCCACGGCAGATTTTCGGCTGCGCCCATGCGCGCTCCTGTTCAGAGTGTTACGTCCATTCCGTCGTACGCGACCTCGATGCCGCGGGAGTCCAGTTCCTTGCGCTCCCTCGAGTCTTCGTCGAGGATGGGATTGGTGTTGTTGATATGGATCAGTATCTTGCGCGACGCCTTCAGCGGTTTCAGCACGTCGATCATGCCCCCGGTACCCGACTGCGGCAGGTGGCCGATATCGCGTGCATGCTTTTTCGAGACACCGAGTTTGATCATCTCGTCGTCGGTCCAGAACGTGCCGTCCACCAACAAGCAGTCGGCTTCCTCGAGGAAGGGTCTCAGGTGCGGCTCGATTGCGCCGAGCCCAGGGGCGTAAAACAGCACTTTGCCGGAGCGCTTGTCGCTGACGCGCATACCAATGTTGTCGCCCTCGTGCGGGTTGTCCCGGTGCGGCGAATAGGGCGGCGCCTTGCTGCTCAGCGGTACGGCAGTAAAAGTGAGTTCTTCCGCGCCGATCACCGGAAACTCGTTGCCGGCCTTGGTGGGCACCTGGTGCCAGTGTACGCCGCAATAGTGTTCGAGGATGTTGAATAGCGGGTTGCCTGTGGTCAGGTCCTCGCGCGCCATGCCGGTACAGTAGATCTCCAGCGGCCTGCCTTCACGCAGCATCAGCAATCCGGTGGTATGGTCGATCTGCGCGTCCATCAGCACGATCGAGCGGATCGCGGTGTCCCGGATCGCCCGCGCCGGCTGCAATTCCGGGAACGCCTTGAGTTGGGCCAACAGGTCTGGCGAAGCGTTGAACAACACCCAGTTGATGTTGTCGGCGCTGACGGCGATGGAGGACTGGGTGCGGCCCGTGGCCCGGACGGTTCCCTTGCGCACGCCGTTGCATAGGCGGCAGTTGCAGTTCCACTGCGGAAATCCTCCGCCGGCCGCGGCACCGAGAATCCTTATTCGCATCGTCCGTCAAAATAATAGTTTATGGCCTGCATAAAAACGAAAGCCCCGCGAAGGGGCTTTCGTCCAAGCTCAACCCGGTTCAGCGGTTGGCAATGTACATCGTGACTTCAAAGCCAAAACGCATTTCGGTGTACTCAGGCTTGCTCCACATAGTCTTCTCCAGTTGAGGTTGAAATTTCGCGGGGATGGCCCGCTCGTTGCCGAATCATCCGACGCTGGTTGCGCCACGCATTGCTGCGCGAAACCTGCATCCGATGAGTCCGCGAGCATTGTGCGCGGAGGGGGTGCAAACTCGCACACGAAAATCACCAATTGATTCTCATGATTATCATGAGTTTTGCTCGGAAACTTTACTTACCTCAAGGCCTTGCACTACGCTTCCGGCATGTCTGACGCCGTATTCGACAGAGGGCTTTATTTTCCCTCGCCAATGACCGATTGGTACCGCGGGCGGCCTTTCAAGGTCGCCTTGGTGGGCTCGCTGCTCATCCACGCGGCGCTGATTGCGCTCATCCCCGGTTTTCGTGCGGTGGTGATCGAGCCGCCCAAGGTGCTCAACGTCGAGATCGTCCTTCCCGAGCAGCCGCTGGTGAGACCAATGACATTGCGGGAAGTAGTGCCGCCGGCAGCGCCGCAGCGAACGGTCGTGGAAGAGTTGGTGCGGCCGGAACCGCGGATCGAGCCGCGCCCTGAGCCTGTCATGCGGCAGCCGGAGCCCGAGGCACCCCCGATTCCCCGCGCGGAGATCGCGCCGCCGCCCCGTCCCGAGCCGCTTCCCGAGCCCGTGGCGGTGCCAAAGCCGGAAGTGTGGCCGGAGCCGCGTATCGAGCCCAAAATCGAAATCAAACCCGAACCCAGGGTCGAGCCGCCGCCGGTTGAGCGCGTGGAACCGCTGCCCGAACCCCGGACGGAAGTGCGGCCCGAGCCGCAATCGGTTCAGAGGGTGGAGCCGACCCTTCCGCCTGTCGCAGCGGCACCGGTCCAGCCTGCGCCGGTCGCCGTGCCGGTGCCACCCCCTGTACCTCCGCGGCCGGCGGCGCTGAAGAAGGAGCCGTTTGTGCTGAACGTGGAGCCGCGTCTGTTGCAGATGTTCGGGCAGTCGATCTCCAAGGAAATCAAGCGTTATCAGAAATATCCGCCGCTGGCGCAACGCCGCGGCTGGGAGGGAACGGCGGAAGTGCTTCTGCAGATCGCCGCGGATGGCAAAGTTTCTAGCATCACGCTGGGCAAGAGCAGCGGGCGATCGGTGCTCGACGACGAAGCGCTCAACATGGTGCGCAGGGCTTCTCCCCTGCCGCAGGCGCCGCAGAACCTGCGCGGCCGCGAACTGACAGTGACCGTGCCGATCGTCTTTAAACTGCAAGAATCCTGATTCTCCGTTCGCCAGGCATGGTCGTGGATCAGAACCAAGCCAGCGGCGAAGTCCTTTATCCTGCAATCGAACCCTACCGCAAGGATCGGCTTGATGTCGGTGCCGGTCATCGCGTCTATTTCGAGGAAAGCGGCAATCCGGCGGGATTTCCCGTGTTGTTCATCCACGGCGGCCCGGGAAGCAGGACGCGCCCGGCGCATCGCCGTTTCTTCGACCCCGCCTTCTACCGCATTGTGCTGTTCGATCAGCGTGGTTGCGGGCAGAGCACGCCGGCAGGTTCGACTTTAGAAAACACGACCCCGCACCTGGTGGCCGACATCGAGCAATTGCGCCATCATCTGGGCGTAGATCGATGGCTGCTGTTCGGAGGCTCCTGGGGAAGTACGTTGAGCTTGGCCTACGCAATCGCACACGCGGATCGGGTTGCCGGGATGGTGTTGCGCGGCGTATTTCTCGGCAGCACGGCGGAAGTCGAGTGGTATGTATCGGGAATTCGGCGCTTCGTCCCCGAGGCCTGGGCGGACTTTGCCGGAGATGCCGGCGAGTCCATCATCGAGCACTATCGGCAACTCATCGATCACCCCGATGCATCGGGCGCGCTGGCGGCGGCCCGGCGCTGGTGTGACTATGAAGCCAGGATCATGGCGATCGGGGAGATGCCCAATGGCAATGACGGCGGCCGCAACGCCGCGACTGAAGAGGAAATGCTGGCTTCCGCCAGAATCCAGCTCCATTTTCTGGCCCACCACTGTTTTCTGCGACCGAACCAGTTGCTTGATGATCTCTGGCGCATCGGCAATAAACCGATAATCCTGGTACAGGGCAGAATGGATATGGTATGCCCAGCAATAAGTGCATTTGAGGTGTCGCGGCGACTGGCCGGTGCGGACCTGCGTCTGGTACCAAATGGCGGCCACTCTGCAATGCAGCCCGCGATCGCCGAGGAACTGTGCGCAGCGACGGCACGTATGTGCGATGTTCTGGGCGGGTCCCGGCGATGAGAAAATTCGGCCTGCGCTTCCGGATTAATTTCGTGATTACGCTGGTCATCGTGATTTTCGCGCTGGCCGCATCCGACGTTCTGATCGAGGAAACGCGTCGCTCCATCCGGGAAGAGATCGAAGCAGGCACCAAGGTCACCGTGCAATTGATGGAAACTGTGATCGCCAACACGCGGGCCAACGCGCAAAGCGGTCCGTACAATCAGGCGTTGCTGTCGTTCCTGCGCCACCTCGGTCGCGTACGTGCCAACGAAATCAAGATGTACGACGAGAATGACCAGTTGATCTACACCTCGCCGCCATCCCACTACAAACAGGGCAGGTGGGCACCGGACTGGTTCAACCGGCTGGCGGATCCTAAGATCGGCGAGTTCCGGCTGAATATCCCGAATGGAACGGTGGTCGTCAGGCCGGATGCTTCGCGATCAATTCTCGATGCATGGGACGATCTCAAGAATTTCTTCTGGCTGGTGCTGGGATTCTTCGTGCTGGTCAACGCGCTGGTGTTCTGGTTACTGGGCCGGTCGCTGCGGCCCATCGGCAAAATTCTCGGCGGTTTGTCGGAAATGGAGAGAGGCCGCTTCGACACGCGCTTGCCGAAATTCGAACTTCCGGAATTCGACGCGATCAGCCATACCTTCAACCGCATGGCGGAGAATCTCGAGCAAAGCCTTGCGGAAAACCAGCGGCTCGCGCTGGTCACCAAGCAATCCAGCGACGCCATCATTATCCATGACCTCGGAGGCCGCATTTCGTTCTGGAACCCGGCGGCGGGCCGCATGTTCGGCTATCGCGACGATGAAATTGTCGGGCGTTCCGCCACATTGCTCGCCCCGCCGGAACGTCGGGGCGAAATCCAGGAAAACCTCGATGCGGTCACACAGCGCCAACTTGTCGAAATGGTGGAGACCCAGCGCCTGACCAAGGACGGCAGGGTGGTGGATGTCGCGCTGTCGGCGGCACCCCTGGTGGACCCGGTGAGCAACGAAGTGATCGGTGAAATTTGCAGCATGCGCGACATAACCGAGCACAAATTGGCACAGCGGACCGAGCGCGAGCTGGAGCAGAACCGCAAACTCACGCAGCTGATCCAGAACCGGCTGGAAGAAGAGCGCCGCTCGATCGCGCGCGAACTGCACGACGAACTCGGCCAGTGCGTAACCGCAATCAAGACCATCGGTACGGCGATCTCCAACCGCACCCGCGAAAGCGCGCCCGAGATCCATGGCAATGCGCAGACCATCGTATCCGTCGCCACGCACATTTACGATGTCGTGCACGGGATCATCCGTCAGCTGCGGCCCACCGCGCTGGATCACCTGGGCCTGAGCGCGACGCTGAAGGAGACCGTGGCCGCGTGGCGGGACAGGCACAAGGACATCGCCTGTGAGCTCAGGCTCGAGGGCGAGCTGGAGGGATTGGGCGAAACCGTCAACATCACGATCTACCGCATCGTCCAGGAATGCCTGACCAACGTAATCCGCCATGCCGCGGCGACGCGCGCGGACATCCTGGTCGCGCGCGAACGCGATTCCGGCCGCGGCGACGTCGTAAGGGTCATAGTGCGCGACAACGGCAAGGGCATTGCCCTGCGCGATGAGAGCGAAGCCACGCGCTTCGGTCTGATGGGCATGCGCGAGCGCGTCCAGGCCCTCGATGGGGTGTTTCAGATCGACAACCGGCCGGGCGAGGGCGTAACGGTTACCGCCGCAATCCCGGCAAAGGCCACCGTGGCGACCGACGGCGTGGAAGCGGCATAGCGGGAGGAGTCAGGTTGAACAGCAAAGCAGCGGGCGGTGGAATCGGTGTAATGCTGGTCGATGATCATGCGGTCGTGCGCATGGGATTCAGGCTACTGCTGGAGGGATCGGCCGACATCAAAGTGGTCGCCGAGGCCGATAGCGGCGAGGAAGCGTGTCGCAAGTTTCCGGAAGTCAGGCCGGATGTCGTGGTCATGGATATATCGATGCCGGGGATCGGCGGCCTGGAGGCGATTGATCGCATCCTGGCGCGTGAGCCGGCAGCGCGCATTCTGGTGTTGTCCGCACACGAGGATGCGATGCACGCGCGCCGTGTTCTGAAAGCGGGCGCCGCCGGTTACCTAACCAAACGCAGTGCAGCAGAAGCCTTGATGCAGGCGATCCGGCAGGTGTACCAGGGCAAGACGTTCCTGGAACCGGAAATCGCCCAGCAGATGGCGGTGCAGCAGGTCAATGGCGATCGCAATCCTCTCGACATGTTGAGCGAAAAGGAATTCAAGGTATTCCTGGCGCTGGCGAAAGGACAGTCGGTGGCCGAGATCGCGGAAGTCATGTCTTTGAGCCCCCGCACCATCGGCACTCACCTTTACAACATCAAACAGAAGCTGGGGGCGTCGAATTCTGCCGAACTGGCCATCATCGCGATTCGCGCTGGTCTTATAGAGCCATGATTATTAATGAGAATACTGAAAAAGGCGGCTCTCTGAAAATCTAATGAAAATCATGAGCCGGATTTCAGTGTTTTCCTGTAGGGCGGGGTAATGGGGCTGCAACAGAATACGATCCAAGGTCGTGAGGAAGCGGCCGTGACCCCCCCGATAGAAGTGGATTAACTCTCTGAAGGAGCCTCACCATGTGGACCAAACCCGAATACACAGAAATGCGCTTTGGCTTTGAAGTCACGATGTACGTCTTCAATCGCTGATAGCACTGCAAGTCCCGAAGGGCTGCTTTCGAGCAGCCTTTTTTTTTGCGTCAAGGCGGCGCGGGAGCGCCCCAAGAAAAAAGAGAAAACTGGATCAAAAAAAATCAAGGGAGAACGTGCCGTGCCTCGCAATTTCAGGAAGATCCCAGATACCAAGCAACATGGATTATGGCGAACTTGGCTGGCGGTACGCACCGTTGAGTCTGTCTACCGCATTGGAGGCACGCTGGGTGGACAAGGGGTTCACCAACGACCTGAACGACCAGTCGGCAGATGCGTATACCGTGGTGAACTGGCGTCCGGGCTTTGAACAGAAATTCGGCGGACTACGCCAGACTGAATTCGCGCGAGTCGACAACATTTTTGACGAGAACTATGTGGGATCAGTAATCGTCAACGAGGTAAACGGCCGCTACTACGAACCTGCACCCGGGACGAACTATACCGTGGGGCTTGCGGCGAGTTATCAGTTCTGAAAAGAGCCGTAGGGAGCAA
>DASQOP010000330.1:0-9720 GCA_035644415.1 Burkholderiales bacterium
GGTCTGGCAGACCGGATGGATGTGATTGTCGGAATGTTGCGGTTTCTGGAGGAGGAACAGCCGAAGCACTAGGCCCCTTGCTCGAGTGGTTCGATGAGGCCGAGGTTGTTGCGCTGGTGGTTCGCGGTTTTCACCGGCCCAGGAAATTCGCAATTTCGGCGGACGCAACTGGGCGGCTCAGAAGAAAACCCTGTATCCCGTCACATTTGAGTTGCCGCAGGAGATTCAACTGCTCCTCGGTCTCCACCCCTTCGGCAACCACTTTGAGGCCGAGGGAATGGGCGAGCGAAATGATCGTCGATACGATGGTCATGCTTTCCGAACTTTGGGCCATGCCCACGACGAACGACCGGTCGACCTTGAGCGTGTCCATTGGCAGCCTGGCGAGGTAATTCAACGATGAATACCCAGTCCCGAAATCGTCGATTGCGATGGTGACGCCCAGATCGCGCAACATCTTGAGCCGTTCGATATTGCGCTCTATGTCTTCCATCAACAGGCTTTCGGTGATCTCCAGCTCGAGCGAGGGCCTCAGGCCTTCTTGGGACGCGAGCGCAAGCTGCACGTCCTGCACGAAATGCGGGTCGCGCAGTTGCTGCGCCGAGACGTTGACCGCGACCCGCGGTACCGGAAGCCCCTTGGCCCGCCATCGTTGCTGATCCGCGAGCGCTTGGCGCAGCGCCCAACGCCCCACTTCGAAGATCAGCCCCGTCTCTTCCAGGATCTGGATGAACTTCAGCGGAGGCACCATTCCGGTTTCCGGGTCGTTCCAGCGGATCAGCGCCTCGACGCCGGAGATGGTGCCGGTGGCCACATCGAACTTGGGCTGGTAATGCAGCACGAACTGCTCGAGCTCAATGGCTTTGCGCAGCCTGGTTTCCAGCACCAGGATTTCGGCGACCCGCGCGGTCATTTCGGGTGCGTAGAATACAAAGCGCTCTTTCGCTTGCTTGGCTCTTCTCAAGGCGGCTTCGGCATTGTGCAGGAGAGATTCAGCGCTGAATCCGTCCGTCGGGTAAGCGGAAACCCCGGCGCGGGCATCGATTCGAAGCTCCTGTCCGTTGATCACGAACGGCATGCCGAAGCACGCCTTCATTCCCGCCTCGACGAGCTGGGCGAGCTCATTGGCGTCGCGCGCGCCGCGTATGATGACTCCGAAGGAGTCCCCGACCACGCGGGCCGGATTGGAAAAGCGGGTTATCGTCGCATTGGACTCCAAGCGGCGCGCGATCACGCGGAGCAACTCGTCGCCCGCCTGGCGGCTTAGCGTGTCGTTGACCATGCGCAGGCGCTCCACGTCCATCAGCGCCACCCCCACCAGTTCCGGACTGTCGTTCCGGGTGCGTAGCTGCTGACCCAAGCGTTCGCTAAATAGCGCGCGGTTGGGAAGCCCGGTCAGGGGGTCGTAATAGGCCAAATAATCGACCTTCTCTTCCTTGGCGATGAACTCTAGGGCGAACGAGATGTCCCCGGCCAGCTCGGTGAGCAGCTTGATCTCGTCGTCGTCGAAGAAATTCCGTTCCGGCGCATACAGGGTCAGAATTCCGAACGTCTTACCTTCCACGTACAGCGGCAGCACAATGACCGACTTGGCCCCCATCTGGATGGCTGCGCGCCTGATGCTCAAGGTATCCGGCGCAAGCGCGCCGTTCGCTGTACCCGGCTCACGCTCGATTTCGTTGTCGAAGGCGGGCCGTTGTTCGCGCAACGCGACTTCCGCGGTGCCCGCCGCCACGAACCCGGCCGAGCGATCCAAAGTTGCGCCACCGCCGGCGGAATCCAGTGGCAGGCCCGAATTCGCGACCGGTACGAGTTTCCCGCTCGCAGGGTCCAGCACACTGATCCAGCCGATCGTGAATCCGCCCCGGTCTACGGCGATGCGGCAGGCTTCCTGAAACAACTCCTCGCGGTCGCGGATGCGAACGATAAGCGCATTGATCCCGCTTAGCACCGCGAACACGCGGTTGAGGCGCTTGATTCTTTCTTCCGTACGCGTTTGCTCGGTCACATCCTGGATTGTGCAAAACCACATCAAACCATCCTGGTTTCCAGATCGGCCCTCAAGCGGCTCAATGACCTGCCGCACGTGAATCAATTCTCCATCGCCGCGCCACAGCCTGTAATCAACGTCTACGCGCGCGCCCGTCTTTGCCGCCTCGATGCTTTTACTACGAAACTTCTCACGGTCATCCACGTGCAGGATGTCCAACCACGCGCGTGTGCCCTGGGGCATTGCGGCGGGAGCCACGCCAATGAGCTGTGGGAGTGTTTCGGACCACCTTACGAATGACCCGCCCGGGCCTGTAATCACATGCGCGAGTTTCGCCAGCGCCTGCGCACGCTGAAGGCCTGCGGCCTGCTCTTGCAGCGCGACCTTGAGCTGCATCCTCTCGGTAATGTCCTCGGCGATGCCTGCCGCCCGGTAGATCTTGCCCTGAGCGTCGCGGATGGGGAATCCGCGGTCGTGGATCCAGCGTAGCGACCCATCGGGACGCACGATCCGGTATTCCACGTCGAGCGCCTTTGCACCCGCGGTCATTTCCTCGAGGCTCTTTCGGACCTGGGTGCGGTCCTCTGGATGGATGGACTCCAACCAGTCCCGGTGGACCTTCCCTACGTCTCCGCGCGAGCTTCCCCATACGCGCTCATAGGCAGGACTGATGTAGAGGCTTTGGTCTGCGTCGACCGCATGCACCCAGAACACTTCGTGCATGTTTTCCGCCAGTTGCCGGAAGCGTTCCTCGCTCTCGTGGACCTGCTGTTCGAGTACCAGGCGCGCGCGTCGCTCTTCGGCTTCTTTTATCGCCCTTTCCACCGAAGAAGGAAGACGCAGCAAGTTGCTCTTCAGGACGAAGTCGGTGGCGCCGCTTTTCAGCGCGCGAATTGCGTACTCTTCACCGAGGGTGCCCGAGACAAAAATGAATGGAATGTCAGGGTGAGACTGTCTTGCAATCCTGAGTGCTTCCATGCCGTCAAATTTCGGCATGGAAAAGTCGGACAAGATCACGTGCGGCCGGAATTCCTCGAGCTCCCGCCGATATTCGACGGCAGCTTCCACCCGGTGTGCGTCACAGCGGACGCCGGCGCGCTTGAGTTCTCTCACCATCAGCTCGGCGTCGGATGCGGCGTCCTCGACCATCAGGATCCGGAACTGCTGGCTCATAAGTTCTTAATTCATTCCTTCCGCCTGCCCGGGTGAGTTTTTGTTGTCGTGGGTCAGAATTTCGACCCACTGTCGGGGATTCTATGCGCTCCGCGTGATGCTCGCTATTGGGGTTTGTCCTACAAGGATCGGCGTGCAAGGAAAGGTGGATTAAACTCCCAAGCGCACTATTTGAAAGCGCGGCGTATGTGCGGCGTTGAGCGTGCGTACTTGAGCTGCAGCCGATTTTTCGGTGGCGCGTTTGGGGGGCGATTTCAACTCGAGTGACGTAGCGACCGCCCGTATCGTTAGTTGCGCGTGGCCTGAGACGACTGCAACGCATTTGCGAGCGGCGCCGGTCGACCCAGGAAATACCCTTGTGCTTTGTTGACGCCTAACGAACGCAGTACCCTGAGCTCCGATGCGGTTTCAACTCCTTCGGCGACGATCTTGCTGCCAGTCTCGTGGGCAAATCGGATGAGCGCCGAGGCCAGGGCGCGACGGGCGGCATCCGTGTCGATGTCCCGGGTAAGGCTCATGTCGAGTTTGATGATGTCGGGCTGAAGCCGAAGTATGTGGCGAAAGCTGGCAAAGCCTGCTCTGGCGTCGTCCACTGCGAGGCGCAGGCCCTGAGTTCGCAGCGGAGCCAGGGCGTTGGTCAGTTCCGAGTACTCGTCGATCGTGGCATGTTCAGTGATTTCCAGCACGAGCCTTTCCAAGAGCATGCCTTCGAGAACGCGCCGGAGGTCTCCGTTGATGAGCGCCTCGGGCGAGACATTGAAAGACAGGTAAACGTCTTGAGGGAGGCTATCGAGGGCTGCCATTGCCAACTCGACTGCCCTCATTTCAAGTTGCGCGCCCATGCCGACGCTCGCCGCCTCATTGAACCAGACGTCCGGACCGCGGAGCGGCGTGGCAGAGAACCGAGTGAGGGACTCGAAGCCCACCACCTTATCCTGCGCGACATTAATTATTGGCTGGTAAACGATCGAAAGACCGTCGCCGCTTATGACGGACTGGATTCGTTTCGCCTTCTCGTCGCGCTGTTTGCCCTTCTCAAGATTTCGTTCGATGACATCGGCGGCAAGGTCGGCGAAAACGCGCATCATTCCGAGGTCGCGCTGATTAAGGGAGAGGTCGGGGGTGAAGCTGAAGCAGCAGAAGGTCCCATAGACGCTTCCATCCTTGAGTTTAATCGGAACGCTTAGGTGAGCCCCAACCGGTAATGCCCTCGTTACCGGCAGTTCCATGGCGGCGGGAACGGCCGTGGCATCCTGGATGAGTTCTGGCAGTCGGCCGTCGACAACTCGTTGGCAGTAGCTCGCCTCCAGTGGATCTGCTCCGCCCACCTTTACCGGCTGGTTCTCCAAAGATGAGTCGACATGACGGAATACCCGTTGGCCATCCGTGAACTCGGACAGGAATGCCACGTCCATCCCAAGGTGTGAGCGCACCGCACGCAAAAAATCGGGCAGGAGTTGATCAAGCGAACCGCCTAGTGCCCGTGGGTTGCCACTTAATAATTTTGATAGCGAGCTTTCGTCCCTTGGTGTGGCCATTGGCGTATCTCAACATCATTTGCAGAGTCCTGGCAGTGCAGCGGCTGCAGGGTCGTGTTCAATCCCATGGTGTTCACGCCGAAAGCAGCCGGGTAACGGAATCTTGCTTGGGGTAAGTCCGGGGGTAACTGGACCACGGGCATACCTCAACGTCTAGGATTGGTGCGGCTTGCCGAGTGCTATTTGAATGCAGCCGTGCCACCACTTCTTCCGCATCGGCAGACATCGGTCAGAAGTTGTCTTCCTCTTCCTCGTCGTCGAGTTCCTCTTCCTCGTCGTAGGGGTCCTCCTCCTCATCCCGCCAGTCGCCGGAGTCGATCACTTCGGTGACGATGTCTTCGATGCGGTCACGCACATCCTGCTCGGCCTGGCCTCTGACGCCATCCACTTCGGTATAGGGTTCTTCGTCGTCCTCTATCGAGACGATCGCGTCGGGCCACTCGTCCTGGAATGCCTCCAGCAGTTGGTCCTTGAAGCGCTGGTACTCCTCGTCAGAGACGATGCCGAGCGGCTCGTGAGAAGTGTAGTGGGTGATCGAAAGGGTCGAGGCCATGTTTGCCGGTTGCCGCGCTGATCGTTTTCAAAAGGATACCGAAATCTCGAACGCATTCTATCCTCGGCTGCAAAATTCGCTTTACCCGCTTCGGCAGAGCAATTGTCGTGCCGTTGTCCGTAGCCAGGCGGCGATGCCGTCAATCAAGTGCCGGAAAGGCTAACCGACACGCTCCAGCACGTCGCGATCGATCTCGGCTAGTGTGGGGCGGCCCAGCAGGGTCAGCGTGATGTCGATCTCGTCGCGCAGTATTTCCAGCGCGCGCTCTACTCCCGCCTGGCCGGCGGAGGCCAGCCCGTAAAGCCAGGCGCGACCGATCATGCAGGCTTTTGCGCCGAGTGCGCGCGCACGTACCACGTCGGCGCCACGGCGAATGCCGCCGTCGAGCACGACTTCAATCCGGTCTCCCACCGCGTCGGCGATTGCCGGCAATGCGTGCACAGCGGATAGCGCGCCCTCGAGTTGCCGCCCGCCGTGATTGGAAACGATCACCCCGTCCGCGCCATGCGCTACGGCAAGCTTGGCATCCTCGACGCTGAGGATGCCCTTGAGCAGGACCGGCCCGCCCCACGCCGACTTGAACCACTCGACGTCGCGCCAGTTCACCGCCAGGTCGTACTGGCCGGCGATGAATTCGGTGATGGTGACTGCGTCGGTGGCGGCAGCCTTGGTGCCCTCGAAATTCCTGAAGGCGATGCGCGGGCCCAGGCCCACGTCGAAGAGCCAGGAGAAATGGCGGGCGAAGTCGAGGATCGTCGCGATGGTGAAGCGCGGCGGCACGG
Organism: Burkholderiales bacterium; assembly: GCA_035644415.1. Taxonomy (GTDB): domain Bacteria; phylum Pseudomonadota; class Gammaproteobacteria; order Burkholderiales; family JACQAP01; genus JACQAP01. The sequence goes on from DASQOP010000330.1 coordinate 6,037, forward strand.
TGAAGCCGTTGCGCATGTCGCGCTCGCGCGGACCCTGCACCTTGGTGTCCACGGTCAGGACCAGCGCCGTGCAGCGCGACGCCCGCGCGCGCTCGATGAACTCCTTGGTGAGTCCCCGGTCGCGCAGCACGTAGAGCTGGAACCACTTTGGCTGAGTGGTCTCGGTGGTGATCTCCTCGATGCTGCAGGTGGCCATTGTGGACAGGCAGTAGGGCACGCCGTATTTCTCTGCGGCGCGGGCAGCGGCCAGCTCGCCGCGGCGCGACAGCAGTCCGGCGAGTCCGGTCGGCGCGAGAACCAATGGCGAGGCGCAGCGCTGGCCGAACAGGGTGATCGACTGGTCGCGCCTGGAAACGTCGGTCAGCACCCGGGTACGGAAACGCCACTTCTGGAAATCCTCGCGGTTGGCGCGCAGCGTGGTTTCGTCCTGGGCTCCGCCATCGATGAACTCGAAGATAACCTTCGGCAGACGCCGGCGTGCCCGGCTACGCAGATCTTCGATGTTGATTGCTTGCATGGACTGTTCTTGTTGAAGGTGGAAAAAAGTTGAGGTCTGATCGGATTTTAGTTCCGACATAACGTGCTGCGCACATTAGTCTCCACTGAAACCCCGTTCACTTCTTATGGGCGAACGGGGTTTTCTCCCCAATACATCGGGGCGTCGTACTTTCTCGGTTTCAGCAAATCCTCCAGGTAAAGCGATGGCGCCATCTCCCAGGCGTACTCGTTGAAGCGCGCCAACATCTCCTGTACCCGTTGCGGTTCGCGCTCGGCCCGGTTGTCTTCCTCCGACGGGTCGTCCTGGATATTGAACAGTTCGTAGCGCACCGGCAAGCGCGAGTAGACGATGAGCTTCCAGTTCTCAATCAGCAGGGCGCCGCGGCTGTCTTCCATTGCCAGCAGCATTTCTTTGCGCGCACTTGGCTTACCGTCGGCAATCGTGGCCCACTGGTCGATGCCGTCGACTCGCCGTTTCTGTTCGAGCTTCGCACCCGCGACCCTCAGCAAAGTCGGGTACATGTCGGTGACGTGGATGCGTTCGGCAACCACGCCCGGCTGGATTCTACCCGGCCACGCAGCGAACGCCGCCACCCGCATCGAACCTTCGTGCAGTCCACCCTTGCCGTCCTGGAAGGGGCCGTTGTCGGCAGCGGGTTTACTGACATCGCCGTCGCCGGTCGCATACTTGTTCGGCAGTGCCCCGCCGTTGTCGCTGTGGAACACTATCAGCGTGTTCGCCGCCATGCCTTTCGATTCCAGCGCCGAGGTCAATGCCCCTATGGCGTCGTCGAGTGCGGTGACCATCGCCACATAGGCGCGGCGGGTTTCGTCGGCAATGTCCCGGTACATTTCCAGGTATTCCCTCGGTGCCTGCAACGGCATCTGCGGCGCGTTGAAGGACAGGTAGAGGAACAACGGTGTGGTCGCGTCGTGCCCTGAAATCAGGCTGGCTGCCTCCCTGCCCAACAGGGTCGTGACGTAGCCTGCCTCCTTCACCTGCCGTTCATTGCGGTGCCAGTCGGCCTCGCCGATCCTGTCGGTCTTCCTGAAATAGTCGATCTCGCCGTTGAAGCTGCCGTAGAAACTGTCGAAACCGCGCCGGGTCGGCCAGAATTCCTTCTTGAAATGGCCGAGTTGCCACTTTCCGAGCATCGCGGTGCGATAGCCGGCCTCTTTCAGCGCCTGCGGCAACATCCGTTCATCGGCCGGCAATCCGTACCGGCTCCACGGCAGAATGGAAAGCGTCTGCAGGCCGTAGCGCATCGGATAGCGGCCGGTCATCAATGCCGCGCGAGTCTGGGTCGAGTAGGGGAGCGTATAAAACTTCTCGAGGCGTGCGCCGCCTTGTGCCAGCTTGTCGAGGTGGGGCGTCCTGATAGGGCTGCCGTGGTAACCCACGTCCTTCCAGCCGAGGTCGTCGGCGAGGATGTAGACGATGTGCGGTTGCTGCGCGGCACCGATGCATGCATAGGCGCAACCGAATAACGCTGCCGCGAGTCGCAGAGCCAGGTTCACTTGCTCCTCCATCGTTTTGCACCGGATGTTACCTGAGATCGCGCGCTGCCAGCCTGCGAGCCGGATGCCCACGGCTTCCGGCGCATGCTTGCCTCGCATGGGGATTCCCGGCTGCGTTACAATCGCCCCGGTCATGAAGGATAGTGAAGTCATACTCAGTGTTCTGGGCAGCATCGAGCGCCGCCTGTGGTTGCGCCGGGCGCTTCAGGAGATTACCTACGGCGCCTGCGTCGTCCTGTTTTCCCTGATTGCCTTCCAGTTTGTAGGCGTGGCGTTGAGTTCGGCAATTCCGGCGGTCGGAACCGGCGCCCGGACGGCGGTCGTAGCGGCGGTGGTGATGCTCGGGGCTTATATTGCGTGGCGCGCATTGCGTCAGGTGACGCTCGCGCAAGCTGCGGGCGAAGCCGATGCACGCGCCCGCCTGAAGGACGAACTGAAATCCGCTTACTGGTTCGTTTCCATGCCCGAGCCATCCCCGTTCGCGGAACTGCAAATTGCCCGCGCGGCTGCGACCGCACGCCGGCTCGATCCCGGCGCGATCGTCCCCGGGCGGCCGCCCCGCAGCCTGTACGCCGTTGCCGGTCTGGGCGCGGCCCTGCTGCTGGTTACCTGGATTGCCCCACAGCAATCGCATTCATGGGACGGTGCAGATGCAGCAACGGCCGCGGCCGGGGAAACGCAGGACCTGCGCGCACTCCTCGAAGGCGCGCCGCAGGATCCCGAGATTGAGAAGCTCGATCGCGCGCTCGAGGAATTGCAGCGCGCTGACGCGACCGCCGAAGAGAAGGCGCGAGCAGCCGCGCAGGCGCGCGATGCGATCGAGCAGGCCAACATGGAAGCTGCGGCTGCGCGCGAGGGGCTGGTCAGGTTGGCCGGGGCCATGAGGGCGAACCCGCGCTTCGAGAAGGCCGCGGAAGCGCTTCGGGCCGGGCGCAACGACGAGGCGCTGGCGTTGCTTCGTCAATTGCGCGCCGAGGTCGGCGGCCGGGACACACGTGCGCTGGAGAAGGACGGGATCCGGCCGCTGTCGGACAGTGAGAAAGGCCTGGACCGCGGCATCGAGGAAAGACTCGCGGAAGGCAGCCGCGACCTGAGCAGCATCAACGCCAGGGTGGACCAGGATGCACTCGACCGCGTGGTGAACGCCCTCCAGGAAGCCAACCAACGGCTCGAGGTACAGAGTCGCGTAATCGAAGTCAAACGGCGGATGCAGGAGGCAATGATCCCGACGTCGCAGCGGAGCGCGCTGACCGCGAGCCAGTTCGATTCCAGCGACAACGCGCCCAATGCGACCGCTGCTCCGGATACCGGCAACGCAGACATCCGCGGCGGCGCCATGTTTCGCCAGGGCGCGGTGACGCGCAGAAATGACGATGAACCCGCCCGCGACGGCAATATGAGTGGCAGTGCCGCCGGCAATTCCGAGGCTCTGGCGCTGGAGGGTGCAGCGACCCGGCGTCTGGATGCGCAACTCAAGCTCGAAGCCATCCATCGCCGCGACGATGCCGACGACGACGAAAAGGCCGACCAGGGCTGGTTTTATTCCGCCAGCCAGCAGCAAAAATCGCTGCTCGGCTTCGAGGACGTGCGCGCGCGCTCGAGCTTCGACCGCGAGAACGCGATGAGCGTCGAGCGCGTGCCGATCCGCCAGAAACATGCCGTAAGGGA
>DASQOP010000331.1:0-2219 GCA_035644415.1 Burkholderiales bacterium
TTGCCGGTGCCGCAGCCGATTTCCAGGATGGCGCCGCCGGCCGCCAGCTTGCCGGCAAGTCCGGCGAGGCCCGGAAGGATTTTCTTCGCGGTTACCAACTGCAGCCCCTGGGTGGACTCGGCGACCGCCTGGTTGAAGTGATCGCCCCTGCCCTGGAACGGCTTGACGGTGCCGGTCCGGAACGCTTCGCGGCAGCGACGGAAATCCTCCGCCGCGACTTCGGTGCCGAGCCGGACGTAGCCGCCCAGATAGCGGGGATGAGTCGGACTGGCAAGAATCAGATCGAAATAAGGCGCGAGTTTGAAACTGCCGGCGTTATCGGCGTCCAGAATCTCCAGGCCGTACGCTGTCTTGCACCAGACCTCGACGTACGGTGCATGCAGGCCCAGACGCTCGGCCAGTTCCCTGCCGGTCAGCCCCGGCTTTTCGACCAGCGCCTGGAACAGTCCGAGGTGCACGCCGACATCGATGAGGTGAATGGTGTTGAATCCGCGCCGCCATTCGAAAATCCTGGCGACCTGCGAGTCCGCCGTGATCGCCTTGCTGTTTTCCGCCATTGCCGGTATCCCCATGTTCTGCAAGTCTGCGCGGCAAAGTATACTGGCCTGATCTATATCTGACCGCATCCGTCTTCCGCGCCGTTATGCCATGCGGAGCCTGTCCGATGAACCTTGCAAGAAGTCTCCTCGTTCTGCTGCTGCTAGCCGCGTCGGCGTCATGGGCGGTGCCCGAAGTTGACCAGCCCGCGCCGGCACTCAAGGGCATGCTGTTCTCGGGCAAGCCATTCGATCTGAAGGAAATGCGCGGCAAGGTGGTGCTGGTCAATTTCTACTCCAGCTACTGCAGTTTCTGCGCCTACGAGATCGGCAATCTCGAAACCTTCTACGAGCAGCACCACGACGAGGGCTTCGAGGTCATCGTCGTCGGCATCGACAGCCTGGAAGATCGCCATCGCGTCGAACGCATGCTCGGGATATATGGACTGCCGGGTGTGATGGCCGACGATCTCGAGCAGAGCGGATTCGAACGCAAATATCCGACACCCACCGCTTTCGTGATCGACCGTGAGGGCATCCTGCGAAGCCGGACACGGGGTTCAAAGACACGCCCCTACTTCGCCGAGCACGTGCTGCCGCTGCTGCGCACGCAGTGACGCCGTGTGCCCGCAAGTGGGGCCGTCATTGCCGCTTCACCGCAGTCTCAGGAAAGCTAAACAGCGTCGACGCGTACAGTACGATCGCGACGATCAGTACCGCGTTGAAGCCGGCGTGAATCGCCAGCACCGATGCCAGCACCGCACCGGCTACCGCGGTGCAGGCATTGATTCCCCACGCCCAGGGCACCAATGCGGGTGTTCGCGCGCCCAGCGCCTCCAGTCCCAGCGGAAACGGCATGCCCATGCTCAGGCCGAGCGGCAGGATCAGCAGCACGGTGATTGCGATCCTGGCCGCGTCCGGCAGCGCTATCAGCGCGTTGATGGCCCCGGGCAGCCAGATCAAATAGACCCCGCACAACAGCGCGATCGCCGCAATCGGCGGCACGAGCAACGCGAAACCCGGCGCGATCTCCTTTGCCAGATGCTGCGACAGCAGGCTGCCCAGGCCCGCGCACAGCATGAACGCGAACAACACCACCGCCACGGCATACAGCGGATGGCCGAGAAAAAGAACGAATTTCTGGATGAACGCAATCTCGACGAACATGAATCCGGTTCCGAGAGCGGAGAAGTAGGCAGCAGTGCGCCACCGCACTCCCGCGCCGATGCGCGCACCTGGGCTGCGCAGTCGGGCCAGCGGCAGAAGGATCAGTGCCGCGCCCAGCACGAGCGCCTGCACCAGCGTGGCGATCAGCAACGGATATCCCCAATCCAGCAAAGGCAAGCCGCCGCGGTCCCGCAATTGCAGCAGTTCGGGCAGCGTTTTCCAGCGGAAAAAATGGAAGAAATAGGGGCGGTCGTCGGTCGCGGGCGCGATGTTGAACTTGTAGCGCTCGATAAAGTCCGCGCGTTGACCGCCGAGCAGCGCCACCGCGCCTTCATAGAAGTAAGGCCGTTGCAGCCGGTTGAAGGTATCGGCGTCCCGGGCGCGCATTCCCGGATGCCACACGAGATCGAAGCCGCGGCTTCTGCAGAACTCCTGCAGTCGCGCGACGTCCTGCGGCGTCAATTCGCCGTTTTTCACGATCAGAGTGGCGGTATTCCAGCTGCGGATCATCGCCAG
>DASQOP010000332.1:0-6939 GCA_035644415.1 Burkholderiales bacterium
CGAGATGGTGATGCCTGGGGACAACGTGGCCATTACCGTGCAGCTCATTCAGCCCATTGCGATGGAAGAGGGCTTGCGCTTTGCCATTCGCGAGGGCGGCCGCACCGTGGGTGCGGGCGTGGTGTCAAAGGTCATCGAGTAGAGAAAATGCAAAACCAGAAAATCCGCATTCGCCTTAAGGCCTTCGACTATCGCCTGATCGATCAGTCGGCGATCGAAATCGTCGAGACCGCCAAGCGCACCGGCGCAGTGGTCAAAGGCCCGGTTCCGCTGCCCACCCGCATCGAGCGCTTCGATGTGCTGCGCAGCCCGCACGTGAACAAGACTTCGCGCGATCAGTTCGAGATCCGCACCCATCTGCGGCTGATGGACATCATCGATCCCACCGACAAGACCGTGGATGCGCTGATGAAGCTCGATCTGCCTGCAGGCGTGGATGTAGAAATCAAGCTGTAGGAAGCAGTACCCCGGGATTTCCCCGGATAAAAATAGATTGGCTGGTCAATTGAAACCGGCCCCTTTTGTCAAAGGGAAACAAATAATGAGTTTAGGACTGGTCGGTCGCAAGATCGGCATGACGCGACTGTTTACCGACGACGGCGATACCGTCCCGGTGACGGTCGTGGACGTGTCGAACAATCGCGTGACCCAGATCAAGACGCCCGAGACCGACGGCTATGCCGCGGTGCAGGTGACGTTCGGCAAGCGCCGCGCCAGCAGGGTTTCCAAGCCCGCGGCCGGCCACTTTGCCAAGGCCGCCGTCGAAGCGGGTCACATCCTCAGGGAATTCCGTGTCGAAGCCGACCAGCTTGCCAGCCTGAAGGTCGGTGGCCAGGTTGGCGTCGACATCTTCAAGGTCGGGCAGTTTGTGGACGTGACCGGCACCTCGATCGGCAAGGGCTTTGCCGGCGTGATCAAGCGCCATCACTTCTCCTCCAACCGCGCCAGCCACGGCAACTCGGTGTCGCACAACAAGCCGGGTTCGATTTCGATGGCGCAGGATCCGGGCCGCGTATTTCCCGGCAAGAGGATGTCCGGCCATCTGGGCGCCGTGAAGCGCACCGCGCAGAAACTGGAAATCGTGCGCATCGACGCCGAGCGCCAGTTGCTCCTGATCAAGGGTGCAGTTCCCGGTTCCGAAGGCGGCGACGTGATCGTGCATCCTTCGGTGAAGACGAGGGCGGCGTAATGGAACTAAAACTGATCAACGACAAGGGTGAGGCCACCGCCAGTGTCAAGGCCTCCGACGAGCTGTTCGGACGCGCGTACAACGAGTCGCTGGTGCACCAGGTGGTCACTGCCTATTTGGCCAACGCCCGTCTCGGCACCCGTGCCCAGAAGGGGCGCAGCGACATCGCCAAGTCCACGCGCAAGCCCTGGCGCCAGAAGGGCACCGGCCGCGCGCGCGCCGGCATGGCGTCCAGCCCGCTGTGGCGTGGCGGCGGCAAGATTTTCCCCAACAGCCCGGATGAGAACTTCAGCCACAAGGTCAACCGCAGGATGTTCCGTGCCGGCCTGGCCTCGATCCTGTCGCAGCTGGCCCGCGAAGGCCGTCTCGCCGTGGTGGAGAATTTCAAGGTTGATTCGCCCAAGACCAAGCAGCTGGCGCAGAAGGTCAAGGGCATGGGCATGGACAACGTGCTGATCATTACCGACAGCCTGGACGAGAATCTGGTGCTGTCGGCGCGCAATCTCGTCAATGTGCTGGTGGTCGAACCCGGGCAGGCGGATCCGGTCAGCCTGCTGCGCTTCAGCAATACGCTGATCACCAAGGGTGCGGTGGCGAAGTTCGAGGAGATGCTCGCGTGAACGCAGCTGCGATTAAAAAGAACGCTATCAAACAGGACGGTGTCAGGCAAAACGCCGTCAATCAGGAACGGCTGATGCAGGTGCTGCTCGCGCCGGTGGTATCGGAAAAGAGCACCTACGTCGCGGACAAGAATGAGCAGGTGATCTTCCGTGTCGCGCCGGATGCCACCAAGCCCGAGATCAAGGCTGCGGTGGAGTTGCTGTTCAAGGTGCAGGTGAAAAGCGTCCAGGTCGCCAACGTGAAGGGCAAGGAAAAGCGTTTCGGCCGCTTCATCGGTCGCCGCCGGCACTGGAAGAAGGCTTATGTCTGCCTGAAGCCGGGCCAGGAGATCAACTTCGCAGCAGGGGAGGCCAAGTAAATGGCGCTCGTCAAAGTCAAACCGACATCCCCCGGCCGGCGCGCGCTGGTCAAGGTCGTCAACGCCAACCTGCACAAGGGCAAGCCGGTTGCCGCTCTGGTCGAGAAACAAAGCAAGCGAGCCGGCCGCAACAACCGCGGCCACATCACCACGCGCCATCAGGGCGGGGGGCACAAGCATCACTATCGCATCGTCGATTTCGTGCGCGACAAGGACGGCATTGCCGCCAGGATCGAGCGCCTCGAATACGACCCGAACCGCAGCGCCAATCTTGCGCTGCTGTGTTACGCCGACGGCGAGCGCCGTTACATCATCGCGCCCAAGGGCGTGACGGTGGGACTGGAGGTCATCAACGGGGCGCAGGCGCCGATCAAGGTCGGCAATACGCTGCCGCTGCGCAATGTGCCGGTGGGCACCACGGTCCACTGCGTCGAAATGCTGCCCGGCAAAGGCGCGCAACTGGCGCGTTCCGCGGGGACCTCGGTGCAGTTGCTGGCGCGCGAAGGCACCTATGCGCAGTTGCGCCTGCGTTCCGGCGAGATCCGCAAGGTGCACGTCGACTGCCGCGCCACCATCGGGGAAGTCGGCAACGAAGAGCACAACCTCGAGTCCATCGGCAAGGCCGGACGCGTGCGCTGGCGCGGAGTACGCCCGACAGTGCGCGGCGTGGCGATGAATCCGATCGACCATCCGCACGGCGGCGGCGAAGGCAAGACCGCTGCCGGCCGCGACCCGGTGAGCCCGTGGGGAACGCCGACCAAGGGTTACAAGACCCGCCGCAACAAGCGCACCCGCGGCATGATCGTGCGCGATCGCCACGGCAAGTAAGGGGTAAGGACACATGGCACGTTCCATCAAGAAAGGCCCGTTCGTCGATCATCACCTGGTACAGAAGGTGGATGCGGCGCGCGCCACCAACGACAAGCGCCCGATCAGGACCTGGTCGCGCCGTTCCACCATTCTTCCGGACTTCGTGGGGCTCACCATCGCCATTCACAACGGCCGACAGCACGTGCCTGTGTATATCAGCGAGAACATGGTCGGGCACAAGCTCGGCGAATTTGCGCTGACCCGCACGTTCAAGGTCCACACCGGGGACAAAAAGGTCGTGGCGCCAACTTCCGGGGGCTCGCCATCATCGGCACCGGGGTCGGCGTCCCCGGCAGCACCTGCAGCAGGCAAGAAGTAAGGGCGATGGGAGAGATGACGATGAGAACTTCTGCAATTTTGCGCGGCGTGCGCCTGTCGGCCCAGAAGGGACGCCTGGTCGCCGATCAGGTGCGCGGCCTGCCGGTGGACAAGGCGCTGAGCCTGCTCGCCTTCAGCCCGAAGAAGGGCGCCAAGATCATCCGCAAGGTGCTGGAGTCCGCGATCGCCAATGCCGAACACAACCAGGGCGCCGACATCGACGAGTTGACGGTCACGACCATCCACGTCGAACAGGGTACGAGCCTGAAGCGTTTCATGCCGCGCGCCAAGGGCCGCGGCTTCAAGATCACCAAGCCTACCTGCCACATTTACGTGACGGTCGGGGACAAGGAGTAAGCATGGGACAGAAAATTCACCCGACCGGGTTCCGGCTGTCGGTGCAGCGCAACTGGACGTCGCGCTGGTACTCGAACACCAAGAATTTCCCGGCGATGCTGCAGGAGGACATCAAGGTTCGCGACTTCCTGAAGAAGAAACTGGCGCACGCCGCGGTCAGCAAAGTGGTGATCGAGCGCCCGGCGAAAAACGCCAAAATCACCGTGTACAGCGCCCGTCCCGGTGTGGTGATCGGCAAGAAGGGCGAGGACATCGAACATTTGCGCGCCGAACTGCAGAAGCTCATGGGCGTGCCGGTGCATGTGAACATCGAGGAAGTGCGCAAACCCGAGATCGACGCGCAGCTGATCGCGGATTCCATCGCCCAGCAACTCGAGAAGCGCATCATGTTCCGCCGGGCCATGAAGCGCGCGATCCAGAATGCCATGCGCCTGGGCGCGCAGGGCATCAAGATCATGAGCGCCGGACGCCTGAACGGGATCGAAATCGCCCGCACCGAGTGGTACCGCGAAGGCCGCGTGCCGCTCCATACCCTGCGTGCCGACATCGACTACGGATTTTCCGAGGCCAAGACCAATTACGGAGTGATCGGCATCAAGGTGTGGGTATTCAAGGGCGAAATGCTCGGCCGCGGCGAGCAGCCGGTGGTGGCGCCAGCGCCGGAGCCGGAGAGGAAGGCAAGACGAGGAGCCAGGAATGCTGCAACCAGCTAGAAGGAAATACCGCAAGGAACAGAAAGGCCGCAACACCGGCGTCGCCACCCGCGGCGCCAAGGTGAGCTTCGGCGAATACGGCCTGAAGGCCGTCGGCCGCGGTCGTCTGACCGCGCGCCAGATCGAAGCCGCGCGCCGTGCCATGACCCGCCATATCAAGCGCGGCGGACGGATCTGGATTCGCATCTTTCCGGACAAGCCGATCTCGCGCAAGCCGGCGGAAGTTCGCATGGGTAACGGCAAGGGCAATCCGGAGTACTACGTTGCGGAGATCCAGCCCGGCAAGGTGCTCTACGAGATGGACGGCGTGGACGAGACGCTGGCGCGCGAGGCATTCCGGCTGGCCGCCTCCAAGCTGCCGATCCAGACCACGTTCGTAATCAGACAGGTGGGATAAGCGATGAAAGCGAGCGAACTCCGGGCCAAGACCGCGGCCGACCTCAACAAGGAGCTCAACGAGCTTCTCAAGGCGCAGTTCTCGCTGCGCATGCAGCTTGCCACTCAGCAGTTGAACAACACCAGCGAAATCAAGAAGGTGCGCCGCGACATCGCGCGCGTGCGCACTCTGATCGGCGAGAAGGCCAAACAGTCATGAATGAGACCCAGCAATCCAACGCGCGCAAGCTGACCGGACGCGTGGTCAGCGACAAGATGAACAAGACCGTCACGGTCCTGGTGGAGCGCAAGGTCAAGCATCCGCTCTATGGCAAGTTCGTCCGCCGCTCCAAGAAATACCACGCGCACGACGAGAACAACGAATTCCATCCGGGCGACCTGGTGTTGATCGAGGAAACCCGGCCCATGTCCAGGACCAAGACCTGGAAAGTGGTGAAACTGGTTGAGAAGGCCAAGGAAGAAGTCTGAAATCCTTGCTTTGGCGGAGTTTTTTCCATAGAATGCCGCCTTTTTCCCGGGTCGCCTTTGTCCGTGGCGCCCCGACTTCCGACCCGGACGGGTTCCAAAACTGGTCTGCCGAAGTAGAAAACACCAGGCGGGCGAAGTTGGAGAGAGAGTAAGCAGATGATTCAAATGCAATCCAGGCTGGATGTTGCCGACAACACCGGCGCGCGCTCCGTCATGTGCATCAAGGTGCTGGGCGGTTCCAAGCGCCGCTATGCGGGGGTGGGCGACGTCATCAAGGTGAGCATCAAGGACTGCGCGCCACGCGGGCGCGTCAAGAAGGGCGAGATCTACCACGCGGTGGTGGTGCGCACCCGCAGCGGCGTGCGCCGCCAGGACGGTTCGCTGGTGAAGTTCGATACCAACGCCGCCGTCTTGCTCAATGCCAAGCTCGAGCCCATCGGCACCCGCATATTCGGGCCGGTGACGCGCGAACTGCGAACCGAGCGATTCATGAAGATCGTCTCGCTCGCGCCGGAAGTGTTGTAAGGAACAATCATGCGCAAGATCCGCAAGGGCGACAACGTCGTGGTCATCACCGGCAAGGACAAGGGCAAGCGCGGCACCGTGCTGCGCGTGCTCGGCGATGACTACATCCTGGTCGAGGGCGCCAACCGCGTCAAGAAGCACCAGAAGCCCAACCCGATGAAGGGCACCACCGGCGGTATCATCGACAAGGAGATGCCGATCCACGTTTCCAACGTGGCGGTGTTCAACCCGACCACCCAGAAAGCCGACCGCATCGGCGTCAAGCAGATGGACGACGGCCGCCGCGTGCGGATCTACAAGTCGAACGGCGAAATGCTGGACGCTTAAGAGGAAGACATGGCGAAGGCCAAGGAAACGGCGAAGAAGGACACGGCAACGGCCAAGGAAGACATGCCGAAGGCCAAGGACGACCTGCCCAAGGCCAAGAAAGCGGCTCCCGCGAAGGCCGCGTCCGCGAAGGCGGTATCTGAAAAGGCCGCTTCGGTTCAACCGGCGCGGCTGCGGCAGCATTACCGCGAAGCAGTGGTGCCGGCTCTGATGAAGCAGTTCGGCTACAAGACCGCCATGCAGGTGCCACGCATCGACAAGATCGTGCTGAACATGGGCGTGGGCGAGGCGGTCAACGACAAGAAGATTCTCGACAACGCGGTGGGCGATATGACCAGGATCGCCGGCCAGAAACCGGTGGTCACCAAGGCCAAGAAATCGATCGCCGGCTTCAAGATCCGCAAGGACTATCCGATCGGCTGCATGGTGACGTTGCGCCGCGGGCGCATGTACGAATTCCTGGATCGGCTGGTGTCCATTGCAATTCCACGTATCCGCGATTTCCGGGGTATTTCGGCACGTTCCTTCGATGGCCGGGGCAATTTCAACCTTGGCGTGAAGGAGCAGATCATCTTTCCGGAGATCGAGTACGACAAGATCGACGTGCTCAGGGGTTTGAACATCACGATAACCACGACAGCGAAGACCGACGATGAAGCGCGTGCGCTTCTCGCCGCCTTCAAGTTCCCTTTCAAGAACTGAGGCCGTCATGGCAAAGACCGCTCTGATCAATCGAGACAAGAAGCGCCGCGTGACGGTGAAGAAATTTGCCGTCAGGCGCGCCGAGCTATTCGCGA
>DASQOP010000333.1:0-14753 GCA_035644415.1 Burkholderiales bacterium
GTGCAGACCGACGTGCGGCCTTCGGACGCCGCGCTGGAACGGCTCGCGGAGCGGCTGCTCGCCGCGGCCAATCCGGTGTTGATCGCCGGCCACGAACTTGCCACGCGCGACGCGCTGAAGGAAGCGGCAGAACTTGCCGAAGTCTTGGGCGCGCCGGTGTACCAGCAGACGGTCGCCTACGCCGCACACTTCCCGTCCGAGCATCCGGCCTTCCTCGGCGCGCTCACCCGCAACCAGCAGCAGGTACGTTCGGCTCTGGCCCCCCACGACCTGCTGGTGTGCCTGGGCGCCGATGTGCTGCGCATGTCGGTGCACAGTCTCGTCGATCCGCTGCCCGAGCGCATGCCGGTGGTGCAGATCGGGGAGCGCGACTGGGAGCTGGGCAAGAATTATCCGGCCGAGATCGCCATCGGCGCCTGCGTCAGGGAAACGCTGCGTGCGCTGCTGCCGATCCTGCGCAGGAAAATGAGTGCCGGGCGCAAGACGCAGGCGGCGCAACGGCTGGTCGAAATTGCGAAGAACAACTGGACCGCAAAGCGCGAGCGCCTGGCCAAGGACATGCTGGCCGTCGCGGGGGCAAAACCGCTGGATCCGCGCTGGCTGATGATGACCATCGCCGATGCGCTGCCGAAAGACGCGGTGGTGGTCGAGGAAGGCCTGACCTCCACGTTCTCGTTACAGAGTTTTCTGCGCTTTCGCGATGCGCAGGGTTTCTACGGCCTGGCTTCCGGCGGCATCGGCTTTGCGATGGCCGGCGCAGTCGGCATCAGCGTGGCGCTGCCGAACCGGCCGGTGGTCGCCATCGTCGGCGACGGCAGCGCGATGTACAGCATCCAGGCGCTGTGGACCGCAGCCAACCTCAAGCGCCCGATCACCTACGTGATCTGCGACAACCGCAGCTACCGCATCCTCAAGGAAAGGCTGGTGTCGATGCGTGGCACCGAGAAATTCGTCGGCATGGATCTGCGCGATCCGGAGATCGACTTCGTCGCGCTGTCGCAGTCGATGGGCGTACCGGCCAAACGCATCTCTGATGCTCAGGACGTAGTGCCGGCGCTGCGCTCGGCAATCGCGAGCGGAGTTCCGAATCTTCTGGATATCAGTGTCGCGGACGGTTTCGGCGGCTAGAGCAATACTCACCACGGAGGACGCGGAGGACACGGAGGAAGATCAATTTCAATAGCAAAGACAAAAGGGATACTGATACCGGCGCAGTGCTTTTCGTAGTGGCGCAGAAATACTCTGGCATCAATGACCAGTAATATCATCAGATATGCGAACAGACAGAAGTTGGCGTCCGGACACGGCTTGCAGGATCAAGTCTCATCCACAACAAATGATTCGGGGATTTGCGAGTTCTTCCTCTTGTTGTTCCGCTTTGATTCCTCGGTGTCCTCCGTGGTGAGAAACGTATCTCTTATCTGCCGTCGGGCAACGGCTGAGACACCAGTTCAATGCGCCTGCGGATCGTTTCCAGTGCCGCGGAGTCGCCGGCCTGTTCGGCCAGTTTCGCCTGCACGTTAAGATAGGCGAGCAGCGGCCGGCGGTATCCCTGCGCCGAGGCGGTGTCGATGGCCGTCGCGACGCCTACAGGTGAAAGCCGGCCGGCGCGGAACAGCGCGCCCGCCGCCACCAGCCGCGACACCGGGTCTTCGATTCGACCGATCTCCCGGTTCAATGACGCTTCGCCGCCTCCCGTCACTATGCCGCGATACGGTTCCGGCAAATCCTGGGCACGCAGGTCCTGCCAGTGACCGGCCAGGAATTGCGCGTACGCCCTCTCCGCCGCTGTCACATAACTCCGCAGCGCCTCGAACTCCGCACAAGCATCGTCACTAAGCGACGCGGTGGCAAGAGCGCAACGTATCAGTTCGGCGCGCGCGGCCAGGTCCAGCCGGCCGGTGGCGGAGATGCTCAACTTCGCTTCGGCGAAGTAGCGCTCGGCCAGGCGCGTGTTGCCTTCCAAGTAGTTCTGCCTGAATTTCTCCAGCGCAACATGTGCCCCGGACTGCCATTCCGGCGCCAGCGCGCCGGCGCACCCGCCAATCAGCGCGGCCAAACATAGCGCGGACAGGCAAAACGCCTTCACGGCAATTTGATCTCGTTTTTGCGCGCAAACGGCCATCTGCGGTTGATCTCGTCGATCAGGACGCCGACCTTGCGGATGCTGTCGTCGACTTCGGTGCGCAGCGCGGCAAGATCGGTGGTCGCGCCCTTGATGTTGGCGGCGGCCGCCTTGCCGTCGGCGCTCGCCGACTGCGCGTTGGCGAGGACGGCGTCGGCCTTTTTCAGGCTGTCGCGCGCGTCGCCGAGGATGGCATTGAGCTGGACGATGGATTTACGCGCTTCATCCATGACGCCTCCCTGGGCAAACACCTTCTCGTCGGCCCTGGTCAGCATGCTTTCCGCGCGGCTGGCGACGCCCTTTAGCGAAGCGATCAGCGCGCTCACGCCCCTGACTGTTTCCATCACCTGTCTTGCATTCTCGGGACTGCCCGCGAAGCTGCCGAGCACGCCATACTCGCCGGCCATGCGCTCGGTCACCTCGTTCAGATGCGCCAGGCTGCGGTTGAGGGTGGAGTCGGGTTTGATCATCTCCTCGATGTTCTGCAACACGGCATTGGCGCGGGCGATCATCTGGGGAAGATCCTGCGCCGCGTCGATGCCGACCAGTTTGACGATCGCGCCGGGGAGTAGTTGCGGGTCGTTCATCTTGCGAGTCGTGACCCGGATTTTTGCTCCACCGAAAAACTGCCTTTCCAGGGTGAATACACTGGAAGTGCGCAGCCAGCGCGCGTCCTTCTCGCGTATCCACACCTTGATCTGGACTTCACCGCTGTCGGTGAGCGCCATGCTGCTCACCTGGCCGATCGGGAATCCCGCAAACATGATGGGCATGCCCTCGGTCACGCCTTCGGCATCCTTGGCGATCAGTGCCAGTTCCTGCGAGCTTTCGAACACGCCGCGGGCATAGAGTGCGTACAGCACCAGCCCGATTGCTATGAACGGGATCAGGGTGAGCAGGAGGCCCACCTTGAATCCCAGGTTCCTTATCCGCGGCTGCGGTACAGGGGCGCGTTCCATGTGTAATCCAGAATCCAGCACTGGGCGAAGCGTTGATCGAGCGCGGTGAGCGTGCGTTGCAGGAAGGCCGGATAGTCGGTGTCCGGCAACAGCTGCGCCGGGCGATCGATCATGATCATGGGCGGAGCAATCACCACCGCCCGCAGCAGTTTCGCTACGAAACGCTCCTCATAGTCCAGGTCGGGGTCGCGCTTGTTGGCGCAATCGGTGCGCCCGACCAACGACAAAAGTTCCCAGCCGATGTCGTTGGCCTCGCCCAGGTAGGTGTTGGTGCGGAACTGCAGCACCATGGTGATATTTTCCAGCACCGACAGGTTGGCCCGCAGCGGCTGGGTTTCCGACACAAGTCCCGCCTCGGGATGCGACTCGATCAGCCGCTGGCGTTCGGCATTGCCGGCCAGCATGACCACCCGCTTGCGCTTGTCCTGGTTCTCCGCCATGGGTTTCTATACGTAGATCACGGCGATGGCCATGATTTCGATTAACATCAGCGCAAAAAACAACCGCACCATCCCGCGCAGCACGGCGATGGGCGCGTAGAAAATCTGCTTCTGCGGCGTGTTCAGGCCCTCGGAAATCGGAATGACCGTCACTGCCAGTCCGAATGCCAGGATCTTGACCCCCAGCACCAGCAGCGCAGGCCCGTCGAACACCTTGCCGATCACCCGGGCGAAATCCCCCGGCGGCAGGTTCCACGGACGAAAGTCGAAGATCATCACGTGCGCGATGACCAGCGCGAACACGATGTTTACCAGCGTCAGCACCAGTACCGAGATCGTGCCGCCGATGACGCGGGGCAGCAGTTCCAGCCTGAACGGATCGACGCCGACTCTTTCCAGCGCTTCGAACTCGTTCTGTATCTGCATCAGCGCAACCTCGGTGTTGATCGCGGCGCCGGTGCGTACCGCCACGAACAGCGCGGTAAGCAGCGGCAGAATCTCCAGTACCAGGATGCGGATGACCAGCTCGAGCGCATAGCGGTACAGCCCGAAGTCGCTGGCGGTCGCCCCGACGATCTGAACGAACACGCAGCTGAACAGCGCCACGAAAAGGGTGAAACCGGGAAGAATCTGCCACGCGGTGAAATAGATCTGCTTCTCCACCACCTGGCGCGTGGCCCTGTTGTAGACCGAGGGCGACAGCGCGCCGACCACCGCGAGCGCGGCGAAGTAGAACACGCGGCTCCACGCATAGCTCCATTCCCGCCCGCGCTGCGTCAGCCAGTCGTACAGGGCATTCATCGCCGAATGATACCGCGGAGTACGCGCCGCCGGCCTGCCGGTGGCGGAAACTTCGAAACGGCATTGCCGACCGCGAAAAAAACCGCCGAGCCATCACAACGGCCACCGGCAGTTGCCGCGGATTGGCGCTTCCCTTGCGCCGAGCAGCAGTGCTAAGCTCGCGACGACGCCGCGGCGGTCCGCGGCACACGTTTTCCTCGGAGCACTGCGGATGAACAAAGTACGCGGTCTCGGCGACGCTCTGGCTAACGCTGCCTCGACCATCATCGAGCGTATCGTCGCCTATCTCCCCAGCGTCCTCGGCGCGATCCTGCTGCTCATAGTCGGCTGGGCGCTCGCGCGCCTGCTGCGTGCGCTGACCATGCGCGCGGTGCTGCTGCTAGACAAGCTTCTCTCCCGCGTCGGCGGGCCTGGAGGTAGCGAGCGCTTCCGCGTCGGGCGCGCGTCCGCCGTGCTAGGCACCGTAGTCTTCTGGGTAGTATTGCTATTCTTCATTGCCGCGGCAACGCAGGTTCTCGGACTGCAGGCGTTCACCGACTGGCTGGCACACCTGATCGACTATTTGCCGACGCTGATCGCCGGCGTGCTCATCATCGCGGCCGGCTACATCGTTTCCCGTTTCGTTGCCGACCTGCTCCTGGCCACCGCAACGCGGCTGGCGCACACGCAGCGCCTGGCCCTGGCGCGGGTTGCACAGGTGCTGATCCTGGTCGGCGCCATCCTGGTGGGCGCCGACCAGGTCGGCATCAAGATCACCTTCCTCGCCATATTCGCCGCCGGCGCTGCTGCAACCATCGTCGGTGGCGTCGCCCTCGCGGTAGGATTCGGCGCGCGCGACTACATCGCCAACCTCATCGGCGCGCACTACATGCGCCAGGCCTTCCCGGTCGGCCAGATCATCCGTGTCGCCGGCCATGAAGGCCGCATCCTGGAAGTGACCGCCACTGTGGTCATAATCGAGACCGGTGAAGGCCGCGTCACGCTGCCTGGACGCATCTACAACGAGCAGCCGATCGCAGTGATTTCGCGCCAGAAAAATGGCTGAACCCGAAGCGCTGACGCTCACGTATATCGCCGCGCACCCCGGGGAGGCGGCGCGGGTTCTGGAACGCATTCCAGGGGTCGATGCCGCGGCGCTTTTCGCAACCGTTCCGGCACGCGCCGGAGCGCCCGTACTGACCGCAATGCTGCCATCGGCGGCGGCGAGGATCCTCGGTTCGCTCGACGACGAGCCCGCGCTCGGGTTGCTCACCGCGGCCGGCGTGCAGGCGGCGGTGACCGTGCTGCGTTACATACCTGAGCCGCGCAGGTCACGCCTGCTCGCGGGACTGCCCACCGCCACCGCCGTGGCCTCGCGCGTACTGCTCGGTTACCCGGACGATTCGGTCGGCGCGTGGGCCGACCCCGACGTCATCGCACTCGCGCCCGAGACCAGGGTAAGCGACGCGCTGGAACGCGTACGTGGCGGCGACGAAAAGAAAGTGGAGCAGGTATACGCGGTCGATCACGATCAGCGCCTGATCGGCATCGTGTATCTGGTTGATCTTCTGCGCGTGCCCGATGCGAATACGCTCGCAGCCGTCCTGCACAAGCCCCTGGCGATGCTCAACGCAATGACGCCGCTCACCGGAGCGGCGACCCAGCGCGGCTGGCAGCAGTCCAGTGTGCTCCCAGTGGTGGAGCGTGACGGACGGCTGATCGGCGTGATGCACCGTGCGACGCTGGCCCGTGCCCTTGCACGCAGCCGGGCGACCACCCAGCCCGCCGACGAAGTCACCATTACCGGCGTGCTCACCCGCGGCTACTGGGACGCGGCCTCCGGGCTAGCGGAAGCCGGGCTGTGGTTGCTGCCGCCGGCCAAACCGGTGCTGCCGGAAGAGCCATGAACAACGGGGCGTTGCCGGCCATACTGGCGCTGAACCGGCGCTATTTCCTCGATTACCCGCACGAGGCGGCGCGACAGCTCGAGTCCCTGCCGCCGCAGGAGATCGCCGACTTGCTGGCCGGGCAGGCACCGCATGCGGTAGTGCGCGCATGGCAACTGCTCGCACCGAATGTTGCCGGCGCGGCACTCGAGCGCGTTCCTGAGGCGCTGGCGCGCCACCTCATGTCCGAATCCGAGCCTGCGGCAAGCGTGACCGTGCTTGCCCAGTTCGACCGCGCTGATCGCGATCGCCTGCTCGGGATGCTCGAACTACAGGTTGCCAGCGAGCTGCGCGAAATGCTGGACTACCCGGAGGATTCCGCCGGCCGGCTGATGGACCCCAGCGTCACTCCGATCCGCTCCGATCTCTCGATTGCCGAGGCGCTGGGGCGCCTGCGCACGGTCAAGAGCCGCGGGCTGCGGGAACTCTTCGTCGTGGACGAGGAAATGCGTCTGATCGGACGCGTCGAGATTCAGGATCTCGCCATGGCGGAGCAGGCGCAGGCCTTGCGCGAGATCACCCGCCCGCTCATCGCCGCGGTGAAAGATCTCGACCCGCGCGAAGACGTCGTGAAGATCCTGCAGCATCAGCCGATCACCGAACTCCCGGTGGTGAATCACTCCGGGCGTTTTGTAGGCGTGATCCGGCAGGCGGCGCTGGTCTCGGCGATCGAATCGGAAACGACCGTCGACATCCAGACCATGGTCGGCGCAAGCCGCGACGAGCGCGCGCTCTCCGGGCCGGTATTCGCAGTACGCAAACGCCTGCCGTGGCTGCAGGTCAATCTGCTCACCGCTTTCCTGGCGGCGGCGGTGGTCGGTCTGTTCGAGAGCACGATCGCGAAATTCACCGCACTCGCGGTATTGCTGCCGGTGGTCGCGGGACAGTCGGGCAACGCCGGCCTGCAGGCGCTGGCGGTGACGATGCGGGGGCTGGTTCTGCGCGAAATCAGTCCGCGCCAGTGGCCGCGGATGGTATGGAAGGAGGCCAGCGTGGGACTTGCCAACGGTCTTGCAGTCGCCGCGACTACCGCGGTCGGCGTGTGGTTCTGGAGCGGCTCGATCGGCCTGGTCACGGTCATTACCAGTGCGATGGTGACCTCGATGGTGATCGCCGGCGTGTCGGGCGCACTGGTACCGATCATGCTGCGCCGTTTCGGCCAGGATCCCGCGCAGTCATCGTCCATCGTGCTGACCACTATCACCGACGTGGCCGGCTTCCTTTCCTTCCTCGGGATCGCGACGCTGCTGTCGTCGATGCTGGGCTGAATTCGAGGGGTGAGGGACGAGTGGCGAGGGGCGAGGGGAAAGAGAAAATCAAAGGCAGAACTGAAAAGCAGGCTGAAGGTAGAAGGACTTAAGGAAGCAAGAGGGTCTCCCACTTTTACCTTTCACCTTTCACCTTTTCGATGTATGGATCCACCAGCGCTGAGCGGAAATGAACCGTCTCCCGCGCTTCGTTGGCGACCGTTTCCAGGTGCACGTGCAGGGCGTGGACACCTTGCAGCACCATCATCTTGAAGTACTCCACCCCCGGACCGCGGCTGGCGAAACGCACTGCGTCGGGATACTTGGTGAGGTCGTAGATTTCATCGAAGTGGCTGCGGATCTCGTAGGTGGTCTTGCGCAGGTCTTCCATCTCCTGCTCCGAACCCGGGACGCCGTACTTGAGGCGATCAGTGAAGGTGTAGGTCTGCAGCGTCAGCTCGCCCACGAACCATTCGATCACCCGCCGCTGCAACTGGCCACCCTCGGTCTGGAAGTGCACCGCGATCTCGTCAGCCTCTTCGCCGTTGAGCAGTGTGGCGACCTGCTCGGACCAGGCCTCCCGAACCCAGTTCCCGTTCGCAACCCTGCGCTGGATCAAGGCATCCGTGCCTTGCACGAGTTCCCGCTCAGCGGCCTGCCATTGCGGTGAAGAAAGATTCCAGGTCTCCTTCTTCAACCCCGCGGCCCGGCCCTTCTGGTACAACAGATCACGCGCGGCGCCGAGCGCCGCCTGCTTGACGTAGACCCGCCCGATATTCACCGAAAGCGACGGGTCATGCGCTTCGATCAGCCTCGATACCGCGTCGAGCTTCAGCGCCTCCTCGGACATGTCCTGTTCGGCCTGCGCCACGCACACAAAAAAGGCTGCGGCCACGGCGGGAACCCAACCAATCCACTTCACCTGAACCTCCCGAAAATGCCAATGCACTTCCATTGCGTGAGGACGCGCGCCAACAGTTCCCCCTCACGTTTTGAGCGGCGATACCGCGGCGATCAAACTGCGCATTTTAGGCCAATGACCGCAGATCCGATCTAGAACGAATATGCTGTTTCGTGACGGTTCTTTGCGCCGGCACCCCGCGGGGTTAGCATTGTGCCGACAACCTGCGGGAAGGCGCGGGCCTGACGCTTGCGTGCGCCCGCTCCGGAGCAAAGCAGAAAAGAATCGAAAGAAATTGGCAACAGACAATCACACTCTGGTGGTTCTTGATCCGGGGCATTTTCACGCCGCGCTCACTCTGCGCCAGCGCCATCCACGGCTCAGCGACGAAGTGCACGTCTATGCCGCGGACGGCCCGGACCTGGAGACTTTCCTGCGCATTGTGTGCACCTTTAACCAGCGCGCCGACAACCCGACGCGCTGGAACCTCCACGTATATCGCGGCGAGGACCGTTTTGAACGCCTGCTCTCCGAAAGGCGCGGTGACGTCGTGATCATCGCCGGAAGGAACGACAGCAAGATGACATCGATCCACCGCCTGCACGCGGGCGGCTTCTTCGTGCTCGGCGACAAGCCCTGGCTGATCGATCCGGCCCAGATCGGGATGCTGGAGGAAGCGGCGGCTACGCCGCCACTGGCGATGGACATCATGACCGAACGGCACGAAATCGCGACCCGGTTGCAGGTGGCGCTCGCCGCACAGCCCCGGGTATTCGGCCGCCTGCGCAACGATGGCGATCAGCCCGCTATTTTCATGCAGAGCGTCCACCACCTTTACAAGATCGTCAACGGCGTGCCGCTGGTGCGGCCACCGTGGGTTTTCGATGTCGCCGTGCAGGGTGAAGGCATCACCGATGTCACGACGCACCTGGTCGATCTCGCGCAATGGATCACCGGCGGCGGGCAGCCCTTCGATTACGGCCCCGACGTCGAACTGCTGTCCGCGCGGCAATGGCCAACAGAGGTGCCGCGCGACATGTTCACGCGCATTACCGGCCTCGATGACTTCCCGTGGGCGCTGCGCCATCGGATCGCCGACGGCATGCTTTCCGTTCTCTGCAATGCGGCGATGAGCTTCCGGTTACGCGGCATTGCAGCTGCAATCGAGTCCCGGTGGGCGCTCGCAGTTCCGGAGGGCGGCGGGGACACGCACTATGCCCTCGTACGCGGAACGGCCGCCGACCTGATTGTCGAGCATAGCGGGCTGACGCACTATGTTACGGAACTCACGGTCCGGCCTGTCGATGGCAGCGCGGGTTACGCAGCCGCACTCGAGAGAGCGATCGAATCGCTCGAGGCTGAATTTCCGGGGCTGGGAATCGAACCCTCGGCCGGCGAGTTCCGCATCGCCATTCCGCAGGCGTTGCGGACCACGCACGAACAGCACTTCGCCAAAGTGCTCGACCAGTTTCTCAGCCGCATAGACGGCGGCGACTTGTCAGACGATTACCGACGCGACCTGGTAGCCAAGTACAGGCTGCTCATGCGCGCCGCGGAATTGTCCCTCTGCAACGCCTGACGGCCCGCGCGCCGTCGCCCGGCCTCCCGGATCCATTTCGATCTTTTCTACCCGGCGCCGTGGGGTTAGCATGGCAAGATAACAACTGTAGCTGGTCCCTCGTAAACGCGTTTTGCCTCGGATACTTTCCGCGACCAGCCACTAGCCACTAGCCACCAGCCACTGATTTTGGGGAAGGAAATGAAACTCGGATTCATCGGGGCAGGCTTCATCGCCCGCTTCCACGCGATTGCCATTCATCAGGTACGCGGGCTCGAGATCTCCGGCCTGATCAGGCGCCGCGGCGCCGAGGCGCTGGCGGGCTTCTGCCGCGAGCACAAGCTGGGCGAGGCGAAGCTCTTCGACAGCATTGCCGAGATGGCGAAGCACGTCGATGTCCTTGCGCTCTATGTACCCAACTACGCCCGCATCGAAGTCATGGAGCAGGTCGCCGCCGCGGTCAAAGCCGGCGCGAAGCTCAAGGGCGTGATCCTGGACAAGCCGCTCGGCCGCAACATGAAGGAAGCCCGGCGTCTGGTCGAGCTGGCGCGCGAGGCAAAACTGCCGACCGCTTACTTCGAGAACCAGATTTTCATGAAAGCGATCCGCACCCAGCGCAACCAGCTCCTGCCGGTGACGCGCTCGATGGGGCCGCTGGCGCTCACGCGCTCCGCAGAAGAGCACGGCGGTCCGCACGAACCGTGGTTCTGGGATCCGACCCGCCAGGGCGGCGGCGTGCTGCTGGACATGGGCTGTCACAGCATCGCGGTTGGCCGCTATGTGCTCACCCCGCCCGACAAGGACCTGCTGTTCCTGCAACCGCTCTCGGTCAGCGCCGACCTCGGCCTGCTCAAGTGGGGCCAGAAGAAGTGGCGCGAGCAATTGCTCAGGGATCGCGGCGTCGATTATTCCAGGACCCCGGCGGAGGACTTCGCCACCGGGATGATCACCTACCGCAATCCTGAAACCGGGCAGATCGTGAAGTCGCAATTCACTGACTCGTGGATGTTCGAGAAACAGGGGTTGCGGCTGTTCATGGACGGCATGGGGCCGGGCTACGCATTCGAGATCAACACGCTGGTCTCTCCCCTCAACGTGTTCATCGGCGACGTGGCCGCGCAGGCGATCGCCGACCAGGAAAGCGCACTGGAAAAGGCTACCGCCAGCCGCGGGCTGCTGGCGGTGCAGTACAACGAAGCCGATCTCTACGGCTACACCGACGAGAATGTCGACATGCTGGAGGCGTTCTCGGCCGGCCGCAGTGCGATGCTCTCGTGGGAATATGGCCTGGAGGTCCAGCGGCTGGTGATGGCGAGCTACCTGTCGGCCGAGAAAAGCAGGACCATCGACCTCACCGATAAGGCCACGATTGCGGAACTGGATGCCTACGTCCCGTTGATACAACAGGGCAAGGGCGGCGCACAATTATTGCGATGAATACGCAAGCGCAAGGCGACAGGTTCCCTTTACTGCGTGACCGGATTGCTCCGGCCCGCGCTCTCGTGGATAGTCGCGGACATTTGATGCGCCATTGGTCTTTTGCGTTGCGGGGCCTGCTCCTCGCGTCGGCCCTGATCGCCGGCGCGCTGTTGGCGGCCGTGCCGGCCGGCGCCGGCCCGTTCTTGCAGGGCAAGTTTACCGGCGAGGAGATGCTCGCGCACTGCAAGGCGGCGGACAAGGACCCGATACAGGACTTCGGCAGGGGCATCTGCACTGGATTCATAGACGGCTTCGTCGCCGGTCACTTCGTCGCGGAAACCTGGCACGGGTTTCACCACCGCGACGAAAAGATGGACGATATTTTCGGACATCTGTGCGTACCGGATGGCACGACGCGAGGCCAGCTGGCCCGGATTTTCGTTCAGTTCCTGGAAAAGAATCCGGAAAAACGTAAACTGCCGGCCGGGCTGCTGCTGGAAGATGCGTTTCGGGAGTCGTTTCCTTGTCCGAAATGAGCCGCTGTTCCAATATCTTTTGAGTTCCAGCCACTGGGAGCACACCTGATGCCGACGGTGGATGCGGAGCAGTACGTCCGCGTCATGGAAGGGGCCCGCGAAGACGTCTACGTCGTAGCGGCGCGGCGCAGCCTGGACGTGGACTCCATCAGCGTGCAGTTCGATCGCGGCCGCGGTTCCGGGCCGCACCAGGAGCATGTATTGGCGATCTCTACCCGCGACAACGCCGTGTCGGTCGAAAAGTCTGGCATTCCCCACGAATGGATCGCCACGCTAGGCACGGGCTACATCGACACCCGATTCGTGAAATGCGTGGCCGTACTGCTGGCGAAGCTGGAAAAAAAAGCAGCCGAAGCGGGTATTCGTCTTTAGGGATCAAGGCCGAGGTTGCGGATGGGTCATGACGTCCGCAATCATGCGGTGTAGCATAGGCTCACGTCGCGGCGATGTGTGTTCGCGAGCGACATCACAAGGGGGAGGAATGTCATGGCTAAGAAGAACGCAGGTGAACAGATCTACAAAGTTATCGAAGTGATTGGAACCAGCACCAAGTCCTGGGAAGACGCCGCGACCAACGCCGTGGAAACCGCCGCCAAGAGCCTGCGCGATCTGCGCATCGCAGAAGTGGTGAAAATGGACATGAAGGTCGATGGCGGCAAAGTCGTCGCATTCCGCACCCGGGTCCTGGTGTCCTTCAAGTACGACGCCTGATGCAAACGATCGCCCGCGTTATTGTTTTTCGGAAAAATCAGGCGGCCAAGGGCCGGCACTAAAAGCGTTGAAAACGAGCCCAGCGAGTTTCAGTGCAGACTAACCCGTTTGCGGGTTATGTCGGAACTACAATTCCATCATCGCATTTGATTTTCGCAGAGAACGGCAAGAAAGGACGCAAAGAAATTCGATAGTCCTGAACGCTCTTAATGCCGGCCATCGGCCGGCTGGTTTGTTCGCAGCGCACAGCACCTGCCCTTTACCTTTCTCTGTGTACTCTGTGGCAAAATGAGTTTCGTTTCCGCATGACACTGGTCGGCGGCGTTGTCTTTCTGATCCCCTGCTTTGGAGTTGCCGATATGGCCAAGAAACTGTCGCCCGAAGAAGCCGCCGTGATGATCATCCGGCGCCGGCTTCAGCAAGTCGAGACAGCGAAAAAGGAGTCACGGCGCAGCGACGAACCGGAGAAGCCGCGCGCAGCCAAGGCGCAGCCGCCTAAAGCTTCCCGCGCCGGGCGCTGAGGGCACACCCGCTGGCAAGGCCCGCACCGGCCGTGCAGGGGAAGTTCGATCAGGGCTTCCCCAATGCTTCCCGGCCCGGCTTTACAGAATCGGTCCCCCAGCCGCATCTGATCGGGCGATCACGCCGTGAACAAAATATTCATCCACGACCAGTTGATCCGGTTCTCCCACTGCGACCCCGCCGGCATCGTTTACTTCCCGCGTTTCTTCGATCTCGCGCATGCGACGATGGAGGACTGGTTCGCCAGCGGCGTCAACCATCCGCTGCCCGATCTCATCCGCGACCGGCATATCGGAACGCCGACGGTGAGCATCCAGTGCGACTTCGCGTTGCCGCTCAGGATGGGAGACACGCTGCGTTTCGAGTTGCGGGTGCCCAAATTGGGCAACGCCTCGGTACACCTTGCCTACAGCGGCAAGAAGGACGGCGTCGAACATCTCACGATCCGGCAGACCATCGTCTTCACGGCGCTCGACGCCGGACGTGCCGTGTCGATCCCCGAAGATCTGCGGCCGCGCATCGAAGAATATCTGGTTCGTTGATCGGCGTCAGCCGGCCGATGGCCGGCCACTAAATCGTTGACGCAAAGGACGCGAAGAACGGCAAGGATGAAGGAATAGCAAGAGGCGGGTTCCGGGTGCTAAGTGCTGTCTGCTACTCTTAAGCCATCGGTCGGTCGGGAAGGAACAGACATGAACACAAGAATCGCTGCTCGTCCCAATCGATCCTCGTTGAGCAAGTTTGCGCTGGCCTGTCTTTTGTGGCCGGCGCTGGCACTGGCACACGTAGGCCAGGGCGACATCTCGGGCGGCTTTCTCGCCGGCGTGGCGCACCCGGTACTCGGACCCGATCACGTGGTGGCGATGGTGGCGGTAGGCATTTGGGGCGCTCAGCTCGGCGCGCCGGCAATCTGGGTGCTTCCGGTGACCTTCCCGATCGTCATGGCTTTCGGCGGCGTGCTGGGTGGGCTCGGCATTCCAATACCCGGGATCGAAATAGGCATTGCCCTTTCCGCGATCGTGCTCGGCGGCATGATCGCGATTGCCAGGCGCCCGCCGCTTTGGGTTGCCGCAATTGTCGTCGGGGTTTTTGCAATCTTCCATGGTCACGCCCACGGCGCGGAATTGCCGGAGTCGGCCAACGCGATTTCCTACTCGGTCGGATTCGTGGCCGCGACCGGCAGCCTCCACGCCCTCGGCATCCTCATCGGCGTGGCCAATCGATGGAGCGCCGGCGCGAAGGTCTTGCGTGCCGGCGGCGGCATGATCGCCGCGTGCGGATTCTATTTCCTGACGGGACATTTGATCGCCGGCTAGTAGTGTCCTGTTCCGCCAATTGGTGGGATAACTTGTATACCTTGGAAGGCAGACCTCATATCCATTTGGCAACTATCCATCATCGATCGGAAAACCCGCGAAATCGGCGTCAGGCAAGGCGCGAGCCCTTGACAGTGGCGGGCACCACGGCAAGGACTCGTAACACAGCATGGCGCCGATTCTCGTCGGGTTTTCAGCCGCGAATTGGCGGAACAGGACACTAAGTCATCATGCCTGCCCGCCTTTCGATGCCGGCCGTGAGAGCCGGCGTCGCACTGTGCCTGCTGCTCGCG
>DASQOP010000334.1:0-5779 GCA_035644415.1 Burkholderiales bacterium
ACCTGGTACGCGAAAGGACAGCCCCAGGCATCGCTGCAACTGGTGTACATGAACGACAGTACCGTGACTTTGCCGGTGGTGAAGCGGGCAAGCGGTATGGGCTGGTCGTCGGTATCGAGCACTGTTCCGTCCGGTGCGGTCATGATGTGCTCGAGTCGGTAGGAGCCGGCGGGCGGCGGCACGAATTCGAGTTGCCTGGTCGGCTCTCCATCGTCACCGGCAGCAAACGCGGCGGCGGCCAGAAACAGGCCGCCGCACAATGCACAGGGACGCAGCATCAGCGTGCGGCCGCAATCTCGCCGGGCGGCTCCGCGTCCCCAAACGCGGATTTCAGCGACTTCGAGCCAAGCTTCATATGATGGGCGCGTCCGAGCTTTTCCTTGGTGAAGTCCACCTCGAAAGCGGGCCTTAGTTCCTTGCCGTCCCAGTTGAAGGCGCGCAGGAACTGCTCGTTATCCGTGCCTTTCTTGTCCCATTTTTCCAGAAGCGACGAGGTCACGTAAACGCGCTTGCCGTCCCAGCTCTGCGACACCATGTTGACCTGCTTGCCGGTGACTTTCTCGTAGGTCTGTTTCGGCGCTTCCGGATTGGAGAGGTCGAAGTAGCGGGTCTTGCCGTCCATGAAAGTGTTGACCCACAGACCCTTGCCGTCGCGGCTGATGCTGATGTCCACCGGCAACGGGATCTTTGCCGGGTCGCCGATGGTGGCGACATCCTTGGCTTCCCATTCGCCGTTGGCGCCCTCCCTGATCAGCCAGATCTTCGAGGTCAGCGCCGTGGCGACGACCGCCCAGTTCTCGCCTTCCCTGAGCGACCAGCGGATCTCCAGCGGCGCACCCGGCACGCTCAGGACTTTCTTCGGCTTCATCGCCTTCAGATCCCATAGCACCATGGTGTTGCCGAACTTCTTCATAGCCTCGGCATCGGCAACGACTTCTCCCAGGTCGCGCATGTAATTGTTGAAGCCGGTGAAGCTGGAGGTGAGCAGCAGGTTCTTGCGCGGATTGATGCCGATATCGTAGCCGTAGCCGTCGCCGCCATTATCGGTGGGGAGGTCGTACTTGCTGATCAGGTCGCCCTTGTTGTTGAAAAGCGCCAGTCCGGTGACGCCGCCCTTGTCCCGGGTATTGGAAAGCGTTCCCACCAGCATGCGCCCAGGCAGCGCGTAGAAAGTATGCGGGCCGGCGTAGCCGGTCCTTTCCGGCAGATCGGCGATAACTTTAGTGAGCTTCGGCTTGGCCGGATTGGAGCCGACGTCGAACACGTAGATCCTGCTGTTGGACAGCCCGCCTGCCCACAGGTGGCGGCGGTCGTCGGTGAATCCCATGTGGTGTGCTTCGCCTCGCGCGCCCACCGATATGCTGTGGATTGCCTTGCCGTACTTTTTCGATGCCGGATTGACGTCGATGGTAACCAGCTTGTCGGAACCGTCGCCGAGCCCTTGCACACCCAAGGTCCAGACGTACACGTAATCTTCCTGCCCCTTGATCAAATTGCCGATGTAAGGGGAATTGCAGGTTTCGTCCGCGCCCGCATAGGGGCCGGCGCCGAGCAAAGCGGCCGCGAGCAAAGCGGTGGCCAGCGATCTTGGCACGCGGGAGAGTCTGAGCATCATGTCCTCCGTTGGTCTTGGTACTGTTTGGGAAGGGTTACCAATCTAGGCATTGATGAAGGGAAAGCCAAATAGAAATTCGCGATTAGGAAATAACCGATACCACCGATTACTTCCGGCCGCAGCAGTCCGCTTGGGATCCCTCCTGCACCCATTCGAGGAGCGCGTCCACGGCGGCCTGCGCGTTGCGTGCGCCTGGATGATTGATCAGAAACACGACTACCAGCATGCGTCCGCGGCTATCCATGACGTAGCCGGAGATGGCGCGTACGCCGTCCAGGTAACCGGTCTTCACGTGTGCCTGGCCGGCAACCGGCGAGTTGTTGAGACGCCGGCGCATGGTGCCGTCCACCGCTGCCAGCGGCAGCGAGGCCACGTACTCGGGCATCAACGGGCTGTTCCAGGCGGCGATGAGGAGTTCGCCGAGTTGGCGGGCGGATATGCGGGTGGTGCGTGAAAGTCCCGCACCATTCTCGATGCGCATTTCGGGGAACGATAATCCCCGTCTTGCCAGCCAATCGCTGACCGCGCGATCGGACTTCTCCAGCGTGGCAGGCTTGCCGTCCTGCGCGCCGAGCGTCAGGAAGACATTGCGGGCCATGACATTGTTGCTGAACTTGTTGATGTCGCGAATGCTTTCCGCCAGCGCAGCCGATTCCCAGCTCGACAACAATCGCGCGTTCGTTGGCACCTCGGCCTCGCGCACGCGCCCCGACCAGCTGCCGCCAGCCTGCAGCCAGAATTGGCCGAAAACGGCAGCCATGTACTCGTTCGGGGTGAGCATGCTGAAGCTGCGGGATTTCTCGCCGCAGCTGGACGGAAACGTGCCGAAGAAGGTAAGGGTGTTGCCGTCGCGCGCCGGCTTGTCCGGCCAGACATCGCAGAATCCCGGTGCAAGGTAGAGATTGTTGACCACCATGACCTGGGGCAGGACCGGCTCGGAATACACCGCCACCGCGCGCTTTTCCTCGTCGGGAACGAAACGAAGCCGGAATGACTTGAAATTCAGCAGCAGCGCATCTGCGCCGACGTTGTAAGGCCGCGTCGGTTCGTTGTCGAACTGCGCCGGATCGTGGTCGTCGATGGCGAAGAAACTGCGATCCAGGACCAGATCGCCGGTGATTTCGCGCACGCCGCGGTTGCGCAAGTCGCGCACAAACAGCCAGAAGTTCTCGAGCGTCAGTTTCGGATCGCCATAGCCCTTCAGTACCAGATCGCCATTCAGTCGGTCGCCCGTAAGGGTCCCGCGCAGATAAGCCTCCGTTTTCCAGGTATAAGCCGGTCCGAGAATCTCCAGCGCGGCAAACGTAGTCACCAGCTTGATCACTGACGCGGGATTCAGCGATCGGTCGATGCCGACCGTCACTACCGGCAGGTTGTTGGCCAGGTCATGAACGTAAATTCCCACGCTGCTCTCCGGCACGCCGGCTTGTGCCAGCGCGGCTGCGACCGGGCCGGGCGGCTCGCTCATCGGCGTGGTGGCCATGGCCTGCGCCGCCGTCGCGAGCAGCAGCAAGAGCGGCAAACGTCCGAGGGCGCTCATCGCGTTGCGTTCGCCGATACGCATAAAGGCAGCCGCGGAGGAGAATCGTGTGCTCAGAGGAGGCTGTCCAGAATTGCGCCGGTACCATCGACCAGGAAATCCATGTTCTCCTCGTCGATCAGGTACGGCGGCATGAAGTACACGGTATTTCCGAGCGGCCGTAACAACAATCCGCGCGCCAGCGCGGCCTGATAGAATTTGCGCGCGAATGCGGGGTCATCGCTCGCCGCATCGAATGCCCAGATCATCCCGGTGTTGCGGAAATGCCTGACTCCCGGATGCTGCGCAAGCTTGCCGCAGCGGCGCGAAAGCTGCGCAGATTTCTCGCGGTTGCCTTCCAGCACTCGATCCTCCTCGAAAATGTCCAGCACCGCCAGCGCAGCGCGGCAGGCCAGCGCGTTGCCGGTGTAGGAATGCGAGTGCAAGAAGCCGCGCGCGAGATCGTCGTGGTAGAACGCCGAATAGATATCCTCGGTAGTCAGCACCACCGACAGCGGCAGGTAGCCGCCGGTGATGCCCTTGGACAGACAGAGGAAATCCGGCCGGATGCCCGCCTGTTCGCAGGCCAGGAACGTGCCGGTGCGGCCGAATCCCACGGCGATTTCGTCGGCGATCAGGTGCACCCGATAGCGGTCGCAGAGCGCCCGGGCTTCGCTGAGGTAACGCGGGTGGTACATCACCATGCCGCTTGCGCCCTGCACCAGGGGCTCCACGATCAGCGCCGCAGTCTGCTCGTGGTGTTCGGCTAAGTAAGCCTCCAGCGCGCGAGCCGCCCGTAGCGCCACGTCTGCATGGGTTTCGCCCGATTGAGCCAGGCGCCAGTCCGGCGTCGGCACATGCGCGCTGTGTCGCAGCAGCGCTGCGTAGGTGTCGCGGAACAACGGCACGTCGGTCACCGATAGCGCGCCCAGCGTCTCACCGTGATAACTCCCGTGCAGGCTGACGAACTGCGTTTTCCGCGGCTGTCCGCCGTTGCGCCACGCATGAAAGCTCATTTTCAGCGCGATCTCGGTCGCCGAGGCGCCGTCGCTGCCGTAGAAACAGTGCGACAGACCGGTCAGCGACGACAGCCGTTCGGAAAGCTGCACCACCGGCTCGTGGGTGAATCCCGCGAGCATCACGTGCTCGAGTTTGCCGAGCTGGTCGGTCAACGCGGCGTTGATCCTGGGATTGGCGTGGCCGAACAGGTTGACCCACCAGGAACTGATCGCATCGAGGTAGCGCTTGCCTTCGAAGTCGACCAGCCACATGCCCTCGCCGCGGGCGATCGGCAACAACGGCAGGTGCTCGTGGTGCTTCATCTGCGTGCACGGGTGCCAGACGGTGAGCAGGCTGCGTGACAGCAGTCGGTCGTTGCTAGTCAATTTGGACTGTTCGGATGTGGGCAATGCAACTGCAAGCGCGGGAATGCGTCAGACCAAGTAAGACATCTTTTCCGCGTTCAATCAAGTTGGCACCGTAATACGCGGGTAATCGCCAGTGTGCGATGAAGACGGCAACCTCGCGCCGGGACCCGCGCCGGTACTAGCACTCCAGGCCCGCGGCTGCTCGCGATACTGGCGTGTTTGATGCTTGACCCTAGGGAGAATGCTTCGCACTATGCGCTTGCGAAAGGAGGGGGTTAATGAATCTGCTGGAATCGATCTCCGACCGGATGGCCGTGACCAACCGGCCTCTGTTTGCGATCACGGTGGCAGCGGTACCTTGTCCCGACACGCCGGTGATTCTGACCCTGCACTGGCACGGCTTCATCGAAGAGAAAATCATCGAGGTGGAAGAAGCCGAAACTGTGTCCTACACCCCGATCCCGAGTTCGGCGCTGCAGGTCAACGGGCGCTGGGACGATCTGACCATTCTTGATCGCGCGGCGATGGAAGCCGGCTGGGAGCTCGGCGCATGGGACGTGGCGCGTGCCGAGCGCGTCGGTTGCCTGCGCCCCGGCGTCGAATCGTACGAGGCGCTCGAGTGCCTGCAGGCTTTCGGCGCGTTCCCTTACGGCGTTAACGGGCATCAAGTCGTGGTGTCCGACGCACCGGATGCGGAAGACCTGCTGAATCTCGCTGCGCGGCGCGGCTACCTGATGTGGATGTTCCGGCCCGTGCATGGTGGCATCTGGGCTGAAGTGGCCGATGACGAGACCCTGCGGCCGGACGGCACCCGCACTCCGCCGTGCCCAATTGCCCCGGTGCCTCCAGCCGGCAGCGGGTCACGCAAGACTGTTTACCGCTTCGGTATCTCCGGGAGCCCCGTCCGCCCGAACTGACCAGGCGAGGCGCGGCCCAACGCCGCCAGTCCGGTTGACCCCGCCCGCATTCCCAAACTGCGGGACTGTGAGTGCTTGCTCACACTATGCGTGGCGCGTTTAGGCCTGATTAATCAAACTAAGCCTTGAAATCCAGTCGACGCACGCCTATTATTAGCACTCGCAAGCATTGAGTGCTAACGAGGCTCTCGCCTCGTTATTCGTTCATAAACAAGAGGAGAGTTGAGATGAAAATCCGTCCATTGCACGACCGAGTAATCGTCAAACGCTTGGAAGAGGAGCGCAAGACGGCTTCCGGCATCGTGATCCCCGACACCGCTGCAGAGAAGCCCGATCAGGGCGAGATCATTGCGGTGGGCCA
>DASQOP010000335.1:0-4967 GCA_035644415.1 Burkholderiales bacterium
CGGGTGGTGATGAGCGCGCGCACGTTTGCCGGAGCCGGCCAGTCGGGGACGATCCAGTCGCGAGACGGGTCAAGCATTTCTCAGTATCCACAGCAAATGCACGATATCCGGGGGTGCCGGCGCCTGCCATGTCAGCGTTTCGCCGGTGTGCGGATGAACGAGCGCGAGCCTGGCGGCGTGCAGCGCCTGGCGGGGAAAATCCAGCGCCTCCGGAGGCAGGGTGGTGCTTCGATTGTTGAGGCGATAGACCGGATCGCCGACCAACGGATGTCCGATCGAGTGCAAATGCACGCGAATCTGATGCGTGCGACCGGTTTCAAGGCGACAGCGCAGCAGCGACCAGGACCGCCCACGCTCGAGCACGGCGTAGTGCGTGGTGGCCGCCTTTCCCCTTGCAACCACCGCCATCCTGGTGCGGTTCACCGGGTGGCGGCCGATCGGTGCTTCGACGACGCCGTCGCGCGCCACCACCCCGCGCACCACAGCAGAGTATTCGCGGGTAACGGAGCGTGCCTGCAGTTGCCGCACCAGATCGACCTGTGCAGGAATTGTCTTGGCCACCACCAGCAATCCGCTGGTGTCCTTGTCGAGTCGGTGTACGATTCCGGCTCTGGGCACTCCGGAGAGCTGAGGCGCGTGGCGGAGCAGGGCGTTCAACAAGGTGCCGCTCCAGTTGCCGCTGCCGGGATGCACGACCAGACCGGCGGGCTTGTCGATGACCAGGATCTGGTCGTCTTCGAACACAACCTGCAGCGGGATGTCCTCGGGGCGGTGCGCCGTGTCGCCGGGAGCGGGCTGCGGCGCAACGACGATGGTTTCCCCGCCCCACACCTTGGCTTTGGCGGAGGCGGGCGCCCCGTTCATGGTCACGTGCCCGCTGCGAATCCATTCCTGGAGGCGGTTGCGCGAGTACTCGGGCAGCAACCGAACCAGAGCCTGATCGAGGCGCATGCCTGCGCATTGCGCCGGAATGGCGAGGTGGTGATGCCGGCCAGACCAGGGATCTTCTATATAATTCGGCAATTCTGTTGCGGATTCCGTCATGAAACGTAGTGTAGCGATTCTTGCCATGTTGCTGGCCGCCGGATGTTCGTCGGACCCGGTCGACGAAACCAAGAACTGGGCCCCGGAACGGATATACAGCGCCGCGCGGGAGGAGCTCGACGGCAAGAATTATCAGAAGGCGATCGGCTACTACGAGAAGCTGGAATCGCGTTATCCGTACGGGCGTTACGCGCAAATGGCGCAGATCGAGAGCGCCTACGCGTACTGGAAGGACGGCGAAGTTGCCCAGGCACTGGCGGCCTGCGACCGCTTCATCAAGTTGCATCCCGATCATCCCAACGTGGATTACGCCTACTATCTAAAGGGGCGGATCAACTTCAACGAGGACTTGGGCGTGATGGGTTATCTCGCCGAAAAGGACATGACCGAGCGCGACCCGAGAGCGGCGAGGGAAGCGTTCGACGCGTTTCGCGAACTGGTATCGCGCTTTCCGAAAAGCCGGTACGCAGCCGATGCGCGGGCACGCATGAATTACCTGGTGAATGCGCTGGCTGCGGCCGAGGTGAACGTCGCCCAGTACTACCTGCGGCGCGGCGCCTATGTCGCGGCAGTCAACCGCGCCCAGTTCGCGCTGGTCAATTATCCCGAGGCGCCGGCGATCGAACGCGCCCTCAAGGTGCTGGTCAAGGCCTACGACGAGATGGGGCTTGCCGATCTGCGCGACGACGCCAGGCGAACACTGGACAAGAATTTCCCCAATTCCACCGCCAAGCTCCATGAGAGCAAGTCATGGTGGAAGCTCTGGTAATCCGAATCACGTCGAGCAGCGCGAGATCGGGCTGAAAATCCGCGATCGCAACGACCTCCTCGCACGGGCCGGCGGTTATCGCGCGAAGCGTTTCACTATCCCCTAATCCCTGGCCTCTCGTTCCTAGCCCCTCAGTTCCGGCCTGTCACGGAACTGCTCCAGCGCTTCGGGATTTGCGAGCGCCTCCAGGTTCTTCACCGGGTTGCCGTGCACGACATTGCGTACCGCGAGTTCGACGATCTTGCCGCTCTTGGTACGCGGAATGTCGGTGACCTGGACGATCTTCGCCGGTACGTGGCGGGGGGTGGTGTTGAGGCGAATCCGGTCCTTGATTTTCTTCGCGAGCACGTCGTCGAGCGCCAGTCCTTCGCGCAGGCGCACGAACAGCACCACGCGGACGTCGTTGTCCCAATCCTGGCCGATCACCAGGCCTTCCACCACTTCGTCGAGCTGCTCGACCTGGCGATAGATCTCGGCGGTGCCGATGCGTACGCCGCCGGGATTGAGTGTGGCGTCCGAACGTCCATAGATGATGGCGGTGCCGCGCGGGGTCAGTTCCATGTAGTCGCCATGGCACCAGGTATCCGGGAAACGCTCGAAGTACCCGGCCCGGTACTTGGCGCCGTCGGGATCGTTCCAGAAATAAATCGGCATCGAAGGGAAGGGCGCGGTGCACACCAGTTCGCCTTTCGCGCCGATGACCGGTTTGCCGTCGTCATCGAAGACTTGGACGTTCATTCCGAAGCCGCGGCACTGGATTTCACCCCGGTACACCGGAGCCGTCGGGTTGCCGAGCACGAAGCAGGAAGCGATGTCGGTGCCTCCGGAAATCGAGGATAGCAGGACGTCTTTCTTGATCGCGCGATAAACGTAGTCGAACCCCTCCGGCACTAGTGGCGAACCGGTCGAGGTGACGGTTTCGACCGAGTCCAGCCGGTGGGTATCGATCGGCCTGGCGCCGGCCTTGTTGAGCGCGTCGATGTATTTGGCGGAGGTTCCGAAAACGCTCATGCGCTCTTCGTCGGCGAAGTCGAACAACACGCTCGGTCTGGGATGGAAAGGCGAGCCGTCGTACAGAAGCAGCGTCACACCGGTGGCAAGGCCGGAAGCAAGCCAGTTCCACATCATCCAGCCGCAGGTGGTGAAGTAGAACAGGCGCTCGCCGCGTTTCAGATCGGCGTGCAGCTGATGCTCCTTGAGGTGCTGCAGGAGCGTGCCGCCGGCGCCGTGAACGATGCATTTGGGCACGCCGGTGGTGCCCGAGGAGTAGAGAATATAGAGCGGATGGTTGAACGGCAGGCGCCTGAACGCGATTTCGCGACCGCGATAGGGTCCGACGAAGTCGGCGAGATGCACCGCGTTCCTGATGCCGGACAGGGCGGGTTTCTCCCGGGTGTAGGAGACGATCACCGTGCGCGCCAGCGTCGGCAGATTGCTCGCGATCTCGGCAATGCGCGGCAGCGTATCGTGGGTCTTGCCGTTGTAGTGGTAGCCCTCGACTGCGAACAGAACCTTGGGTCCGATCTGGCCGAAACGGTCGAGGACCCCCTGCGCGCCAAAGTCCGGCGAACACGACGACCAGATCGCACCGAGGCTGGTGGTGGCGAGCATGAAGATGATGGTCTCGGGCATGTTCGGCATGAAGGCCGCGACCCGGTCGCCTTCCGTTACTCCGGAGGCCGACAACGCCTGCACTGTGCGCGAAACCGCGTCGTAGACTTCGGCGTAGCTCATGCGACGGCGCACCTTGTCCTCGCCCCAGAACACCATCGCGGTGTCGTCGTCGCGCCGCCGCAGCAGGTTTTCGGCAAAGTTCAACCGCGAGTCCGGGAACC
Source organism: Burkholderiales bacterium (assembly GCA_035644415.1). GTDB lineage: Bacteria > Pseudomonadota > Gammaproteobacteria > Burkholderiales > JACQAP01 > JACQAP01. The sequence goes on from DASQOP010000335.1 coordinate 3,649, forward strand.
ACTTCGCTCCCGGCATCTTGTCGCCATCGACCAGAACCCGCTCGCCACGAGTCTCTGCCACCACCCCGCAGAAATCCCAGACGGCAGTCCAGAACTGCTCCGGTTCATGCACCGACCAGTCGTAGAGCTGCTGCGAATCCCTGACCCCGGCATTCCAGCGCTGGTTGACCATGTGGATAAAGCGCGTGATGTTGGACTTGGCGACGCGTTCGCTCGACGGCCGCCAGAGTACGGTAGGGGTGTTTTGGGTCGTGGCCATGGAAATCAAACCTTTTCACCGCAAAGGCGCAAAGAACGCAAAGAAAAACGAAAATTGTGAAATACAAAGAACATACAGGCGTGAATGATGTTTATCCATACTTCTGAATCCGCAGCCCGCGCCATTCTCAAATCTGCCTGTTCTTGTTCCTCTTTGCGTCCTTTGCTTCTTTGCGGTGAGAGCTTTTCTATTCAGGGCGCATCTGCGGGAACAGGATCACATCCCGGATCGAGGGACTATCGGTGAAAAGCATCACCAGGCGATCGATGCCAATGCCTTCTCCCGCCGTGGGCGGCAGACCGTACTCGAGCGCGCGCACGTAATCGGCGTCGTAGTACATCGCCTCCTCGTCGCCGGCCTCCTTGGCTCGGGCTTGTTCCGAGAACCGTTCGGCCTGATCTTCCGGGTCGTTCAGTTCCGAGAATCCGTTCGCGATCTCGCGGCCGGTGATGAACAGTTCGAAGCGGTCGGTGACTGCCGGGTTGGCGTCGTTGCGGCGGGCCAGGGGCGAGACGTCGGTCGGATGGGCGACGATGAAGGTCGGCTGGACGAGCTTATCCTCCGTAGTCTGCTCGAACAGCTTGAGTTGCAGCATTCCCGGGCCGTCGGTAGGGAAGACCTCGACCTTGAAAGCATCGAGCGCCGAGCGCAGGTAAGCCGGCTTACCAAGTTCCACCAGCGGGTATTTCGGGTTGTACTTGGCGATCGCCTCGGCCATGGTCAGCCGATCGAAGCGTTTGCCCAGGTCTATGGTCTCGCCCTGATAGCTGAGCGCGGTAGTGCCGAGCACTTCCTGTGCGACTTGCCGCAGCAGGTCCTCGGTGAGATCCATCAGATAGTTGTAGTCCTGGTAGGCCTCGTAGAACTCCAGCATGGTGAACTCCGGGTTATGCCGGGTCGAGATGCCTTCGTTGCGGAAATTTCGGTTGATCTCGAAAACCTTCTCGATTCCGCCCACCACCAGCCGCTTGAGGTAAAGCTCGGGTGCGATGCGCAGGTAGAGGTCCATGTCGAGCGCGTTGTGATGCGTGACGAACGGCCGCGCCGCCGCACCGCCGGG
>DASQOP010000336.1:0-7374 GCA_035644415.1 Burkholderiales bacterium
CCTGAGCGGCGTGCCCGACATCGGCGCGGCGCTCGACGAACTGCCCGACTCGGTCAATACGCCGGAGCTGCAGATCAAGCTGAAGGAAGGCGAGAACTACGCGCTCATCGAAAAGTTGCAGAAGACCGCGCGTTTTCCGGAGGCGCGCGAGGTGATCACCATCGACGGGCTGCGGGTGGAATACGCGGACGGTTTCGGCCTGGCGCGCTCGTCGAACACCACCCCGGTGGTGGTACTGCGCTTCGAAGCCGAGGACGAATCCGCGTTGAAGCGCATCCAGGCAGACTTCCGGCGCGTGCTGCGCGAAGCCGCGCCGACCGCGCAACTCCCCTTCTAGGTGAGAATTGGTTCTACGCCACCCGCTGCTTCACCCAATCGGCGACGCTGGCCAGCGCATCCGGAAGTCTCGCAGGTTGCGTTCCGCCTGCTTGCGCCATGTCCGCCCGGCCGCCGCCTTTGCCGCCAACCTGCTGAGCCACATAGTTCACCAGTTCGCCCGCCTTGACCTTGGAGGTCAGATCGTCGGTCACGCCGGCAATCAGAGTGACCTTGTCGCCCTCGACTGCGCCGAGCACGATCGCGGCCGACTTGAGTTTGTGCTTGAGCTTGTCCATGGCTTCGCGCAGCGTCCTGACGTCCGCCCCATCGAGCTTCGCCGCCAGCACCCGCACCTTCCCGATCGCCACCGCCTGCTCCGCAAGATCGTCGCCCTGCAAACTGGCGAGCCTGGATTTGAGCCGCGCCAGTTCCTTCTCCAGCGATTTTACGTTGTCGAGTATCTGGCCGAGCTTTTGCAGGATCTCCTGCGGCTGGGCTTTCAACACCTGCGCTGCTTCGCCGAGTCTGGCTTCCTGCTCCTTCACCCAGGCGAGCGCGCCCTCCGCAGTCACCGCTTCCACCCGGCGGATGCCCGCGGCCACCCCGGATTCGGAAACGATCTTGAAGAAACCGATGTCGCCGGTGCGCCGCACATGGGTGCCGCCGCACAATTCGGTGGAAAAATCGCCCATGCGCAGCACCCGTACTTCGTCTCCGTATTTCTCCCCGAACAGTGCCATCGCTCCGGCCTTGATCGCCTCGTCGTACTTCATGCGCCGTGTTTCCACAGCATGGTTGCTGCGGATCTCGCGATTCACCAGTGCCTCGACCTCGGCGATCTGCTCGGGCGTCATCGGCGCGTGGTGGGAAAAGTCGAAGCGGGTGCGGTTGGCATCCACCAATGAGCCTTTCTGCATGACGTGCAGACCGAGTACCTTGCGCAATGCCGCGTGCATCAGGTGGGTGGCGGAATGGTTGTATGCGGCACGCGTGCGCGTCACCGGATTCACCTGCGCGGTAACCGCATCGCCGACCGCCAAACGTCCGGCCTTGAGCACGCCCTTGTGGCCGAACACCTCCGCCTGGATCTTCTGCGTATCGTCGACCGTGAAGCTGCCGTTGCCGGAAGCGATCTCGCCCTGGTCGCCGACCTGGCCGCCGGACTCGGCGTAAAACGGCGTGCGGTCGAGCACGACCACCGCCGCGTCGCCGGCCTCGATCCTCTGCACCGGCGCGCCACCCCTGTAGAGCGCCACGATCTTGCCGTCCAGGCGCAGCGTGTCGTAGCCGTGAAACTCGGTGGCCTGTCCGCTGTAATCCATCCCCGCCTGCATGGTGAACTTGGACGCGGCGCGGGCGCGCTCGCGCTGCTTTTCCATCGCCTCTTCGAAGCCGGCGTGGTCGATCATCACGCCGCGTTCGCGGGCAATGTCGGCGGTGAGGTCGACCGGGAAACCGAAGGTGTCGTAAAGCTGGAACACGGTCTCCCCGTCCAGCATCCGGTCCTCGCGGTGCAACGCGCTCTCGAGCACCTTCATGCCGTTTTCCAGCGTCTCGGCGAAGCGCTCCTCTTCCTGCTTGAGCACGTCGGCCACCCGGTGCTGCGCGGCGGGCAATTCCGGATAGGCCTCGCCCATCACCCGCGACAGGTCGCCGACCAGCTTGTGGAAGAACGGCTTGGTCTGGCCGAGCTTGTAGCCGTGACGGATGGCACGGCGGATGATCCGGCGCAGCACGTAGCCTCGGCCTTCGTTGCCGGGAATCACCCCGTCGATAATCAGGAACGCGCACGCTCGGATGTGATCGGCGATCACCTTGAGTGAGCTCGAATCGAGATCCTTTGCGCCGGTGACCCTGGCCGCGGCGGCGATCAGGTCCCGGAACAGGTCGATCTCGTAGTTGCTGTGCACGCGCTGCAGCACTGCGGCGATGCGCTCCAGCCCCATTCCGGTGTCCACCGAGGGTTTGGGCAGCGGGTGCAGCGTTCCCGATTCGTCGCGGTTGAACTGCATGAACACCAGATTCCAGATCTCGATGTAGCGGTCGCCGTCGGCATCCGCGGTGCCGGGCGGGCCTCCGGGAATCCCGGGGCCGTGGTCGTAGAAGATTTCAGTACACGGGCCGCAGGGACCGGTATCGCCCATCTGCCAGAAGTTGTCGCTCTGGAACTTGCTTCCACCGGGCGTGTCACCGATGCGACCGATGCGCTCCTTCGGCACCTTGATGTCCTTGGTCCAGAGGTCGTAAGCCTCGTCGTCAGTCTGATACACCGTGACCCATAGGCGGGCGGGATCGAGCCCGAATTCCCTGGTCAGCAGTTCCCAGGCAAAACGGATGGCGTCGCGCTTGAAATAGTCGCCGAAGCTGAAATTGCCCAGCATTTCGAAGAAGGTGTGATGGCGCGCGGTGTAGCCGACATTCTCCAGATCGTTGTGCTTGCCGCCGGCGCGAACGCAACGCTGCGAGGTGGCGGCGCGGACGTAGGGCCGCTTTTCCTTGCCGAGGAACACGTCCTTGAACTGCACCATCCCGGAATTGGTGAACAACAGCGTCGGATCGTTGCCCGGGACCAGCGGGCTGGAAGGGACGATGGTGTGCCCCTGACGCTTGAAGTAGTCAAGGAAACGACTGCGAATTTCATTGCTTGTCATTGACTGAATAACCGCTGGATCTCGAAATTCAGCCGGTGCGAATCCGGCCATTACTTGTTTGAATTCTATTGCATTCTCCGCCCCCGGGGCACCGTCATTCCTGCTCGTTGCCGTCTTTGAGCACCTGGTGCACCACTTCGGCGGAGAAACCCCGGCCGGCCAGGAAGCGCGCCTGCTTGCCGCGCTCCTGGAGCGACCGCGGCAACTTGCCGAACTTCTTCTTCCACACCGCCCGCGCCGCTTCGACTTCGCCCGCCTTTAACTGCGCGTGCGCTGCGGAGATCGCGCCGACCGACACGCCCTTTTCGCGCAGCTCGTGGACGATGCGCGCGGCGCCGAACTTGCGCCGCCGCGTGGTCGTCAACTGCTCGACGAAACGCGCCTCCGAGAGCCAGCCGCGGTTTTCCAGTTCGTCGAGCAATGCGTCCAGCTCGTCCGAATCTTGAGCAAAGGGTTGGAGCTTGACCTGCAGTTCCTGACGCGAGTGTTCGCGCCGCCCCAGCGCCTTCAGTGCCCGGGCGCGCAGGCTGGGGACAGTGGCCAAGTTGGCGCGTTACTCCTCGGCGACGGCCACCTGGGCCAGCGGCTTTTCGGCGACATGGGCGCGGATCCTGGCCTCGATCTCCTTCGCCACTTCGGGATTGCTCTTGAGGAAGTCGCGGGTGTTGTCCTTGCCCTGACCGATGCGGTCCTTGCCATAGCTGTACCAGGCGCCGGATTTCTCGATCAGCTTGTAGAGCACACCCAGCTCGATGATCTCGCCTTCGCGCGAAATGCCTTCGCCATAAAGTATGTCGAACTCGGCCTGGCGGAATGGCGGCGCCACCTTGTTCTTGACCACTTTGGCGCGGGTCTCGTTGCCGATCACCTCTTCGCCCTTCTTGATCGAGCCGGTGCGGCGGATGTCGATGCGCACCGAGGCATAGAATTTGAGCGCGTTGCCGCCGGTGGTGGTCTCCGGGTTGCCGAACATGACGCCGATCTTCATGCGGATCTGGTTGATGAAAATCACCAGCGTGTTGGAGCGTTTGATGTTGGCGGTGAGCTTTCTGAGCGCTTGCGACATCAGCCGCGCCTGCAACCCCATCTGCGGTTCGCCCATCTCGCCTTCGATTTCGGCCTTCGGCGTCAGCGCCGCCACCGAGTCCACCACTACGACATCCACCGAACCGGAACGCACCAGCATGTCGGTGATCTCGAGCGCCTGTTCACCGTTGTCGGGCTGCGAAATCAGCAGTTCGGAAACGTTGCAGCCGAGTTTCTGCGCGTATTGCGGATCGAGTGCATGCTCGGCGTCGATGAATGCGGCGGTGCCGCCCATCTTTTGCATCTGCGCGATCACCGATAGCGTCAGCGTGGTCTTGCCCGACGATTCCGGGCCGTAGATTTCTACCACGCGCCCGCGCGGCAGTCCGCCAATGCCCAGCGCCAGGTCCAGGCCCAGCGAGCCGGTGGAGACCACGTCCAGGTCCTTGGCCACTTCCTTCTCGCCAAGGCGCATGATCGAGCCCTTGCCGAACTGTTTTTCGATCTGCGACAAGGCGGCGGCCAGCGCCTTGCTTCTGTTTTCGTCCATGCGTTTCACCTCATTTTTTGAAGCGGCCATTATGGCATAAGGCACCGCGGCGTCCGAAGGCGGAATTCTTCCTCGTTTTCAGATACCTGTGCCTGGAAGTCAGGGCTCTTCGAGCAACGCCAGCACTCCTTCCAGCGCAGCGATGACGGACTGTCTGCGCACGGCGTCGCGGTCTCCGGCGTAATGGCGCACGACGCTGTGCGGCGGCGGCCCCTTTTTCATGCCCCAGGCCAGGCACACCGTCCCGACCGGCTTGCCGGGCGAGCCGCCGTCCGGACCGGCGATGCCGCTGACCGCCAGCGCCACGTGGGCCTTGCTGTGCGAGAGCGTCCCTTTGATCATCTCGCGCACCGTCTGCTCGGAAACCGCGCCGAACTTCTTCAGTGTCTGCGCGCGCACACCCAGCATCTCGCGCTTCGCGTCGTCGGAGTAAGTAACGAATCCGCGATCGAACCAGTGCGAGCTGCCCGGCACCATGGTGACGGCCTGCCCGACCCAGCCCCCGGTGCACGATTCCGCCGTGGCCAGCATCAGCTTGCGCGCCTTCAGCGCATCGCCGACTTTTCCCGCCAGTGCGTAAAGCTCAGCGTCCATCCCATTCACCTCATGAAAAGCTATTCACCGCGGAGGACACGGATCAAAGAGCGCCTCTCCCCGGCCCTCTCCAGCTTGTGGAGAGGGAGCCAACGTCAGCGAGATAATTGTAAGGTTCTCGTTTTGCACACCCTCTCCGCCCGCTTGCGGGGGGAGAGGGATGGGGAGAGGTGGGTGTCCTCCGTGGTTCAAGTACGGTATTTAAGTTCATCCGAACGCAAATTTCCACCCGGCCAGGCACAGCAGCGTATAGAAGGCCGCCAGCATATCGTCGATCATCACACCCAGCCCGTTGCGAATATTGCGGTCGAAGTAGCGTATCGGCATCGGTTTGACGATGTCGAACAACCGGAACAGCAGAAATGCCGAGACCTGCCACAGTGGTGTGGCCGGCGTGAAGAACAGCACCGCCAGGAAAGCTGTGACTTCGTCCCACACCATGCCGCCGTGGTCGTGCACGCCCAGCCTCCTGCCGCTGATCTCGCACGCCCATGCCCCGACGAAGAACATGCCAGCGAGCAGCAGCAGGAACGCCTGATTGTCGAGACGCGGCGCCAGCCAGGCGTACATGGGCAGCGCCAGCAATGTGCCGAGGGTCCCGGGCGCGACCGGGGACAGGCCGACACCGAATCCGAATGCGATGAAATGCGCCGGGTGCGAAACCAGAAATCGCAACGACGGGCGCCCGTGAGCGTCAGCGGAAGTGATCGAAGCCTCCATCCTTCACGCTCATCGGTTTTCCGGCCGGGTCCACGACTTCGACCCCTTCGCCTGCCACGATGCTGCCGATGCGGGTCAATGCCAGTCCTGCCTGACCCGACAACGCCTCGATCTCGGATCTGCGTTCCGCAACCGCGGTGAAGCACAACTCGTAATCGTCGCCGCCGGTCAGGATCGCCCGTATTACCAGCGCCTGTCCCCGCAACGGCATCAGCTCCGCCGAGCAGGGTACCGCGGCGAACTCGATCGCCGCACCGACCGCGGAGCGTTCGCAGATGTGCCCCAGGTCGGCAATCAGTCCGTCGGAAATGTCGATCGCGCTGTTGGCCACGCCGACCAGCAGCCGTCCCAACGCCACACGCGGCGCCGGCCGATTCAGCCGCGCCAGGCAGTGCGACAGTAACGAGCCGCGCAGCCTGAGATCGCCCTTTAGGTGGGCAACCGCGGCCGCGGCATCTCCGATATGCCCGGAAACCCAGACATCATCGCCGACTTTGGCGCCGTCGCGCCGCAACGCCCGGCCGTGCGGAACTTCCCCCATGATTTGCACGCAGATGTTGCGCGGCCCGCGCGCGGTATCACCGCCGATCAAATCCACGTCGTGTTCCGCGGCAAGCGCGAAGAACCCGCGCGCAAAATCTTCCAGCCAGGTTTCGTCGGCCTTCGGTATCGTCAGCGCCAGCATCGCCCATTTCGGCGTCGCCCCCATTGCCGCCAGGTCGGACAGATTGACCGCCAGCGCCTTGTGCCCGAGCGAGTCGGGCTCCACGTCCGGGAAGAAATGCACGCCTTCGACCATCGTGTCGGTCGAGGCGGCGAGTTCGTGCCCGGGCGTAAGCGCAAGCAACGCGGCGTCGTCCCCCACTCCCAGCACCGTGTGCCGCGTAGGACGGTTGAAATACCTGGTGATGAGATCGAACTCGGACAGCATGGCTTGCCCGGCACCTGTGTCGGCTGTCGCGCCGCATCGGGACGACATCGTTCTGATTTTATTGCTTCGGCAGGCAATTGTCCGCAAACTTCGGACCGACATTGCCGGCAGCGCAAAACTCGGCGACTGGATCGAAGCGCGGGTGGACATCCAGAAAATCGGCAGGACGCTGGCCTTCGCCAACGCCTATCTGTACGTCGATGAGGCCCGCATCGCCCGCGTTTCAGGCGTCTTCGTTGTCCAGCGACCGCCACGCGAAAAACCTTGAACCACGGAGGGCACGGAGGACACGGAGGAAACCCGAATGCATGTTTGATATGAAAATCTGGCGAAGTTGGTTTCCAACCACCGTACCCGGCCTTTCATTTCGATGGGGTTTCTTTTTTGTTCTTCCTCTGTGTCCTCCGTGTCCTCCGTGGTTCATGGGTCCTGATCAACTCTTCCCGAGTTTTTGCAGGAAGGCCTGGTACTCGTCTTCCTTCATGGTGAAGCTGTGCTCGGGCAATGGGAATTGCCCCTTGTGCACGTCTTCCTGAAAGTCCGCGAGCGCCTTGCCGATGATGTCCCAGCAGTTGGCGTAGCGC
>DASQOP010000337.1:0-5758 GCA_035644415.1 Burkholderiales bacterium
CCCGCTGCGGCGGACGCGCTCCGCATCCTCTTTGGTCGCGAGGTCGTTGGTGATGACGGCGAGGTTGGTGCCGCGGGAAATGAAGCGCGGGATCAACTGCTCCAGGAGCCGCGTCTTACCGGATCCGACCGGACCGCCGATTCCGACGCGGGCGGCGCCCGGGTGGCGCGAGTCCTTGGAGTGTCCGGTGAAGGCTGGAGTCACGGTATCCATCGCATTCCTTTTGTACCTACTAGCGGTCGCGCCACCAGGAACGAGGGGTGAGGGGGCAAGGCATTTCCAGCAATTCCCTCATCCCTCATCCTGTGCAACTCGGTACATGGGTAACACTTTATTCCAGGCACATAGGTAACACTTCAATGCAGCGTTGGCACGTCAATGTGCACGTCAATAGAGACGATTGTCTGCGCTCTGAGGTCGAGTTCCGCCACGGCCAGCGTGCCAACGAGAATGCGCCAGCGTCCATCGGCAATTGGGTAAAGGCCCACATCTTCTCCGGCGAGGACTTGTCCCAGATAGTAGGGCTGCGTGTGCCAGGTGATTTCACCGTTGGGATGCACACGACGCACCGCGCAGTCGTTCGGATACCCAAAGCGTGGCACTTTGCCTGGCAGTTCTCGGTTAGAAGGCTGATACAGCATCGCCGGGGTGCGATCATTCAATGCCCGATGGGGGCGCTCCTGATTGTATTCGACACGAAAGCGGTTGAAGGCGCGCTGCTGGGCGTGCAGATGCGTCTTGACCGCGCAGCGACGCTTGAGCGTGCGGTGCATCCGTTCGTGGCGGCCGTTTTGCTCCGGATGGCCCAGTCGAATGCGCTCCGGTACGATCCCCAGCTTCAGCCACCAGATCGAAAGCTTGGACAATCCGCCCACGCCGGTAGAGGCAAAGGGCGCACCGTTGTCGGTGCGGATGACCGCAGGCAGTCCGAAGTCACGGAAGGCTCGCTCAAACCAGGGCTGGGTCAGCGCCTGGCTCGGATGCAACAGTCCGCGGCAGCTGATCAGATAGCGACTGAAGCCATCGGAGATCGTCAGGGGATAGCAGTAATGTCCATCCCCGGTACGAAACTGTCCCTTGAAGTCCGCACTCCACAGTGCATTGGGGGCGTTCGCCCGTACAAAGGGCGCACTGTAGGGGGCGCTGCGGCTTCGTGGCTTGCGCGCCTTGATCAAACCATGTCGGTTGAGCAACTGCGCCACGGTGGAGATGGCCGGCCAGTGCCGTTGCGGATGGCGTGCGCCCAGATAGGCAAGCAGTTTCTGGGGACCCCAATCGTCGTGGCGCCGGCGTGTTGCCAGCAGCATCCCCACCAATTGCGTATCGACCGCGTTGGGGTGCACCAGCGCAGCACGCGAGCGGGCCTTCAGGCCTTCGGCGCCGTCTTGCTCAAAGCGGCCAATCCACTTGTAGCCCGTCTTGCGGCTCACGCCAAACAGCCGGCAGATCTCACTCACGCTGCGGACACCTCGTTCGATCTCTGCCATAAAATTCATTCGTTCGTCCATGGGACAGCTCGCTCTCCAGGTCATGGGCAGGCCCTCCTTGCCCATCAGTTTTTACCTGTTACCCATGCCCCTAGAAAACTGTTACCTATGTACCAGGATTAAACCTCCCTCATCCCTCGTCCCTCGCCCCTCGTCCCTCGTCCCTGTGTCTCATATTCCGAAATACGCCTGCGAAATCTGTGCACGGCTCAGTTCCTTCGACGCGCCGGTCAACGTCACCCGGCCTTCCTGCAGACAGTAAAGCCGGCTCGAAACCTGCTGCGCGACGCCGACGTCCTGCTCGACGATGATCGCCGTCAGTCCGCCTGCGCAGATGTTCGGCAGCGCGTCGTAGATCTCTTTCACCACGATCGGCGCCAGGCCCAGAGAGATCTCGTCGCAGATCAGCAGCCTCGGATTGCTCATCAGCGCGCGGCCGATCGCCACGATCTGCTGCTGGCCGCCGGACAGCGCGGTGGCGGGATCGCGGCGCTTGCCCTTCAGCAGCGGGAAAAGGCCGTAGATCGCGTCGAGATTCCACGGGCCGGGCCGCTTCGCATAGGCGCCCATCAGCAGGTTCTCTTCCACCGACAGGCTTGGAAACAGCCGGCGCCCCTCCGGCACCATCGCGACGCCCAGCCGCACGATGCTCCCCGGAGGAACCCCGCCGATTGGCGCGCCGTCGAACTCCACGGCATCGCGATCGGCCTTGAGCAGACCGCACACGGTCTTCAGGAACGTGGACTTGCCTGCGCCGTTGGCGCCGATCATCGCGACGATCTCGCCCGGATGGATTTCGAAGTCGATCCCGAACAGCGCCTGGAAGTCGCCGTAACGGGATTCAAGTTTCGTCGTCTTTAGAAGTGCCATGCGACTAGGGATTCACCACAGAGACACAGAGGCACGGAGAAAGTCGATGCTTTCAATCAACATAAGAAAACGAGGGACCGGGTAGGAACGCATGCTTCGAGCGGGAGAACAAATGGCAGGCGTTTCCATATCCTTCATTTGGTTCCTCTCCGTGCCTCTGTGTCTCTGTGGTGAAATTTCTTTCACGCTTCCAGGCCCATGTAAACGCGCTTCACTTCCGGATCGTTCATCACGGCCCCGGGTGCGCCCTCGGCAAGCTTCTGCCCGAAGTTGATCACGAACAGGCGGTCGGCGACCGCCAGCAGCGCGTGCACCACGTGCTCGATCCAGATCATGGTGACCCCCTGTGACTTGATGCGCCTGATCTCCTCGACCAGTTCCCCGGCTTCGTGCTCGGTCAAGCCGCCGGCGATTTCGTCCAGCAGCAATACTTTCGGTTTTGTGGCCAGCGCGCGCGCCAGCTCCAGCCGTTTGCGGTCGAGAAGCGTCAGGCTGGCGGCGAGCCGGTTCGCCTTGGAAAGCAATCCTGTCTCGCGCAGAATTTCCACCGCGTGCCCGTAAGTGTCCTTTTCCGCCCGTCCGGCGCCGAAGGATGCCGCCGCGACCAGGTTCTCGAACACCGTCATCGCACCGAATGGTTGCGGGATCTGATAGGAGCGACCGATGCCGAGACGGCAGCGGCGGTGCGGCGGATGCAGCGTCACGTCTTCGGCGCCGAACACGACCCGGCCGGAATCGGCGCGAAGGTCGCCGCTGATCAGGTTGAACAGCGTGGTCTTGCCGGCGCCGTTGGGTCCCAGAATGCCCAGCGTCTCGCCCGTAGCGACCGACAGCGTGATGCGGTCGGCCACCTTGAGCGCGCCGAAGCTCTTGCTGATGTTTTCCAGCGCAAGAATGACGGCCATTTTTTTAGGGATATCCCGTTCTTGCTCCAGACCTCCCTCTCCCCTTGCGGGAGAGGGCGGGGAGAGGGGAGAGGGGAGAGGGGTCCGTTTACATCAACTTCAGTTTGCCGGGTGCGGGAATCGCGGGAAACTGCGGGTTGCTGACAATGACCAGTTCGTATTTGTACTTCTTGCCCTTGACCCATTGCCCGAGCACCAGCGGGGTCTTGCTGACGTTCTTGAACGGACCGCCGCCGCCCCACTTCACGTCACCCACCACGGTCTGGAGGCTGGTGGCGGCGACGGCGTCGCGGATCGACGCGTGGCTGCCGAGGTCCTTGGTGCGTTTCAGCGCATCCACCGCGACTTCGAACAGTGCGTGGGCGAAGCCGATCGGCTGGGTCCACTGTTTCTTGGATGTGGACTCGTAGAAATCGGCGAGTTGCTTCGCGCTCTGTTTGGTCAGTGACGAAGTGAACGGATGCGACGGCGACCACCATACTTCGGTCGACAGGCCGTCGCCGAGATCACCAAGCGCTTCAATGGCGGCGGGGAACAGCAGCGCCTTGCCCAGCGTCACCACCTTCGGCCTGAAGCCCTGCTGCCTGGCCTGCGTCAGGAAGGTCTTCGCGTCCGGCGGGATCACTACGCCGGTGACGATCTCGACGCCCTCCTTCTTGAAGGCGGCGATCTGCGCCGAGAAATCGTTGTTCATGTTCTGGAAGCGGCCCGGATCGAGCAGCGTGAAACCTTCCTTCGCCAGCGGTCCCGGGAATCCCCTTTCCTTGTCGCCCCAGGCATTGCCGTCACCGTCGTTCGGGAACAGGCCGCCGACTTTCTTGTCGGTCGGCACCGACTTCCAGCCCGCCAGGAAATTGGCAATCACGTCCTCGAGTCCCCAGAAGAAGTGATAGGTCCAGTTGAACCCCGTGGCCGGATCGCCTTTGCGGCCGAAGAACCACGGCTGCCACGGCGCCACGGTGGAAATGCAGGGGATTTCGTTCAGCTCGCAGGCATCCGATACCGGATTGGTGGTCTCCGGCGTCGACGACACCAGCATCAGGTCGACCTTGTCTTTCAGTATGAGGTCGTTCGCGACTTCGCCAGCACGGTTCGGGCTGGATTGGCTGTCCTTCTGGATGATCTGCACCGCGACCTTTTTGCCGCCGAGATCGACGCCGCCGGCGAACAACTTGTTCATCTGCTCGATGATGAATTTGTCCGCCTCCCCGAATGGCGCGAGCGGGCCCGTCTGCGGCGACACGAAGCCCAGTTTGATGGTTTTCGCCTGCGCGAACACGGCCGACGGCATGCCCAGCGCCGCTGCACCGGCTACTGCGCCGCCGGCCTGCATCAGCGCGCGACGGCGCTGGAATCGATTGTTCTGCATGACTGCTCCTCCTCTGGTTATGTTAGTGATGGTGTGAAGGGTAGTGGATCAGCCCGGCCTTCGACCTTCCCAGGCGTTCTGCAAAAGTTGGCGGATCGCCGCGTACTCGATCGGTCTCGGGTTGTAGTACGGGTTCTGGGTGGCGAGCCGCGCGGCGTCATCGAGCGCGTCGGCTTTCATGCCGATATCCTTCAGCGACAGCGGCGCACCGATCTCGCGCGCCAGGTCGTGAAGTCCGCCGGCGGGATCGCCATTCGCGGCTCCATTCCCGCCGAGCGCCCGCGAAATCCGCGCCATCGCGTCCTTTGCGGCGTCACGGTTGTAGTGAACCGCATGCGCCAGGATGACCGTGTGCGTCTCGGCGTGCGGCAGGTTGTAGCTGCCGCCCAGCGTGTGACAGAGCTTGTGGTGGATCGCCATGCCGACGTTTCCCAGGCAAGCGCCCGCCAGCCAGGCACCGTACAGCGCTTCCGCGCGCGCCTCGAGATCGGCCGGATCGCTCACCACTTTCGGCAGGCTGCGCGCCAGCGCGCGGATGCCTTCCTCCGCCATCAGCGAAGTGATCGGGTTGGCGTCCTCGGCGTAGAGCGCCTCGACGCAATGCGCGATCGCGTTCATCCCGCTCGGCCCTGCGATCCTGGCCGGCAATGTCATGGTCAGTTGCGGATCGTAGATCACCGTCCTGGGCAGTACGCGGGCATCGCGACCGGTCTTCTTCTGCCCCTGCGCGGTGATGCCGTAGATCGGCGTCATTTCCGAACCGGCGAAGGTCGTCGGGATCGCCAGGATCGGCAGTTCTGAGGTCAGCGCAATCGCCTTGCCCAGGCCGATGGTCGATCCGCCTCCCACCGCCACGCAGCAGTCGGCATTCAGTTCCTTCGCCACCGCGCGCGCGGCTTCGGCGGTTTCGATCGGGACGTGCATCACCGCCTTGTCGTACACGCCGGCCGAACGCGCACCCAGGCGTCTTGATACATCTTCCGCCGAAGCGCGCTGTTCCGGCGTGGACAACACCAGGGCGCGCTTCGCGCCCAGGCGCTCGATTTCCGCGCCCAGCTTCTCCAGCGCACCGCGCCCGAACACCACGCGCGAGGGCTGGCCGTTGTAGACGAACGCCCTCACGCGTA
>DASQOP010000338.1:0-2637 GCA_035644415.1 Burkholderiales bacterium
GACCTGGCGCGGTTCGAATGGACGCTGGGACTGGCTTTCGATGCGGCGGATGCGGCCGCGCTGCGCTTCGAGGACGTTGCCGCGGTGCCGCCCGAAGCCTGGGCCGGGCTGCGACTCACGCCGCATCCGGCGCTTCACGTCGTCGATCTGCGCACCAATGCCGTCGCAATCTGGAACGAACTCAAGAATGCGGATCGCGGCATCGCGCCGGAGTGCCTGCCCGAGCCGTTGCGGTGGGCCATCTGGCGCAAGCAACTCTCGCCATACTTCCGTTCGCTCGAAGCCGACGAAGCCTGGGCACTGGATGCCACGCGGAATCGCCTCAGTTTCGGCGAAATCTGCGCCGGGTTGACGCGGTGGATGCCTGAAGAGCAGGCCGCGCCGCGTGCAGCCGCGCTGTTGCGCGGCTGGGTGGACGAAGGCTGGATCGCTGCTCTCGAAACCGTTCCCCCATAAAAACGCTCACCACGGAGGACACGGAGGACGCGGAGGAAAACAAAAACGAGGAAAAATAAATTGGGGTAGGCGATGTGACTGTTCGTGATCATCAGCCGCCAATTTCAACTCTGTGGGAGCATGCGCCAAATAGAGCTTTTTACACTCGTTTGCTTTTTGCTCTTGTCTTCCTCCGCGTCCTCCGTGTCCTCCGTGGTGAGCGCTCGTCTTTGAATTTGGCCTCCGTGGTGAATGCTTATTCGGTACTGCACTACAATCGGCATGACTATTCGTTTCAGTGCGCCCGGGAGGTGACGTGGCCATGTTCAGACTATTCGTTCTCGTAACCGTTTGCCTTGCGGCGCTGCTTTGCCGATCGGCGTTCGGCATGACCTCTGCCATGGTTGCGTCCTGCCCTGCCGGGATGGACCAGAAGGTTGAAACGCTCACCGGAATGTTCAACGTGCACGTGATCTGCGACCACGTGCTGTTCGAGATACCGAAGCCGATGCTGAACCGGGACATGCTGGTGAACACCGAGTTCGCTGCGCTCTCCACCGGGAGCGACTTCGTCGCCCCGGGCTCCGTCGTGGACAACCGCGTGGTGCGCTGGGTCCGGCGCGGCAACAAGATCCATCTCGAGGACGTGCGTTACGAGATCTGGGCGCCGAACATGCCCAACCTGCAGCGCGGCGTGGAATCGGCGTCGCTGCGCACCGTCATCCGGGCATTCGACATCATCACCGAGGGGCCGGACGGCGCCCCGGTCATCGACATCACCGGATTGTTCGTCACCGAGGTGCCGGAAGGCTTCGCGCTGGAATTCATGCAGCACTTCAACATGGATCGCGTGGACCCGAAACGCTCCTTCATTGAAAACGTCAAGGCGTTCCCGCACAACGTCGACATCCGCTTCTACCAGACCTGGGTCCCCGATCGCAGCCGGTTGCGCAAGTCGGTGGAGTCCGATCAGGAGCGCATAGCGCCGGGGCTGGGCTTCATCTTCCACACCAGCCTTCTGCTTCTGCCCGAGCAGCCGATGCGCGGACGCTATTTCGACGAACGGATCGGCTATTTCGCCACGCCGTTCGACGATTACGGCACCGAGGAGCATGGCCGGGTGCGGCGTGCCTTCATCCAGCGCTACCGCCTGGAGAAAAAGGACCCGCGGGCCGAGGTGTCCGAACCGGTCAAGCCGATCACGTTTTATCTGAGCCGCGAAGTTCCCGACAAATGGCGCCCGTTCATCAAGCGCGGGATCGAGGACTGGCAGGAGGTATTCGAGAAAACCGGTTTCCGCAATGCCATCGTCGCCCGCGACGCGCCGTCGGAACAAGAGAACCCGAACTGGGATCCCGAGGACGTGCGCTACAACGTGATCCGCTGGACGCCCAGTGGGCGCCAGAACGCAATGGGGCCGGCGGTGGTCGACCCGCGCAGCGGCGAGGTGATTTCTTCGCACGCGATCTTCTGGCACGACGTGCTGCACCTGGCCGAGAACTGGTTCTTCACCCAGGTTTCGCCGCTGAACCCGAGCGCGCAGAAGCTGCCGCTGCCGGACGACGTCATCGGCGACATGCTGCGCTACATCGTCGCGCACGAAATCGGCCACGCGCTGGGGCTGCGCCACAATTTCAAGGGGCATTCCGGCTATTCGGTGGCGCAGTTGCGCAACCGCGAGTGGACCGAGAAATGGGGCACTTCCGCTTCGATCATGGATTATGCGCGGCTGAATTATGTCGCCCAGCCCGGTGATGGGGCCCACCTGCTGCCGAAGTTCGGCCATTACGACTACTTCGCGATCGAATGGGGCTACCGGCAGTATTCAGCCGACATGACTTTCGACGATGAGTGGCCGATGCTGGATCAGCTCGCCGCCAAGCAGGTCGACGACCCGATGCTGCGCTTCGGCGGTGAGGACGAGGCCGCCGCTCTCGATCCCAAGGTCAACACCAACGTGGTCGGCGGGGACCCGGTCGAGGCCGCCGATATGGGATTGCGCAATATCGACCGGGTGATGCCCTTGCTGATCCCGGGCACAACCCACAAGGGCGGCGATTACGGCCGCTTGCGGGAAATGTACGCGACCTTGATCATGCAGCGTCATCGCGAACTTGCCGCGGTGGCCAAGGTCGTCGGCGGCGTCGAAGAAACGCGTTACCAGGCCGGGCGCGGGTCGGCACCGTTCAAGCCGACGCCGCC
>DASQOP010000339.1:0-5296 GCA_035644415.1 Burkholderiales bacterium
ATCTGGATGCAACGATGGTCGAGATCAATCCACTGGTGGTGACCAAGGATAACCGGGTGCTGGCGCTGGATGCCAAGATGTCCTTCGACGACAACGCCATGTTCCGTCGTCCCAGGGTCACAGAAATGCGCGACTCCGCCGAAGAGGATCCACGCGAAGCTCAGGCAGCGGAGTTCGGTCTCAACTACGTTGGCTTGAGCGGGGATATCGGCTGCATCATCAACGGCGCCGGATTAGCGATGGCGACCATGGACATGATCAAGCACGCCGGCGGTGAGCCCGCCAACTTCCTCGATGTCGGGGGTGGCGCGTCGCCGGAGCGCGTCGCGGCGGCATTCAATCTCGTGCTCTCCGATCAGAATGTGAAGGCGATCCTGGTCAACATCTTCGCCGGCATCAACCGCTGCGACTGGGTTGCGCAAGGCGTGGTGCAGGCGGCCAAAAGCCTGCGCGTGCCGCTGGTCGTGCGGCTCGCCGGCACCAATGTCGAGGAAGGCAGGCGCATCGTCCGCGATTGCGGCCTGCCCATCATCACGGCCGACACTCTGGCCGAGGCGGCGCATAAAGTTGTCGCGGCGTCGCGCGGTGGAGACGTCAAATGAGCATTCTCATCGACGCAACGACGCCGGTAATCTTGCAGGGCTTCACCGGTGACAAGGCGACTTTCCACGCCAAGGAAATGATCGAATACGGCACCAAGGTCGTGGGCGGAGTCACGCCGGGCAAGGGTGGGCAGACGCATCTGGACCGTCCGGTCTTCAATACGGTGAAAGACGCGGTGAAGGCCACCGGCGCCGAGGCCAGTCTGGCCTTTGTGCCTCCGCCTTACGCGGCGGATGCGCTGATGGAAGCCGCCGACGCGGGCTTGAGGCTGGTGTGCATCATCACCGACGGCATTCCCGCGCAGGACATGATGCGGGTCAAGCGCTACCTGCGGCGCTACCCCAAGCCCAAGCGCACCACCGTCGTGGGCCCGAACTGCGCGGGCATCATCAGCGCCGGCAAGGCGATGCTCGGCATCATGCCGAGCAACATCTACATCCCCGGCAACGTCGGCGTCGTCTCGCGCTCCGGCACGCTGGGTTATGAGGCTGGTGCGCAGATGAAGGCGCTCGGCATCGGCATTACGACCAGCGTCGGCATCGGCGGCGATCCGATCAACGGCAGTTCCTTCCTCGATCACCTGATCTTGTTCGAGGAGGATCCGGAAACCAAGGCCGTGATCATGATCGGCGAAATCGGTGGGCCGCAGGAATCGGAGGCGGCGAAATGGGTCAAAGAGAACATGACCAAACCGGTCGTCGGTTACGTGGCCGGGCTGACCGCGCCGAAGGGTCGCCGCATGGGCCATGCCGGAGCGATCATTTCCGCCGAAGGCGACAGCGCCTCGGAAAAGGCGGAAATCATGAAGTCGTACGGCCTTTTCGTCGCGCCCAGCGCCGCCGAACTCGGCTCGACGGTGGCGCTGGCGCTGAGTCGGGCGGGCTGAACGCGCGTGGCAACCGTCTCGCCACGCAGACTTGTCCGTGCGACGCCAAGTCACTGAGCGACCGTCTTGAACGATCCCGCCGGCCCGGCCGATCCTGCTGCTCCCTCACGCGAGCCGCCCGGAAACTTTTCGCGCGCGGCACTGCTGTTCGACTTGCTGGTCGGCGTGGTGCAGCGCTACGAGCCGCCGGTCGCAGCCGTGCTGCGCGAGGAGCAAACGACCGAGGGCATGTCCGCAGTCCTGCTCGCACGCACGCTGCAGGCCCAAGGCATTTGGTTCCAGCTGCTCGCGATCGCAGAACAGAACCGCGACATGCGCAATCGCCGCGAGGTTGAACGCGAACGCGGCTACGAGCAGTTGCGGGGCACCTTCGCCGCCGTGTTCGCATCCGCTGCGGCCGAGGGGATCACGGGCGCGGAGGTCCATCAGGCATTGTCGGGGCTACGTGTACGGCCGGTGATTACGGCTCATCCGACCGAGGCAAAACGCGTAACCGTGCTCGAGCGGCATCGGCGCATTTACCTGCGCCTACTGGATCTGGAATCGCCGCGCTGGACAGAGCGCGAGCGGCAGGAACTGATCCACGCCACCGGCGACGAAATCGAACTGCTCTGGCTCACCGGCGAACTCAAGCTGTCCAAACCCACGATCGCGCAGGAAGTGGCTTGGGGCCTGTATTTCTTCAACGAAAATCTCTTTGACGTGGTCCCGCAAATGTTGGCCAAGATCGAGAGCGCGTTCGCGAATCAATTTCCCGGCGAGCCAATCGACGTCCCGCTGTTCTTTCAGTTCGGCTCCTGGATCGGCGGTGATCGCGACGGCAATCCTTACGTCACCAGCGAAGTCACGCGACGCACGTTGTGGGACACACGGCTGGCCAGCTTGCGCCGCTATCGAATCCGCCTACTGGATTTAGCGCGTAATCTCAGCATCGAGGATCACGCGCTGGCGCTCCCGGATTCGTTCCGCAAGGCGGTGGTGGAAGCGATTCACGCGGCGCCGGACGGCGAGACCCTTGCGGCGCGCAATCGAGGCGAAATCTTCCGTCAGTTCCTGTGCTGCATGCTGGCGCGCATTGACATTACCATCGGGCATGCCGAACGCGAACAGCCCGCACCCGAGCACACCGGTTACCGCAACGCCGACCGCCTCATGGATGACATCGACCTGATGCGCAATGCGCTTGAGCTGGCGGGCGCGCGGCGTCTGTCCGATGCTCTACTGCTCCCCTTGCGCCGAGAGGTTGGCGTGTTCCGCTTCAGCACCGTGCGCCTGGACGTGCGCGAAAACAGCATGCGCGTCAACCAGACGCTGGCCGCCATGTTCCGTCTCAAGTTTGACGGCGCCGACCCACCCGCCGCCGATTCGGTGGAATGGAAGCGGTGGCTGTTGTCCGAGCTCCGTACGCCGTGCACCGAGCCTCGCCTCTACGAAGGTCTGCCGGCGGATGCGGCGGAGACGCTGGCGACCTTCCGCACCATCGCCCGCACGCGCGAAGAGATCGATCGCGACGCTTTCGGCGCGCTGATTCTGAGCATGACGCGCAGCGCGGCCGACATCTTGGGCGTCTATCTCATGGCGAAGGAGGGCGGTCTTTTTGCCGATGCCGCAGCCGTCGAGCGCTGCACCTTGCCGATCGTGCCCCTGCTCGAAACCATCCCCGACTTGCGCCGGGCCGCCCCAATTCTCAAGGAGTTGCTGGCGGTGCCGCTGGTGCAGCGCAGCCTGCATGTGCAGGGCAAGATTCAGGAGGTGATGATCGGCTACTCCGATTCCAACAAGGACGGCGGCTACCTCACCGCGCACTGGGAACTGGCGAAGGCGCAGAGCAGCCTGACGCGCTTAGGGTCGGAGCACGGGGTGGCGATAGCGTTCTTCCACGGCCGCGGCGGCTCGGTGAGCCGCGGCGGCGCGCCGACCGGACGCGCCATAGCCGCCTTGCCTGCGGGTTCGATCCGTGGCCAGTTCCGCGTCACGGAACAAGGTGAGGTCGTCTCCTTCAAGTACGCGAACCGCGGCACGGCGGCGTATCAAATCGAACTGTTGGGTGCATCGGTGGTCGAGCATGTGCTGCGCTCCGAACGCGAGGCAGCGCTGATTCCGGTGCATGAATTCCAAGAAGCAATGGAAGCGCTTTCCGGCACTGCATGGTCCGCCTACCGCAAGCTGATGGAAATGCCGGCGATGCTCGCCTATCTGCAGGATTCCAGTCCACTGGAGGAATTGTCGCTGCTCAACATCGGCTCGCGGCCGGCGCGCCGTACCCAGGCCACGACGCTTGGCGATCTGCGGGCTATTCCTTGGGTGTTCGCATGGACGCAGAACCGGCACATGCTGTCCGGCTGGTTCGGCGTCGGCAGCGGCATCAAGGCCTTTCTCGACGTGCGCAAGGAGCGCGGGCTGGCACTTCTCAAGCGCATGTTTCGCGACGCCCGGCTGTTTCGGCTGATTCTCGACGACGTGGAGCGAACTCTGCTGCAAGTCGATCTGTCGATCGCACGCGAGTACGCCATGCTGGTCGAGGACGAGGCCGTGCGCGAGCCGATCTTTTCGCGTATCGAAGAGGAATACCGTCTGACTTGCAAGATGATTCTGTGCATCTCCGGCGACGCCGGCATCGCCGAGCGCTTTCCGCAGTTCCGGCGGCGCCTCGCGCGCCGGCTGAAGACCATCAACCAGGTCAGCCGCGAACAAGTGCACTTGCTGCGCCAGCATCGAGCCCGGAGCAGCGACGAAGTGCGCACCGCCCTTCTCATGTCGATCAATTGTGCCGCCGCCGGTCTCGGCGCGACCGGGTAGCGTTGCCGTATCCAAGCGTTTCGAACGGAGAGTCACCTATGAGCTTCACCAACATCGAGCCTGCCACGCCGCGTCTGCATCGCTCCGAACTTGCGGTCCCGGGGTCCAACACGGCCTTGTTCGAAAAGGCCGCGAAATCCGCGGCCGACATCGTCTTCCTCGACGTCGAGGATGCGGTCGCGCCGGACGACAAGGAACAAGCACGCAACAACATCATCCAGGGTCTCAACGAAATCCCCTGGGGTACTAAGACCATGATGGTCCGCATCAACGGTCTCGACACGCACTACATGTATCGCGACCTGGTCGATATCGTCGAAGCCTGCCCGCGTCTGGACATGATCCTGATCCCTAAGGCGGGCGTCGCTGCCGACGTGTACGCGGTGGACATGATGGTGACCCAGATCGAGGCAGCGAAGAAGCGCACCAAGCGTATCGGCTTCGAAGTGTTGATCGAGACCGCGCTCGGCATGGCAAATGTCGAGGCCATCGCGCAGTCGAGCAAACGGCTGGAGGCGATGTCGTTCGGCGTGGCCGACTACGCCGCGTCCACTCGCGCCCGCACGACGGTGATCGGCGGAGTCAACCGCGACTCCGGAGTACTCACCGACAAGGACGCCGATGGCAAACGCGAATATTTCTGGACTGATCCCTGGCACGCGGCACAGACTCGGATGCTCATCGCGTGCCGCGCCTACGGATTACGCCCCATCGACGGCCCGTTCGGCGACTTCAACGACCCCGACGGCTTCCGCGCAGCCGCAAACCGGGCGGCCGTGCTTGGCTACGAGGGTAAATGGGCTATCCACCCTTCCCAGGTCGCATTGTGCAACGAGGTGTACACACCATCCGCCGCCGAGGTGACGAAGGCGACGCGCATCATGGAGGCAATGGCGCAAGCGGCGAGGGAAGGGCGCGGCGCCGTATCGCTCGACGGCCGTTTAATCGACTACGCCAGCATTCGTATGGCCGATGCCCTATTGAAAAAGGCAGAAGCAATCGGACGCC
>DASQOP010000340.1:0-13894 GCA_035644415.1 Burkholderiales bacterium
CCCGGCGCGCCCGAGCATGCCGTGCCCGTGAAACCGGTGGAGTATTTCGTTCCCGCCTGGGACGAGATCTGCAAGCGGACCGTCCGCGAGCAGGCTCCGCGGCGGATCGCTGTGGTCGGAGGCGGCGCCGCCGGCGTCGAAATGCTGCTGGCGATGCAGTATCGCCTGCGCACGCTGGCGCCCGCGGGCGAAATCAGCTTCGAGCTGGTAAGCGACACCGGGAGCATACTGCTCACCCACAACAGCAAGGTGCGCACGATTTTCATGCGCGTGCTCGAGCGGCGCGGCGTGACCCTGCACCTGGGACGCCCAGTCGAGCGCGTGGACAGCGGCAGGCTGCAGCTGCGCGGTGGCGGCGGCATCGAGGCCGATGCGATCGTCTGGGCGACCGGTGCTTCGGCGCCGTTGTGGCCGCGGTCGGTCGGCCTGGTCACCGACGAACGTGGATTCATTCTGGTGAACGGGCGTCTGCAATCGGTCTCACATCCACAGGTGTTCGCCTCGGGCGATATCGCCAGCGTCAGGGATCATCCGCGCCCCAAATCCGGCGTGTATGCGGTTCGCGCCGGACCGCGGTTGGCGGAGAACCTGCGGCGGGCATTGCGTGGAGATCAGCTCATCGAATGGAAACCGCAGAAGGAGGCGCTGGCGCTGATCAGCACCGGTGACCGCTACGCGGTCGCGTCCCGCGGCAATCTCGCACTGGAGGGCAAATGGGTATGGCAATGGAAGAACTGGATCGACAGGAGATTCATGAAACGCTATGAAATGCCGTGACGGTCGTGACTGTCGTGAAAAACGTAAAAATCGTCTGAAAGCTCTACCCGTGAGCGTTCACTGCATTTACGGCATTTGCGACAGTCACGAAAGTCACGATCCACGATCATCACCATGACCAGAGCCCTCCTAATTCTCCTGCTGCTATTTCCAATCGCCACCACCGCCGACCCCCTTGGTCCAGGCGGCATCGCCAAGGAAAGCGGCGAGCAGTTGCTTGCGCGCTGCGAACCGGCGCTGCGGATGATCGAAGCGGGCGGCGACGCCGGTCTGAGCGCCGCAGAACGCATCGAGGCGTCATCGTGCATCGGCTTCGTGGACGGCTTCATCTGGGGCCATGCCTGGTCGGCGTGGCGCGAGCGCAGCGACATGTTTTTCTGCCCACCGGAGTTGTTCAGCGCCAAGCAAGGTGTTCCGGCGCTAATGTCATATCTGCGTGCGCATCCGGATCGCCTGATCCAGCGCGCCCACCTGCTGCTCTTCGCTGCGTTCAACAGTGCATATCCGTGCCAGCCGTGATTCCGGATGCTCGTGCCCGACTCCAGGGTCGCATCCCCGTGAACGGGGCCCCTGCTCCGCCTTCCGCGGGCCATCCCTCCCGACTGATCCAGCGCGCCCACCTGCTGCTCTTCGCTGCGTTCAACGGCCAACCTATCCGCGCAAACCGTGACGCGCCTATGCTCGTGTCTGATACATTGCAGCAGTCCGCTTCACAACACTTTAATTGGAGTACGAATGAAATCCATTGGGAGAATCTTCCTGACCGGGATCCTGACGATCCTGCCCATCCTGGCAACCCTATATCTGGTGGTCTGGCTGTTCGCGGCGGTGGAACGCTTCCTCGGCAAGCAGCTGCTGCTCCTGCTGCCGGACGAGTACTACCGTGCCGGCATGGGCCTGCTCGCCGCATTGGCCCTCATTTTTCTTATCGGCCTGCTGATGCGGGCCTGGCTGTTCCGGCAGTTGGTCAAGGCCGGCGAGAACCTTCTGCTGAAGATTCCGCTGATCAAAGTGGTGTACAGGTCGCTGAAGGACCTGTTCGGCCTGTTTTCGGACGATAAGAACAGAGAGGCGCTTCAGGTGGTTTCGGTGCAGCTTCCGGGCACCGACATGCGCCTGCTCGGGTTCCTGACCCGCAGCGATTTCTCCGACATGCCCAAAGGCGTCGGCAACGAGGACGAGGTGGCGGTCTATCTGCCGATGAGCTACCAGGTCGGCGGCTACACTGTGCTGATCCCGCGCAAACGGGTCACTCCGGTGCCGATGTCGCGCGAAGAGGCAATGCGGTTCGTGCTGACCGCGGGACTGAAAATTGGTGAAGCCGTGAAGGGTGAAGGGTGAAGGGTGACTGCAGGATTTTATGTGACTCTTGTTTTGTTTCCTGGCTTTCTTTGCGTCCTTTCTTGCTCTTACTCTGCGTCCTCTGCGTCAACGCTCCTGATGCCGGCTTTCGGCCGGCTGCTTTTCATCCGTCAAAGCGGGTCTCGGGCAGTCCGCGCACGCCTACATCCATTGCCAGAAGCGCGCCCGCCAGTGGCTGCTTCGCCAGCTCCTCGGAACTGAGTCTCTGCGTGGCGCTGGTAACGAAAAGCGTGTCCAGGTTCGGGCCGCCAAACATGCAACTGGTCGGGCGCTGCAACGGCAAATCGATCGAGCGGATGCGCCTGCCATCGGGCGCAAAACGGGTGATGCGCCAGCCGTCGTACTCGGCACACCACAGGCAGCCTTCGGCGTCGATGGTCGCACCGTCCGGAATTGCCGGAGCGGCGGTGGTCGCGAACGGGCGCTTGTTCGCGGCCTGCCCTTTTGCCGGATCGAAATCGTAGGCGCAGATCGTTCGCCGCCATGAATCGGAGAAGTACATCGTCCGCCCGTCGGGGCTCCAGCACAGGCTGTTCGGGATGGTGAGGCCCGACTCGACGGCAACGCATCCCGATCGGTCGAACCGGTACAGCGTGCCGTCGGGCTGGCGATCCGCGTCATTCATGGTGCCAGCCCAGAAGCGCCCCTGGCGATCGCATTTGCCGTCGTTGAAGCGCTGGCTGGGCCGATCGGCCTCGGGCGACGCGACACGCCGAATGGCGCCGAATTGCGGATCGAAGAACGCCAAGCTCGACTTTAGCGCAAGCAGCAGCCCGCCCTGCTTCCGCACCGCCAGCGAGCCCACCATTTCCGGCGTCGTCCAAGTGCTCACTTTGCGGTTGCCGCCGTCATAACGCCGTACCGCGGGTTTGCGGATGTCCACCCAGTACAACGCCTGTTCTTCCACATCCCAGACCGGCCCCTCTCCGAGCACGTCGGTCTGCTCCCCCACTCGTTGCATGTCGATCATGGTTGCGTCGGAGTCGGCTTATCAGTATGGTGCCGGGAAACCGTGGCAGGTGATTCGTGGTACTCGGCACGGTTCGATTTTACCGGCAATGATCCACGAATAACGAACCGCGAACCACGGAAGTCTCCATGGACCGTTTTCTCATCACCGTCGATTTCTATCTTCTCCCCGCAGCCCTTGATCCGTTCCTGGCCCTGATCAAGGAGAACGCGCGCAAGTCGCTGACCGAGGAGCCCGGCTGCCACCGCTTCGATGTGCTGGTGCAAAAGGGCATGCCAGACCATATCCTGCTCTATGAAATCTACCAGAACCGTGCAGCCTTCGACGTACATATGAAGTCCCGGCATTTCGCGGACTTCAATTCGGCGTCGGCGCCGTACGTAAAGAGCAAGAAGGTTGTCGAGTACGAATACGTAAACGACGAAGGGGAATGAAAAGAGGGAATTTCGTATGCGGACGATGGGGGCGCGTCGCGCGGCGTTTCATGAATTTCCCAATCACGTACAATCGCGATTGCTGATTTACCGCAGGGGAATGCGGCTGTTAGAGGGAGATGTCCGATGACTTGGCTCGACGCGTGGTTGGCAGGTGGCGTGGTCTTACTGGTCGTCCTGATCGTATTGCGCAAAAAAGGGCGCTGAGGCACCCGTGTCCGGTTGCCAGCATCCGCAATCATCGGCGGCCCTGCGAAGCGAAACCGGATAGCAATCGGCGCACCGCATCCGGCCTGGGCAACGGCGCGACCGCTCCGAAACCGGTAGTCGCAAGGGCCGCGGCGGCGTTGGCGTAGCGCAGCCCTTCCCAGAAGTCGTCACCCACCGCCATTCGCGCCAGCAGCGCGCCGGCAAAACAATCACCCGCCCCGGTGGCATCCACGCAGTTGACCGCGTGGCCGGCGAGCTTTTCGCGCCGCTTCGAATCGCTCCCCACCACCCCCGCCGCACCCAGCTTCAGTGCGACGACTTTTGCACCGGCCTCATGGCACCAGTCGAGTATTGCGTCCGCATCCCTCTCGCCGCATAGCGCCTCCGCGTCCTCCATGCTGAGCAGGAAATAGTCGGCAAGAGCAATGGTGGCACGAATCACCGCGCGGGCACGGGCAAGCGGCCACAGCCGAAGCCGCAGGTTGGAATCGTAGGCGATCCTGACCCCGGCGCCCCGCGCCGCTTCGATCGCGGCGAACACCGTATCGCAGGCAGTGTCGCTGATCGCCTGGCTGATTCCGGATGTATGAAAGAACGTCGCATCCCGAATCAGCTCGAGCGGTAAGTCCGCGGGCCGAATGCGGCTCGCCGCCGAGCCCTGGCGCAGGTAGCTGAACACGTGACCGTCTGCGCCGTGCGAGATGAAGTAAACCGCGGTGTGCGCTTGCGGGTCGATGCCCACGCCGGAGATGTCCAGTCCCTCGGCTCGCCATAGCTGGAGAAACTGCCGGCCGAACTCATCGTCGCCGAGCCGCGTGATGTAGCCCGCTTTCGCGCCCTGTCGCGCGGCGGCGATCGCGCAGTTCATGGTATCGCCACCGAAACCCTGCAGATAGCGGCCGCTCTCTCCCGGTATCTGGCTGAACTCGTACAACGGCTCGCCCAGGGACACAATATCCATGCGTGCCACCGTCAGGCCCCCGTGCGTTTCGCCAGCTCGAGGAAGCTCCGCGCATGACCGATCACCCGCGCGCGATCGCCGTCCGCCAGCGCTTTCTGGTCGATCACGTTGTTGCCGATGCCGACCACGGCCGCGCCGGCCTTGAAGTAATCGAGCAGGTTAGCGGCCGACACGCCACCCGTCGGGCAGAGGGGAATCTGAGGATAAATTGCGTGCAGCGCGGCGAGGTGCGCGGGACCGCCGGTCGCGGCCGGAAAAACCTTCACGACGGCCGCGCCTTCACGCCACGCCGCCAGCACCTCGGTCGGGGTAAAGCCGCCGAGCAGTGCCGCCCTGCCGGCATCGTTGGCCAGCTTGCCCATGCCCGCCACCACGCCGGGAGAAACCAGGTAGTCCGCCCCGGCTTCCAGGCAGGCCTTTGCGGTGTCGAGGTCGAGCACGGTTCCGGCGCCGACCAGAAAATCCACACCGGCACGACGGCGCAGAGATGCGATGAGATCGATTGCACCCGGTGTGGTCAGCGTCAGTTCGACCGTCTTGAATCCTGCCTCGACGAGACAGTCGATGGCGGATTCCGCGCCTGGGCGCGTGGCCAGCCGCAATACCGGGATCACGCGCAGTGCGATCAGCTTTTCGGTTGTCGAATTCATGTTCTTCGGGTCGCGGAATCCACTTCCCCGATCGCAGGCTCGGGGCGAACCTGGGTCGGCGCATTGCGCAACCCACTTAAGGCTGAACGGGCGATTGTAAAAGCAAAGCCAGCCACTGAGTAGCACGCACTGCAGCCTCAGTCCACATTTTGGCGTCCGGTTCCGGCCGCCCATTGCACCGCCATCTGATTTAGACTCCGGGTTCGTACCGCATGAAGCGACCAGAGTCCTGCATGCTGATCGACGAATCCTCTCCCCAAGGCACCTCGCCCGAGGCGTACCTTTCGCTGCTGCAGACCGTGGGCCGGATCCTTGCAGATGCACCCTCGCTGGAGGATGCACTGGACCGGATCATTCGGGCCGTTTGCGCGACCCTGCATTGGGACTACGGCGCCCGATGGCAGGAAGACGAACAGACGCATCAGTTCGCCTGCACGCAGATGTGGCATGCGCCCTTCCTGGATAACACTGCGTTCGTGGAGATGATTCGCAGCACATCCTTTATGCCGGGCCCCGAGGGTTTGCTGCGCACGGTGCTCAAGACACGGCAACCGTTTCTGGTCGAAGACACCTCCGCCGCGCCCGGATTGCGCCGCGCGCAGGCTGCCATGGAGGCCGGGCTGCGCTCCGCCTTCGCTTTTCCGCTGCTGGCGGGCGGCCGGACGCTGGGCGCGCTGGAGTTCTTCAGCCGGCAGCCGCAACTGCAGGACGAACGCCTGCTCATGACCGGCGCCACCATCGGCACGCTCGTCGGCGAGGCCGTCGCGCGCAGACAGTCCGAGGAGCGCTATCGGCAACTGGTTGAACTGTCGCCGGACGCCGTCCTGGGTCACTGCGAGGACCGCTCCGTGTTCGCGAAGCGGGCCGCCGAGTCGATGTTGAGGGAACAGGAACGGGCCATGTCCACGCTGCTGCGCAACCTGCCCGGCATGGCCTACCGCTGCCGGCTCGACGACCACTGGACCCTTGAGTTCGTCAGCGAAGGCGCCATGCACCTGACCGGCTATCCGGCCGGCGACCTGGTGGAAAATCGCAAAATTTCCTTCATTCAACTGGTTCATCCCGACGATCGCGGCTGGGTGGTGGACGAGATTCGCGACAAGCTCGAGCGCGGCGACCGTTTCGTGATCGAGTACCAGATCATCTGTGCGGACGGCGCGGTGAAGTGGGTGTCGGAAAAGGCGCAGGCGGTCCGCGATGCCGCCGGCGCGATCGTCGCGCTGGAAGGCATTATCGACGACGTAACCGAACGCAAGCGCTTCGAGGAGCGCCTTGCCATTCTCGCCCAGTACGACGTGCTCACCGGCCTGCCCAACCGCTCGCTGTTCTACGACCGGCTGCGCCAGGCCATCGTGCGTGCGCGCCGCGAACAAACCATGGTGGGCTTGCTGTTTCTCGATCTCGACCGCTTCAAGCAGATCAACGACAGCCTCGGACACGCCGCCGGCGATCGCGTCCTGAAGACCATCGCAGAGCGGCTCCAGGGTTTCCTGCGCGAGATCGATACCATCGCCCGGCTTGGCGGCGACGAATTCACCGTCATCATCGAGGGCGTGAACGATCCGGCGCAGGTGTCCTCCGTTGCGGAAAAGATCAGGGCCGCGCTATCCGATCCGATCGTGCTCGACGGGCGTGACATGCTGGTCTCCGCGAGCGTGGGCATCACGCTCTACCCGCGCGACGCGGAAGACATCGAGCACCTGGTGAAGAACGCCGATATCGCGATGTATCACGCCAAGAATCGCGGCGGCCGGCAGCAGTTCCAGTTCTACGACAAAGGCATGGCGCCTTTTGCCGCGGAGCAGCTCGAGATGGAGGCGAAATTGAAGCGCGCGCTGGAGAACGGGGAATTCCAGCTGCAGTACCAGCCGGCGGTGGATGTGAAGAACGGGCACATCATTGGCATGGAAGTGCTGGTGCGCTGGAAGAGCCCGGAAGGACTGGTGCCTCCTGGAAAATTCATCCCCGTGGCGGAGGAATCCGGCCTTATCGTGGACATCGGCAGGTGGGTGCTGAAAGCGGCATGCGCGCAGTTGCGTGCGTGGCAAAAGGAAGGGCTGCCGCCATTGCGCCTGGCCGCGAACTTATCGCCGCCGCAGGTCAAGCAGAGCAACCTGCTGGAGATGATCAGCGAGATCCTGCGCGAAACGGGGCTTGGGGCGGATCACCTGGAACTGGAAATCACCGAGAACACGATCATGGAGCGATCCGGCGACACCATCGCCACGCTCCGGCGTCTCGAGGAACTGGGCGTGCATCTGTCCGTCGACCACTTCGGCACCGGCTACTCGAGCCTGGCCTATCTCAAGCGGTTTCCGGTGCACCGGCTCAAGATCGACAAGTCCTTCATCGCCGATATCACCGTGGACAGCGACAACGCGGCAATCGTGAGCGCCATGATCGCGATGGCGAAAAACCTCGGCCTCGGTGTAATTGCGGAAGGCGTGGAAACCAAGGCCCAGCTGGAGTTTCTGCGGGCGGCAGGTTGCGATACTTACCAGGGTTACTACTTCAGCGTGCCGCTGCCGGCGAATGCTTTTGCCGAACTCGTCAGGCGACAAGTTCAGCAAAAACAGTGATAGGTGACAAGGGAAGGGTGAAGGGTGAAGGGTGAAGGGTGAAGGGTGACGGGTGACGCTTCGATAAGAAAAGGGCCGCATCGCGGCCCTTTCAGTTCTTACCTCGTCACGATAGTCACGGCATTTCTACCGCCTTCTTCCCCTCGCAGGGAATTCGTGCGCTTCGTTGACGCGCAGCGGCTGCCCCTTGAATTCCTTGCCGTTCAGTCCGGCAATGGCAGCGAGCGAGTGATTGCGGCCGGGCATCTCGACGAAGCCGAAACCCTTTCCGACACCGGAAAACAGTTCTCGCTTCACTTCCGTCGATTTCACCTCGCCGAAGGGCTTGAACAGTTCGGCAAGGTCGGTTTCGTTGACTTCCGGTGCAAGGTTGCCGACGAAGATGTTCATGTCATTCTCCTCTCTGGTTTCAAAGAAACGGAAGCGCCGCGCCGAAGGCGGTGCCTCGGTTCAGCGCGAACCGCGCGATCAGCGATTGCCGCCAAGTAGAGTTGCCCCCGGCCGGCCCCGGCCGCCTTGGCTACGGCGCTGCTGCGTTTCGGAACGCCGGGAAGGCTGCCCGCCGAACGGCCTGCCGCCGTTGCGGCCGTTGCTGCCGCGGGCACCGTTGGCCGGACCTTGCCCATTGCGTTGCGGGCGCCGCTGCTGCGAACGCGCATTCCTGGCTGCAGGCGGCGGCGCAGAATCGAACCTCGCCATGCCTGAGCTGGGCTCGAAACCCTCGATCACCACGCGTTCGACACGACGCTGCATCAGGCGCTCGATATCGCGCAGGAAGCCGCTCTCCTCGCTGCACACCAGGGACACCGCGCAGCCATCGGCTCCGGCGCGGCCGGTGCGGCCGATGCGGTGCACGTAGTCCTCCGAAACATTGGGCAGTTCGTAATTCACCACGTGCGGCAGCAGCTCGATGTCGAGTCCGCGGGCGGCGATGTCGGTCGCCACCAGCACGCGCAGGTTCCCGGCCTTGAACTGACTGAGCACCCGGGTACGCTGGCTCTGGTTCTTGTTGCCGTGGATGGCATCGGCCGTGATGCCGTCGCGATCCAGTTGCTCCGCCAGGCGGCTTGCGCCGTGCTTGGTGCGGGAGAACACCAGGACCTGGCGCCAGTCGCCGCTGGTGATCAGATGCGCCAACAGCGCGCGCTTGCGGTCCTTGTCCACCGGATGCACAACCTGCGAAATAAGGTTCGACGTGGCATCGATTCTCTCCACTGCAACCTCCACCGGCGCATGCAGGAAGGAATCGGCAAGTCCGCGGATCTCCTTCGAGAAGGTAGCGGAAAAGAACAGGTTCTGCCTTTTCGCGGGCAGCGAGGTAAGGATGCGCCGGATGTCGCGGATGAAGCCCATATCGAGCATGCGATCGGCCTCGTCGAGCACCAGGTATTCGACGTTGGACAGATTCGCAGTTCTCTGCTGAAGGTGGTCCAGCAATCGCCCCGGTGTGGCGACCAGGATATCCACGCCCTGGCGCAGTGCGCGGATCTGCTGGTTCATGCTGGTGCCGCCGTAAACGGTCGCGGAGCGCAGACGCAGATGGCTGCCGTAAGTGCGAACGGCTTCCTCGACCTGCGCGGCCAGTTCACGCGTCGGGGTCAGGATCAGGGCACGGATGGGGCGGGATGCGTTTCCGCTTGCCGGCTTCGCCGACAGCAACTGCAACAGCGGCAGGGTGAAGCCCGCGGTCTTTCCGGTGCCGGTCTGGGCGCCGGCGAGAACGTCGCGGCCCTGCAGGATGACCGGGATGGCTTGCGCCTGCACCGGGGTAGGTTGCGTGTAACCCTGATCGGCGACAGCGCGGATCAGCTCGGCACGCAGGCCGAGGTCTTCGAATGGCGTAGTAATAGATATCTCCTGAAACAGCCTGCGGAAGCCATGCTTCCGAACCGGTTCAGGCAGAATCGACTAGGGTTGAAAACTTCGGGGAAAAACGATCACCACGAAAGGGCTGAGACGCGGACCGATTGACGCGAACCAAAATCCTTGGCGCGCACTATACAGGCCTGGCACCCGAATGTCTCGCACTATTTAGGGGCGAGGGCTGAGAGCTGAGGGACGAGGAACGAGGGGCGAGGGGCGAGGGGAAAAAGCAGAAGTAGAAGCATCGCATTGCAACCGGGGCAACGCTATTCAATCCATGAACCAAAAAATAAACTCTCCACATCCATCCCTCGTCCCTCTTCCCTCGTCCCTCGTCCCTATTTCTTTACCCTCAGCCGCACGCGCCGATCGCGCCGCAAGCGGTGCAGAACTCGCAGCCATCCTTCCTGATCACCGCGGTGTTGCCGCACTCCGTGCAGCGCCTGCCGGGTAGCATCCGCAATTCTTCGCGTTCGCGTGCGGCCTCCGGGATCTCGAGCACACCCATTTCGTCCACGGGATAGCCGCGCTCGTCGAGCACGCCGAGCATGGCGTAGCGATGAATGATGAGCCGCGCCACATAGGCCACGGTGCTCGGCCAGTTCCGCTGGCGATTTTCGCCGGGAACACGCGCCATGAAATCGCCCAGGGGCTCGGCATAATTGAGCAATTTGCGCAGCTTCATGCCGATCCATGCCGGGTCGATCACACGCATGTCCAGCGACAGCAGCTTGCACAGCCCGTCGAGCGAGCGCGGATAGGCGCCCGCCATCCACACCGAATACGGCCGGCGCTGGCCCGAAGGCAGCACCAGCTCCTTGAGAATCAGTACGAAGTCATCGCCAGAATTCTGGTTGAAGACGTCCACCGACCAGGACATGGTGCCGTCGGTGCCGGTCTTGGGTTCCTTTTTCGCGAACAACGCGTCCAGCACCGGCGAACGCCCGTCACGCGCAGTGAGTGCGCCCAACTGCTCGACGCGCCAGGCCACGATGCGGGCGAAAGCGGCCACCAGGCTCGGCACGCGCTTGGGCTTGCCGTCCGGCGGCAGCGGGCAATCGAAGGCATCGTCGCCCGCGGTGCGCGACAGGATGTCGAGCTTCATGCGCAACCAGGCCTTGTCCTGCGCGCGCATGTCCATCGACAACGTCTTGGCCACCGCGCCGATTCCGCGCGGCTGCTCGGCGCCGTTGATCCAGACTTCGAAGGCGTGCGGGTCGCCATTGTCGACGTGACCGACGAAAATCGCGAACTGGCCGAAGGGCGACTCCACCATGTAGGTCCACGCCGGGTTGCCGGCCGCGAGCCGCGGCCGGCTCGGCCAGCGCAGGCTCGACAGCGCCGGCGTCGGGGCCGCCTCCAGGCGGATGCGGCGGTCCGCGTCCGAGGTATCGAGGTCGTTCGGCGCTTCCTCGTGCGTGGTCACCGACAGCACGCTCCCGAGCACGCTGTTGGGACGATAGGTGGCGATGCCCTTCAGGCCGGATTTCCAGGCCTCGAAATAGAGGTCCTTGAAGTTTTCGTAGGGATAGTCCTCCGGCACGTTCACCGTCTTGCTGATCGCCGAGTCCACGAACGGCGCCACCGCCGCCACCATGCGCATGTGGTCGAGCGCGGAGATTTCCAGCGCGGTCACGAACTGCGGCGGCAGCTTGTCGGTGTTGCCGCCCAGGTGGCGATACAGGCGCCAGGCGTGGTCCTCGACGTCGTAGACCTTCTGCGTGCCGTCGTGGCTGCGCTTCTTGCGCTGGTAGGTCCAGGAGTACGGCGGTTCGATGCCGTTGGCCGCGTTGTCGGCGAAGGCGAGCGAGATGGTGCCGGTCGGCGCGATCGACAGCAGGTGCGAATTGCGCAGGCCGTGCCTGCGGATCGCCTGCTTAAGCGCTTGCGGCAGCCGCGAGGCGAAACGCGGCGCGGCGAGATACTGGTCCGCGTCGAGCAGGGGAAAGGCGCCTTTCTCCTGCGCCAGGTCCACCGAAGCGGCGTAAGCGTCGTCGCGCATGTGCTCCGCGATCCGTGCCGCCATCGCCCGCGCTTCCTCGGTGTCGTAGCGCAGTCCGAGCATGATCAGCGCGTCTCCGAGCCCGGTGAATCCGAGTCCGATGCGGCGCTTGTCGTCCGCCTCCTGCTTTTGCTGAGGCAGCGGCCACACAGTGGCGTCGAGCACGTCGTCGAGCATGCGCACCGCCACTTTCGTGACTTTCGCGAACGACTCGAAATCGAAGCGCGCCTTGGGCGTGAACGGGTGCGATACGAACGGCGTCAGGTTGATGCTGCCGAGGCAGCAGCAGCCGTAGGCCGGCAACATTTGTTCCGCGCAAGGATTGCTGGCTTCGATCGTTTCGCAATAGGACAGATTGTTTTCGGCGTTGGCCTGGTCGATGAAGATCACGCCGGGCTCGGCGTGGTCGTAGGTCGAATCCATGATCTGTTTCCACAGATCGCGCGCCTTGACCGTGCGGTACACCCACATTCCATCGGCGCGCTGCCGACTAACCCCCTCTCCCTTCGGGAGAGGGCCGGGGAGAGGGCCGCTGGGCTGCACCTTGTGCACCAGTTCCCAGTCGCCGTCGGCCTCCACCGTGCGCATGAAGGCGTCGGTGACGACGACGCTGACGTTGAAATTGCTAAGGCTGCCGTCGTCCTTGGCGTGGATGAAACGCTCGATATCGGGATGATCGCAGCGCAGGATGCCCATCTGCGCGCCTCGGCGGGCACCGGCCGATTCCACGGTCTCGCAGCTCTGGTCGAACACGCGCATGTAGGACACCGGACCGCTGGCGCTGCTCTGCGTGCCGCGCACCAACGCGCCGTGCGGCCGGATCGCGGAGAAGTCGTAGCCCACGCCACCGCCTCGGCGCATGGTCTCCGCTGCCTCCATGAGTGCAACGTAAATGCCGGGCTTGCCGTCAACGGTTTCGGACACCGAATCGCCCACCGGCTGGACGAAACAGTTGATCAGCGTCGCCGCGAGTTGCGTGCCGGCGGCGGAGTTGATGCGCCCGCCGGGAATAAAACCGCTTTCCAGCGCTTCCAGGAACACCGGCTCCCATTTGGCCGGCTCCTTTTCCACAGCGGCAAGCGCTCGCGCCACGCGCAGGCGCACGTCGCGCACGGACTTCTCCCCGCCCTTGGCATATTTCTCCAGCAGGACGTCGATGCTGACCTGTTGGGCCGGCAGCGAAAGATGGGGATCGTTGGCCTTCATGACTTTATTTCCTCGAATTATTTCAATGATACCTCTGCGCCCCGCAACCGGCGCGGTTCCCGTGGTGGCATAGCCGGCTCCGGACGCCCGCGCTCGCGCAGGAAGTCCGCCAGCACTTTCGCGGTGTGCGACGTTGCAGGGTATCTCGCAATCGACTCGGGCGGACCCATCACCACCACGCGGCCACCACCGTCCCCGCCCTCGGGGCCGAGATCGATCAGCCAGTCGGAATCGGCCATCACGTCGAGATTGTGTTCGATGACGACAACGGTATTGCCGGCATCCACCAGCCGATGCAATACGCGAATGAGCTTCTCCACGTCCGCCATGTGCAGTCCGACGGTGGGTTCATCAAGGACATAAAGGGTGTGCTTGGCGCGAGGCGCGAGGCGTGAGGCGCGAGGCGAAACCGACCGCACCTCCTCTGCGGAAAGCGGTAGAACGTCAGAGCGCACCTTTGAAAGTTCAGTCACCAATTTGATCCGCTGAGCCTCGCCACCGGATAACGTCGGGCTCTGCTGGCCGAGGGTGAGATAGCCCAGTCCCACGTCCTGGAGCAGACGCAGGGCATGGTGGATCGACGCGTGCGCGGAAAAGAACTCCACCGCTTCGTCCACGCTCATCATCAGCACGTCGCCGATCGACTTGCCCTTGTAGCGCACCGCCAGCGTTTCCTGGTTGAAGCGTGCGCCGCCGCAGACCTCGCAGGTCACTTTCACGTCCGGCAGGAAGCTCATCTCGATGGTCTTCAAGCCCTGGCCTTCGCAGCCGTCGCAGCGTCCGCCCGAAGTGTTGAATGAAAACCGGCTCGGCTCGTAACCGCGCATGCGCGCTTCGGTGGTGGCCGCGAACAGTTTCCGGATCGCGTCCCAGAACCCGA
>DASQOP010000341.1:0-6150 GCA_035644415.1 Burkholderiales bacterium
GCCGAACATCTCCGGCGCGTACATCGCCTCGACCCGCGTCGGCGGCAGTTCGAAGCGACCGATACTGTTCAATCGCAAGCTGTACTCGACCACCCAGGAGCCCTTCGGGACGAAGCGGTAGTAGGCACGGAAGGCATCGAACGTCCGTTCCTCGAACGCCGGCCGGACGAAGCCGCGCTGCTGTTCGCCGGAGGTCAGGATCCGCGAGTCCTTCGCCAGGCCGGTGCCAAGGATCGCCGAACCGGCCGGCACCGGGTCAACCACCACCACCCAGGCCATGTCGGACTGTGCTTCCAGTTCCAGCCGCACCCGCACCACGTCACCGCGCCGCAGTTCTCCCGGTACCTT
This sequence comes from Burkholderiales bacterium, assembly GCA_035644415.1. Lineage (GTDB taxonomy): Bacteria > Pseudomonadota > Gammaproteobacteria > Burkholderiales > JACQAP01 > JACQAP01. The sequence goes on from DASQOP010000341.1 coordinate 349, forward strand.
GGTCTCCACCGGCGTGACGGTCCTCACTACTCTGAATCCGCTGGACAGCGCCGCTTTCAACGGAATCGCCGCGCGGCTCTGCACCGTGACCCATGGCTTGCCGGTTCCAGACTGGCTGACCGACAACGCCGCCTCCGCCCGCGGCCACTTGAACTCCAGCACACCTCCCTGCGCCTGCTTGCCCCAATCGAATACGCCCTGTTGCTCATTGAGCCGCGCCTGGGTCTGTCCCGTCACCGGTTCCGACTCGAATTTCGCGGAGAATTTTTCCATCGCCAGCACGCCCCAGGCGTTGGCCACCGTAGTGTTCCAGTGGCCGCGATGCTGCCGGCCGAGCGCGCCGCGGGCGAGCCGCGGCATATCCTCCCGCCACTGCTCGGCATCGAGGAAGGTGAGCAGCGCCCGGTTGGCGTTCACGTCGCCGGAGACCATCAGCCACCACAGGTAGTCCATGCGCTCGGTGGAGAATCCCATGGTCGTGCCCTGGAAGTTCAGCCGCGAGCGCACGACCTGCTCGGCTTCGGCAAGACGCTTGTCGCGATCCTTCAGCGCCTCGCCGCGCTTCATCACCCCGTACCAGTCGAGCACCGCCGAAGTCGGCCACAGGTTCGGCTCCACCGCGATCGAATCGAGCCAGTTCGGCTCGATCGCCTGGTGGCGCGACAAGGCTTCCAGCGCCGCCACCTTGCGGATCGTCAGGTCTGCGGACGGCAACGGCGAATCACGCCTGGCGCGGCCGGTGACGAAAGCGGTCAGCGCATTCTGCATCCTGCCGCGCGCGCCCTCGGGAACGCTCCAGCCGGATTCGTGCGCAATTGCCAGGATGTAAGCGGTCAGCGTGTCGCTGCCGGTGCGTTCCAGCGCAAAATATTTTGCGAAGCCGTCACTATCGAGGAAGGAAGGCAACGCATCCATGGTCCGCTGCCACAACGCCTGATCGCGCAACGCGATCGCACGCGATATGCGCTGTTCGAGGCAGGTGTAGGCATACGCGCCCATGTATTCGAGCACGCCGGGCAGCGGGCCGGCGAGCTTCGCCGCCAGCGCAACGCTCACGCCGCCGCGTTCGGGCGACGCGTCCTCGGGGATCTTCACCGCGAGATCCAACGGCCGCTCGAGCTGGGTGAGCGTGGCCTGGAAAGTGCGTACGGGTATCGCGGCGATCACTTGCTGCAACACCTTGAGCCGGTCCGCGGCCCCCTTGCCCGATGCCGTCATTTCCGATGCGCTGACTTCCCAGCGCAAGGTATTGGAATTAACGGGAACGGTCGCCTCCCAGCCCATGTCGCGCCCTTCGCCGGCGGCAAGCGTCATACGCGAGGCCGGCAGCGCCTGGCCTTCCACGTTACCCTTCACTTCCACGTCCATGACGCGCTCCGAGGCGTTGCGCACGGTGAAGCGCGCATCGAAACGGTCGCCCTCGCGCACCAGCGGCGGCACGCCGGAGAGCAGCATCAGGTCCTGCGTGGCACGGATCGAAGTCTCTCCGGTGCCGAACAACCCGTTACCGGAATCCGCGACCGCGATGATGCGGAACGATGTGAGCGAATCCTTGAGCGGGATGTCCACCACCGCCCTGCCCTTGTCATCCAGGGGCACGCGCGCCTTCCACAGCAGCAGCGTGTCGAAAAGTTCCCGGGCGGTCTGGCGCCCGCCGCCGCCGCCTTGCGCCAGGGCCTTGCGGCCGTAGTGGCGCTTGCCGACCACTTGCATGGACGCCGTCGAGGTATCCACCTCGATGCCGCGCGCCCGCATCATCGCGTCCAGCAGTTTCCAGGAATCGTTGGGCAACAGCTCGAGCAGGCCTTCGTCGACCGCGGCAATCGCCACTTCGCCGGACTTCACCGGCACCGGCTTGCCGCCGGCGCGCTGCGTCACCTGCACGGTGACCCGCGCCTTCTCGCGTACTTTGTACGCCTGTCTGCCGGCGCTGACGTTCACACCCAGTTCGTGCGCCCGCCAGCCGACGCTGATCTCCGCCACACCCATCTTGAAAGCAGGCTTGCCAAGGTCCACCAGCGCCGTCGGCTGCAGGTCCGCAATGCGCCCGCGCACCACCAGCACCGAAACGAATACATTAGGTGCGTAATTGCCCCTGATCGGCACTTTGACCACCGGCGCGGCTCCCGAGAGGGGCTGCACGAAAGATTCGACCACGCCCTCGCGCTCGACCGTGATGAGTGCGGTGGCTTTCTGGAACGGCATGCGCACCTGAAACTGCGCGGTCTCGCCCGGTTCGTAGCGTTTGCGCTCGGGAATCACGTCGATGCGATCGTCGTTGCTCTGGTCGAACCACCACGCGTCCTTGCCCGCAACCCAGGCCGAGCCGTTGGCGTAAGCGACGTTGCCGTCGCGGTCCTTCGATTCCGCCGCCATGAGGATGTTGCCGGACGCCGGCGGCTTTACCGCGCAGAACAGCCGCCCACGCTCGTCGGTCTTGCCGGCGCAGGTCACATCGAGCTGCTTCACCTCGGCGCCGCTCTCGTATCCGTAGAAGCCGCCCACCAGGCGTTTTCTGTGGGTAAACATGTTGCGCAGGTAAAGCTGCACTTTGACCTGCTGGTTCTTGACCGGCTTGCCGGCGAGGTCGAGCGCGATCACCTGGAACTTGAGCTGCTCCTGCGACAGCGCCCAGGAATCCGGCTTGATGCCGAGGATCACTTTCGACGGCCACAGCGCCACGCTCGTCGACGTGGTCAGCACTTCGCCGTTCGGGTCCGAATATTCCATCTCGGCGTTCAACTCTTGCGGGCTGTCGGTGGCGGGCAGTCCCGGCAGGGTCACGCGCGCCGAGCCGGTGGCGTCAAGGTCGAGCGCAATGGACTTCAGCGGCCGCACGCCGCTGCCCGGCACCGTCGGGGCCGGCGCGTCTGCGTCCTCGAGTTCATATTCGTCGGCAAACCATTGGTAGCCGCCCTGCTGCTCGATACCCGCGACCACCTTGCCGTTGGCGAAGGTGAAGCCGTCGTAGTCGCGGAAGCTCACCGTCTTCGGGCGCACCAGGGCACGCACTTTCACCGGCGCGTAGCCGGCGCCGCCGCCGGAGAGGTAACGCAGGCTCAGGTCCAGGTTCACGCTTGCCGGTTTTACTTGCGGCGTTTTCGGCCCCGACATCTCCGCCTTCGTCACCGGTACGCGGAATTCCTCAACGCGGAAACTACCCGAAGTGCGGGTGTTGCCGCGCGAACCCGGCCGTGCGTCGAGCATGTCGGTCATCAGCACCGAGTAGCCGCCCTTCTTTGCGCCTTCGGGAATTTTCCACACGGTCTCGGCGGTGTTGCGCGCGTCCCAGGTAAGTGGCACTTCGTATTTCTCGTCCGAGCCCTGGTGCTGGATCACGGCTTTCTTCGGCAGGCCGTCCACCGGAACGAACGCGAAGCCCTTGGCTCCATGCCTGCGATAGAAATGCTTCATGCTCACGGTCTCGCCGGCGCGCAGCAACGTGCGGTCGAATACCGTGGTTGCGATATACGGGCCGGCGAAACGGCCGCCGCGCAGGTTGAAGCGCCAACGCGAAATGCCCTCGTTCCATTCCGACATGACGAACGACAGGTCATCGCCCACGCGCACGGAAGCCACCAGTTGCCTGTCGTAGTCGGTAAGGCAGCCCGGGAGGCGTTCGCGTTCGGGCATTACGGCCGCGATGCGGGCACGGCCCTGCGCGTCGGTCTGCCCGCGGTAATACACCTTGCCGCTGCAATCCTGGATCGCCACCTGCGCCTTTGGCACCGGCACGCCGGTATCCAGCGTGGTCACCCAGACCAGCGAAATCTCGCTGCCCCACTTGAAATGAACCGCGAGGTCGGTCACCAACGCCGCCGACTGCACGTAGTAAGGCTTGTTGCGCGCTTTCAGCAGAGCTGCACCCAGCCGCGGGCTCGCCAGTTCGACCACGTAGAACCCGGGTTTCTTCAGCGGTATGCCGACCACTTCGAAGGCGCGTGCACCCTGCGGTTTGGGCACGTGCACGCGGCGAATGCGGTCGCGCTCAGTAAATATCGACGCCTGGCCCACCTGGTACTCGAGCACCCGCTCCTGCTTCTTTTCGTCGTACCCCCAGCGATCGTGTTCCATCTGCCGAAGGCGTTTCATCCACTCCAGCATTGCCATCACGTCGCCGTCTGCCACGCGCGAATAGCTGCCGGGAACGGTGCCGGCTTCGTCGTGCTTGGACTCGTCGAGTTTTTTCTTCAGCCAGTTGATCGCTTGATCGGCGCGGTCGGCGGCCTCCGCGGCAGGGTCATCCTGCTTGCCGGTCTTGATCATGCGGGTCTCGACCAGCGCTTCCAGGTTGCGCAGCGTCACCGGCATCATGCCATCGCCCTTGAGTTCGATGATGCCGAAGCGCGCCGCGAACTTGGCCAGCGGCGGATATTCGTCGGTGCGCACCTGCAGCGGAAAACGTTTCTGGTTGGCGAGTTTGCGTCCGGCGTCGTCGGTCACCTCCGGAGGTAGCTCGACCATGAACTGCGTGCGCTCGGGGAAGGGACCGGTGAAACTCACTTCCTCGACGAACTCGGCGGCATTACGCGTATCCGGCAACTCGGCCGGGTAGGCCTTGCCGGCCGCGGTCTTGAGCATGATCTTATCGGCCGTGGTCCTCGCAACCGGCGCGGTAAACGAAAGCCGCATCGGCATGATCGGCAGGCACTGCGCATCCTTGCTGACTCGATCGCAGGTGAATCGGGCCTGAAAGATATCGCGAACCCGGTAGGCGATGGTCTGGTCCTGGCTGGTGGCCACGCCGCTCGCGGACACGACGCCCTTACCCCACACCAGGCGGACTTCGGCGTTGTTCGGCAGCCGCCGCTTGCACTGCACCGCCGCGATGGGCAATCCGGCCACTTCACCACTTCTGAGCAGTTTGTCCATGCCTGTACCGCGCATCAGCGACTGCACGAATCGATGCACGAAGTCCTTGCGCGCTTCGAGCATCACGCGGCGATCGTCGCCGGCGAGCACCCGCACTTCGACCCGCTCGGTGATGCCTTTGATGTCGCAGTAGGCGTTGGCGGCGATGGACTCATCGGTAGCCGTGGCGTCGAGCCCGAGGATGAAGATCTGTTCTTCGTCCACCGGCACCCCTTGATACGGCAGCGTTTCCACGATCGCGGGTCCACCGGTGGAAAACTCGAAGGCGTGAGCGCCTTCGAGCCTGACACCGGCCAGCGAAAGGAGCTCCGCCTTCAAACGGAAACTGCAGCGCACGCCGGCGGGCAGATCGCGGCCGAAGTCGTACACCCAGTTCTTCTGATCGGCCCAGCGCGCGCTTCCGTTCTGGGGACATTCGATGTCAAAAGGCTCCGGCAGCCGCGGATCGCCGAAAGCGACCATTGGTTCGGAAAATCGCACCGCCACCTGGCGCACGCCCTTGACCTCACCCTGAGGAGAGAACACTTCCACTTGCGCCGCCGAGACCGTGCCGGCAGCGAGGAACAACAGGATCGCAGACCAGGTCGCCTTCATTCTCTCCAGTTCGCGTCCCTCTGCGTTCTTTGCGGCTTTGCGGTGAAGCGTCAGAGCTTGTGGATCCGCGCGCAGACGACTTCCAGCGTGGATTGCGCATGGCTGTTAGGGCGGACCTCTTCCCACATGCGCTTCTTCATCGGACCGGAGGACCACACCACCTCTCCGCTTTCGCCGATCATGTCGATGCGCGTGACGCGATTGATGCGCCGGGCGCAATCCAGCTCGACGGTGCCGATGGATTCCTTGAACGTGGTCGGATGGCCGTCGAAGTTGTCGGTGAGCACGTGGGTGTAGACGCCGCGCTTATGCACGCTGACGTTGTCGCCGTCGACG
>DASQOP010000342.1:0-8875 GCA_035644415.1 Burkholderiales bacterium
CGGAAGCGGTGGAAAGCCCATCAATGCGTCAATCTTCTTCTCGGCCAGGAGCTTTATCGATTCCGCCGGCGTCCGCGTAACGAATTTGATGTCCCGGTCAGGATTCAGGCCCACATAAGAGGCCATGCTGGCAAGGAAAATATGGTGGGGCGATCCCAACTCGGGTATTGCGACCGTTTTTCCCTTGAGGTCGCTGATGGCGTGCACGCGATCGGTTCCGAACAGTTCAAAGCAACCGACATGTACGCCGGCAAGGAGCACGAGCGGATTTCCCACGTCCACCTCCATGATGAACGGCGCGACAAATGCCATGCTGATGTCGATGTCACCGGCACCGAACGATTTGTACATCGCTCCGGACGCGACCTTGACATATTGCACGTCAGTAAAGCCCTCGCCCCGCAGGAGTTCCCCGGCGACGTACTGAGGCGCGACACAGATACCGGGGATCTGGGCCAACCGAATCCTCGTGGTCTCGGGCGGCGGTTCTGCGGCGGCCGGCTTCATGTCGTAGCCGAGCAACCCAGCGGACCCGGCCAGTGCGGCCATGCCTCTCACGAATTCCCGCCGGTCCCATGGCTTTGCGTACGTGGTTTCGACGGAAATACTTCGATCGGCAAGAAAACGGCCGTGACGATTCATAACTGCGTTCTCCTCAGGGCAAAGCACGCACGGCCAATATACGCAGTTGCCGATGGATGCCGGCAAGCGATGCAACATGCGAAACGAACTTGTTAGATGGATTGGGGTATTCGGGGAGTGCGCTGACGCAATTCGCGCGCGCGCCTTCCTGCCAGGCTGAAAATCCCTGGCCGCAAGGTTTGCCGAGACGGATCCCGCGCTGACAGTGCGTGCGGCCCATGCTGACCTCCTCCCCCGAGGCGGGATTGACGGGCGGTGTCGCTACACTACTCTCTGATCACCTCGGTCGCAACGCGCCGCGCCACAGTGAGTCAAGATTGGCCCGTAGCACTCACGCCGGCGGACAAACGCCGGATGATGGCCGATTGCGGTTTGCGGCCCCGTTTCAGCGGTCTACGGTGGCCTGCGTCGCAGTCGCGTTCTCGCGTTCGCTGGCAATTGCCTTGGCAAGCTGGTACACCGCCATCGCGTAGTTCTTGCTGCGGTTATAACGGGTGATGACGTAGAAGTTATTGAGTGACAGCCAGTATTCCTGGCCCTGGGCGAGATCGAGGGAGAAGAGCCCGGCCTGGAGATCGGGCGGAAGCTCCTCGGTTGCTTCCACGCCCTTCGGCTGCAACTGCTGTAAGGTCAGTTGCGGCTTCAGTCCGGCTTCCAGGACTTCCTTGAACTGCGTTCCGCTGATCCTGGCCGGCACCGTGACCGGCTGGCGCCAGACCCAGCCGAAATGATGCAGATAGTTGGCCACGCTGCCGATCACGTCGGCCGCGCTGTCCCACAGATTTATTTTGCCATCGCCGTCGAAATCCACCGCGAACCTGCGGTAACTGGTGGGAATGAACTGCGGCATCCCCATCGCACCGGCAAACGACCCCTTTACTCCAAGCGGATCGAGCGAGTTTTCCCGAGCGAGCAACAGGAACTGCTCCATTTCTCCGCGGAAAAAGGTCGCGCGTTCGCTCATCTCGAAGCCCAGGGTGTAGAGCGCATCGATGACGCGGAACGACCCGAGCCGCCGCCCATAGATGGTCTCCACGCCGATGATAGCGACGACGATCTCCTCGGGCACGCCATAGACATCGCGAGCGCGCGCCAGCAGGTCGGCGTGCTGCTGCCAGAATTCGAGGCCGCCGCTGATGCGCATCGGCGAGACAAATATGTCCCTGAACTCATGCCAGGGTTTCGCCGTCACCGGGGCGTTGATCGCTTTGACCACGCCGTCGTGCGCCTTGAGCTGTGCGAATACCTGGCGCAGTGCCGCGTATTCGAACTGGTTCTGCCTCACCATTTGGCCGATGAACTCTTCGACCTCCGGCTTGAGCTGGACCTTGGCCGGCGCCTGCGCAAGCGTCGGGACCGACGCACCGGCGAGAACCATCGCAATCGCCATCAGCAGCTGCGCCGTTCGCATTGTCTTACCTGACCACCTGGTTGATTGCCACCGTGACTCCGTCTGCGCCCGGGCTGACCTTGGCGCTCGCGCCTTCCAGATCACCCGCCGCCGGCTTGGCGCTGCCCGATTTCGACACGCGCGCGCCGACGATGACTTCGGTGAACGCCGACAACTTCATCTCCGGCATCATCGCCATCGAATCGTCGAGCGAAAAATTGTACGGCAGATCCTTCACCTGCACTTTTACGATCGCCAGCGGCATGCGCGGTCCCTGCGCCGCGCGCGCGTACACGAACACGGTATCCTCCGGTGCCGCCCGCGCCCGCAACGCGGAGTCGAGCGTGACGATGCCGCTGACTCGCCCCGGCGCGGGTTTCGCCGCCACGGTCTTCTTTCCCGCCGACAGCGCCCTTGCCTCGGCGATCCCGGCACTGAGCGCCTGCGCCAGCTCGCCGCTCACTTTAGGACGTTTCAGCAACGCTTCCCAGTGGCGGATCGCCGCCTTGTAGTCCTTGCGCTCGAACGCGGCGCTGCCGGAAAGCGCGAGCGCCTTGTCGTTGTCCGGATCGAGCTTGAGCGCGCGCTCGAGCAGCTTGGTCGGCTCACCCGCGAGCGTACGCCCGTTCCTGAGCGCCAGCGTTTCGGCCAGGTCCGCGAGCAGATCCGCATTGCCAGGGTAAAGCGCCACCGCCTTCCCGAGTGCATCGGCCGCTTCATCGAAGCGCTCCAGCGCCCGGTACGCGCGGCCGAGCATCATCCAGCCTTCGGCGTCGTCCGGCTTCTCGCGCATGCGCGCCGCCAGTTTTTCCGTCATCTCCTGGAAACGTTCAGCGGTCATGGAGGACACATCGCCTGCCGCGTGCTGCGTGACCTGCAGGCCCTCCAGCGTGCCAAACTGCAGATACAGCAGCACGGCGGCCACTGGAATCAGCACGCCGACCGCAATCGGCGCGGCGCGCCCGCTACGCGCGAGCGTCACGCCTTCGGCGGGTCTCGCCGCTTCCTCGAGCACGCGGCGATCGAGGTCGGCTTTCGCCTGGTCGAACTGTTCGGCGCCCAGCACGCCGGATTCGAGATCGTTTTCCAGTTCGGCCAACTGGTCGCGATAGATTTCGAAATTCGCTTTATCACGCGCGACTCCCGTGCCGGCCCCGCTTTTGAGCAACGGCCGCAGTACGATCGCAACGGCAAGCAGCAGAAGAACAGCGGCGCTGACGATGAAGGCTGTCATCGGGTCTGACCCTCCCGCCGGGCATGCAGCAGCGCTTCGGCGCGGGCACGTTGTTCCGGTGTCAGCTCACTTTCGGTAAGGCGTTTGCGCCGGCGCCGCAGGTAGAATCCCAGCGCCAGGCCGCCGGCGGCCAGCAGCAGGAACGGCCCGGCCCACAGCAACGCCGTGGTGGATTTGAGCGGAGGCCTGTAGAGGACGAAGTCGCCGTAGCGCGCTACCATGAACTCGCGGATCTCGGCATCGCTCTTGCCGGCCTGCATCTGGCTGCGCACCTGGTTCTTGAGATCGATCGCAAGGTCGGCGTGGGAATCCGCCAGCGACTGGTTCTGGCAAACCAGACAGCGTAACTCCGAGGTCAGACGCATCACCCGTTGCTCCAGTGCCGGGTCCTGCGCCGCGGGCGCAGCCTCATTGGCGTAGGCAGGCAGCGCCAGCATCATCAGCAGGACTGCAATAATGCGCTTCATCCCTGCAACTTCCTTACCAGCGGCAGGATCTTTTCCTCGAGCACTTTCGGCGTTACCGGTCCGATCTGTTTGAAGCGGATGACCCCGTTCTTGTCGATGACGTAGGTTTCCGGCACGCCGTAAACGCCGTAGTCAATGCCCACCCGTCCATCGGCATCCATCGCCGACAGCGTGTACGGGTTGCCGTGCGTGTCCAGCCATTTCAACGCGTTGTCGCGACCGTCCTTGTAATTCAAGCCATAGATCGGCACCAGGTTCTGGCGCGACAGTTCCACCAGCAGCGGATGCTCCTGCAGGCAAGCGACACACCAGGAGGCCCAGACGTTGAAAATCCACACTTTGCCCTTGAGCTCCCCTGGGCCAAGCGTCTTGCCGGGATCCCGCAACTGGGCGAGCTGAAATGGCGGCGCCGGCTTGTCGATCAGCGGCGAAGGCACTTCGCGCGGGTCCAGCTTCAGACCGACAGCCAGGAAGACCGAAAGAACCAGAAAGATTCCAAGGGGGACAAGAAAGCGTTTCACTTAAAACTGGTAAACGGTGAACGGTGAATGGTGAATGGCAGACCAATCGATCAGGCTATTACAACGCTGGCAGCCGCAGACACCTCGCGCTCCTCTTTGCGCGCCAGGCGGTAACGGCGGTCGGTGATTGCCAGAACTCCGCCCAGTGCCATCAGGAATGCGCCGCCCCAGATCCAGTCCACGAACGGCTTGTGGTAAATACGCACCACCCAGGCATCGTTGCCGACGGGTTCGCCGAGCGAGACGTACAGGTCACGGGTAAAGCCGGGGTCGATTGCCGCCTCGGTCATCGGCATCTGCTGCACGCGATACAGGCGTTTCTCCGGGAACATGGTGCCCACGCGCTTGCCGTTCTTCAGGACCGAGACCAGGCCGCGGGTGGCCTCGTAGTTCGGCCCGGGCACCTGCACGAAGCCGTCGAGGCGGAACGTGTACCCGCCAACTTCCACGGTGTCCCCGGCCCGCATGCGCACGTCCTTCTCGACTTCGTACCCCTTTACCAGCGTGACGCCGGCAATGAATACTGCCACTCCCGCATGTGCCAGCAGCATTCCATAGTAACCGCGCGGCAGGCCCCTCAATTGCGCGCCCGTGCCGAGGCCATTGGAGGTGCGTAGTTGCGACACGCGCTGCCACAGATTGACCACGCCGGAGATCGCCACCCACAACGCCAGCAGCAGCCCGAACGCAATCATCGGCGTCCACTTGCCCATGGTGAAGGGAAGAAGCAATGCAGTGACCAGCGCAACCACGAGCGCCCACTTGAGGCGGTGCGCAAGATCGGGCAATTCGGCGCGTTTCCATTTTGCCAGCGGGCCCACGCCCATCAGGAAGATCGCCGGCGCCATCAGCGGAACGAAGACGGAATCGAAGTAAGGCGGGCCAACCGAAATCTTGCCCAATCCGAGGGCATCGAGGAACAGCGGATAAAGCGTGCCCAGCAGCACCGACGCGGCCGCCACGATCAGAAACAGGTTGTTGGCCAGCAGCGCCGACTCGCGCGAAACGAAATCGAACCTGCCGCCGAGACCGACTTTGGGTGCCCGCCAGGCAAACAACGTGAGCGAGGCGCCGATCACCACCACCAGAAATGCGAGGATAAAAACGCCGCGTGCCGGATCGGTGGCGAACGCGTGCACCGAAGTAAGCACGCCCGAACGCACCAGGAAAGTGCCCAGCAATGACAGCGAGAAAGTCATGATCGCCAGCAGCACAGTCCAGACCTTGAAGCCGCCGCGCTTCTCGGTCACGGCTAGCGAGTGAATCAGTGCCGTTCCCAGCAGCCACGGCATGAAGGACGCGTTCTCCACGGGATCCCAGAACCACCAGCCGCCCCACCCGAGTTCGTAGTACGCCCACCCGCTCCCCAATGCAATGCCGATGGTGAGGAACACCCAGGCCATAGTGGTCCAGGGACGCGACCACCTGGCCCAGGTCGCGTCGAGCTGGCCACCGAGCAACGCAGCGACGGCAAACGCGAAAGCGACCGAAAAGCCGACATAGCCCATGTACAACATCGGCGGGTGAATGACCATTCCGGGATCCTGCAGCAGCGGATTCAGGTCGCGCCCATCGGGCGCGGCAGGCAGCAGGCGCTCGAACGGGTTCGAGGTGAGCAGCATGAACAGCAGGAAGCCGACCGAGATGAGCGCCATCACGCCGAGAATGCGCGACACCATTTCAAGCGGCAGATGGCGGCTGAACAGCGTCACCGCCACCATCCACGTCGTAAGCATCAGCACCCACAGCAGCAACGAGCCTTCGTGGCTTCCCCAGGTCGCGGCGAAGCGGTAGTACCACGGCAGGCTGGAGTTGGAATTGTTGACGACGTTGAGAACCGAAAAATCGTTGGTGACGAACGAATAGGCCAGGCATCCGAAAGCGATGGCGACGAATACGAACTGGCCTTGCGCCGCGGGGCGGGCCAGGTTCATCCATGCAACATCTCCGCGCGCCGCGCCGACGATCGGCAACACCCCCTGCACGAGGGCGATGCAAAGCGCGATGATGAGTGCGAACTGTCCGAGCTCTGGAATCATGGGGCGGTGACGGGTGACGAGTGACGGGTGACGAGTAATAACAAGTAACCCAATTCCAGAAATCGAGTCACGACGTGACAGCGCGACAATCGATTGGACGACTGTACGTAGGCTTTGCGCACAACGCTTTCCGTAGAGCGGTTCATGCGTCTCTTGTCACTCGTCACTTGTCACCTGTCACTGTTTTTCGACCAGCGTCTTTTTCGATTCCTGCATCGCCTTGTGCGCGCGCTCGACTGCGTCGGCCGCTTCGGGCGGCATGTAGTTTTGGTCGTGCTTCGCCAGCACCTCCGAAGCGCTGAACACCCCGTCCGCGCCGAGCTTGCCCTGCGCGACCACGCCCTTGCCCTCGCGGAACAGGTCGGGAAGGATACCGGAATAGACCACCGCAACGCTCTTCGCGGTGTCCGTGACCACGAAGCGCACCGTCAAGCCGTCGGGCTGGCGCTGCACGCTGCCCTGTTCCACCAGCCCGCCGATGCGAAAGTTCCTTCCTCGCGGGGCTTCGTGGGCGGCCACCTGCGTGGGCGTGAAGAAGAACACCAGATTACTCTGGAACGCCTGGAGAATCAGCGCCAGCGCGATTCCCAACGCGGCAAGGCCGGCGGCGATCAATGCCATGCGCTTGTGACGGGGCTTCATGAACGATCAGTCGGATTCGGGTCCTGCAATACGACCGGCGCGGGCCCGCAGAGTTCGGCCATGGCGGACCAATGTCGCGACTTCGAGCCCGATGAGGACGGCGGTCACCAGATACGAGCCCCAGACGTACAGGGCGTATCCGCCCATGGCGAAAAATTCGGAAACACTACCCCACTGCATGATCCATTCCTTTCAAACGACGAACTCACCACAGAGGCACAGAGACACAGAGACATAGAAAAAAAGGTGGAAAAATAATTCTAGAGGAACCAAGGCACTTCACATCTGCTCGAACCCCTTCTCTTTTCCGCCATCGTGTTGGTAAGGCGTCATGTTTGCTGTCCTCCGTGCCTCTGTGTCTCTGTGGTAAGAGCCTTAACGTCCCAGTTCGCGCAGCCAGGCGGAATTGCGTTCGCGCTCCAGGATCATGATCCGCACCCGCATCAGCGCCGCCGCGATCGAATAGGCCCAGAACGCGAACACCATCACCAGCATGCCCACCAGCATGATGGCTGCCATGCTGGGGGCGCGGCTGATGCTCACCGATGCGCCCTGGTGCAGCGTGTTCCACCACTGCACCGAAAAATAGATGATCGGGATATTGACCACCCCGACCAGCGCCAGGACTGCCGAAGCCTTGTCGGCCCGGCGCGGATCGTCGATTGCCGCGGCCAGCGACATGTAACCGATATACAGGAACAGCAGGATCAGTTCTGAAGTCAGCCTGGCATCCCAAACCCACCAGGTACCCCAGGTCGGTCTGCCCCATAACGAGCCCGTCCACAGCGCAATGAAAGTCATCAATGCGCCGGTGGGCGCGAGCGCGTGCGCCATCATCGATGACAGCCGCGTATTGAACGCCAGCCCGATTCCTGCCCAGAACGCCATCACCACATAGATGAACATCGACATCCACGCCGCCGGCACATGGATGAAAATGACCCGGTAGGCCTCGCCCTGCTGAAAATCGGTAGGCGCGACGAATAAACCGATGTAAAGCCCGGCCACTCCCAGAACGGCTGCCGGCACCATGAACCACGGCACCATTTTTCCGGCCAGGGGGTAGAAAGTCTGGGGAGACGAATACTTGAACCAGTTGATGGCCACGTTTCTATTCCAGAGAGATCCTTAAAGCAACCGCGGTCGCCCAGGGCGCGATTACCAGCGCGATCAACAGCATCGCTCCCAGTAGCGACAGATGCCCTGCCGCGCCCGTCCCGGTCGCGGTGGCGGCCACGGCGCCGGCACCGAAGATCAGTACCGGCACGTAAAGCGGCAATACCAACAACGCGGTTAGCGCCGCGGCGCCGCGCACGCCCAGGGTCAACGCGGTGCCCACCGCGCCGATCAGCGACAACGCAGGCGTTCCGATCAGCAGCGACAACAACAGCGTCGCCAACGCATCGGCGGGCAGATCGAACTGCAAACCCAGCACCGGCGCGATCAGCACCAGCGGCAAACCGGTCGTCAACCAGTGTGCCGTAACTTTCGCCATCACCAGGACCACCAGCGGCTGCGGCGTCAGCACCAGTTGCTCGAGGGTGCCGTCGGCGTAGTCGGCACCGAACATGCGCGCCAGCGACAACATCGCGGCCAGCAGTGCCGCGACCCAGACCACCCCCGGCGCGATCTCACGCAGCGTGTCCGGCTCGGGTCCCACGCCCAGCGGAAACAGGCTGACCACGATGACGAAAAAGAAAAATGTGGTCAGGACGTCGCTACGATGGCGCAACGCGATCAGCAGATCACGCGCCACCACCGCATGGCAGCCGGCGATCAGGGAACCCCTCAATTAATGAACCCCCAGCTCGACGGTACGCATTGCCGTGCCGGGAAGCTCGACTTCCTGATGGGTGGTAAACATCACCATGCCGCCGCGCTGCAACTGACTCGTGATCGTTCTCGCCAGCCGCTCCACCGAGGCCGAATCCAGGGCAATG
>DASQOP010000343.1:0-4759 GCA_035644415.1 Burkholderiales bacterium
CCCGTCGTCGCCGATCCAATACTCGAACAGGTCGCCGAGCACGTACAAGGCCTCGGCCGCAGGCGCGGAGTCGCGCAGAAAGCGCATCAGCGCCTCGGTCGCCGCCGACCGGTCCGGAGACAGATGCAGATCGGAGATGAAGAGCGTATGTGGCACTGAAGGCAAGGATGAAGGATGAAGGCGGAAGGATGAAGAAGGGCTCCGACGGCAACCACAAAGTTAACGGCAGGCTACCAAGGGCAGCCTGTCTGAATCCGGTTCTCTTGATGTCTTGGTGCCGCAGTCGTTGGTTTTACTTCATCCTTCATCCTTCTGCCTTCATCCTTGCTCTATGACTTCGGCCTTCGTGATGACGACGTCTTCTTTCGGGACGTCCTGGTGCATCGCGCTGCTGCCGGTGGCCACAGCCTTGATCTTGTCGACGACCTCGCGGCCCTCGACCACGCGCCCGAACACGCAGTAGCCGTAACCGTCCGTGGTGGCGGCGCGGAAGTTGAGAAAATTGTTGTCGGCGATATTGATGAAGAATTGCGCGGTGGCCGAGTGCGGATTGGGTGTGCGCGCCATCGCAACGGTGTAGGCGTCGTTCTTGAGGCCGCTTTCGGCCTCGTTCCTTATTGGCGCTCTGGTGGTCTTCTGCTTCATGCCGGGCTCGAATCCGCCGCCCTGGACCATGAAGCCGTTGATCACGCGATGAAAGACGGTGTTGTCGTAAAACCCGTCGTTGACGTACTGCAGGAAGTTCTCCACGCTGCCGGGCGCCTTTGCGGCATCGAGCTCGAGGACGATGTCACCCAGCGAGGTTTGCAGTTTCACGCGGCTCATTTCGCCTCCACCAGCCTGGCGCCTTGGATCAGCACTTCCTGCCGCGGCACATCCTGCGCAAACTGGCCGCCCGGACCGGTCGGAAGCTGGGTGATCGTGTTGACCACGTCCATCCCCTTCACCACTTTGCCGAATACCGTGTAGCCGTATCCGCGCGCGGTCGGAGCAGTATGGTTCAGGAACGCGTTGTCGGCGACGTTGATGAAGAACTGCGCGGTGGCCGAGTGCGGATTCGCCGTTCGTGCCATCGCGATGGTTCCGATATCGTTTTTCAGCCCGTTGGCAGCTTCGTTCTGGACCGGATCGCGAGTGGGCCTCTGGGTAAAGTCCTGCGAGAAGCCGCCGCCCTGGATCATGAATCCGGGAATAACGCGATGGAATATCGTGCCCGTGTAGAAATCGCTTTGCACGTACTCGAGGAAATTCTTCACCGTCTGCGGTGCCTTGTCCGGATAAAGCTCGACGGTGATGGTGCCGAGATTGGTTTTCAGCTCCACCTGCGGGTTGGCGGCGACTGCAACCGTGCTGCTCAACAAAAGAGCGCAGATCGCGCTCAGTAATTTCCTCATAATGATGTCCTTGCGATTTGATTTTCGACGCGGCACTCAGCACGCAGTACCCAGTACTTAGCGCGGACTCTACGCCGCCCCTTCGTATACGATGCGCCACTTGCCGCCTTCCTTGATCCAGTATTGGCGCTTCGTCATCCTGTTGGAGAGGTTGCTGCTGGCGTAATCCTGGTCGAAGGTGGCTACCGCAATTTCTTCCTTGCCCGGATAGAGCAACAGTGACACATCCGACAACTGCACCTTGATCCAGGCCTTGGAAGCGTTCACCTGGCGCTTTTGCGCCGACCACTGCACCAGCGTCATGTCGTTGGAAGAAAAGTTCACGGCGTAATGCCCCAGGTAGGTTTCGGTGTCGCGGCTTTCCCAGTCGCGCCGCCAGCGTTCCATGGTGATCAACAGATCGGCTTTCAATGCCTCGACTTCACCGGGCCTGGCCCAATCGAGCGCATCGGCGATCACCACCGGAGTGGACCCGATCTGCAGTTTGCGGGCAAGCGCCTCCAGATCGGCGTTGGCGAGCACAATGCAGCCGTCGCTGGCGCGCGGAGGCCGGCTGTAGGTGTCGCGCGGGGTTCCGTGCAGCCAGATGCCGGAACCGTCACGGCCGCGCACGCGGTCCCACTCGTTCGGATAGTTGAGGGGGAATGCGCCGCTGCCGTAGAAATCGCTGAGTTTATCCCTGGGCAACTGGCTGACCACGTGGTAAACGCCGATCGGCGTGCGCTTGTCGCCCTGGCGCAGCTTTTCCAATCCGTTTTTGCCGATGGTCACGTAGTAGTCGGCCACGTAATGCGCTGCGCCGCCGATATTCTCAAACAGGAACAGCGTCGATTTGGCCGAGTCGAGGACCAGCGCGTACTTCTGTTTCTGCGGCATTTGCAGCAGGTATCGCGGAGCGAGCTCGCGCGGAGTCTCGATCTGGTAGCGCGCCAGTCGCGCGCGCGCCTCCTCGCGCAAACCGTCGACTTGCTCGGAAGGCGCGCCGGAAGCGTTGCCGATGCTGTTGATCGGGCGGGAACGCGCGAGCAGCAGGTCTCCTTTCACCAGCTGCGCCAGGCGGAAATTGGGATTCGACGCGAGCAGCTTATCGATCTGTTCGAGCGCGGCAGAGAATCTGCTCTCACCGATGTCCAGCAGTGCCCGCACCAGCATGGCTTCGGGCGCGGCGAGCTGGCGTGCCACCGCCGGCGGGCCCAGTCCCATTGCCCACGCATACGATGCGCCTGCCGCGGCGATTGCCAGCAGCGCCTGCGCCAGCGTCTGCCTCGAACCTGCCTGATGTCGGCGTGATAGGGCGTTGGTCACCTAGTTCATTCTTTCCTGGATGATCAGCCAGCGGTCGCTGATCTTGGTGAGCGTCAGCGTCTTGGCGCCGGCGGTGTTCAGCGTGTCGGACTTGTATCCTTGGCGAAAACTCACGATGGCCCGGCCATTCGCATCGAAGGAAACCTTCGGCGAGCCCACCGTGACTTCGATCGACTTCGGCTTGGTGATACGATCGCGCCGGGTGGCTTCCCAGGCCGCGCGCGGCTCGCCCCCGGGTACCTGGAAGCCGGGCGCGTAGTAGGCGAGGTACGCGTCCGCATCCTTTGCCGACCAGGCCTTGGCCCAGCCCATCACCGCAGCCAGCACCGCCTCGGTTTCCGCCCCGCCCGGTGCAGGCGGGTTTGGCGGCAGCTTCTTGTCTTTTGCGCCGGGTGTTGCCGCGGCCGCAACCGTAGTTTCGGTTACACCCGCCTGCGACGTCCCCTTGCCCGGCACCACGCTGCTCGAGAACAGATCCTTGATCATCGCCAACTTGGTTTGCGCCGCGGCGTTGCCACGGTCCAGCTGCAACGCCTTGTCATAGGCTTCGCTCGCCATCTTGGCGTACACGTCGCCGAGGTTCTCGTGCGCGATGGCGTAACTCGGATGGGTACGGATCGCCATCTCGAGCGCCTTGCGCGCCTTATCGTACTGCCCCTGCGAGGCATACAGGACGGCGAGATTGTTGTAGGGTTCGGGCAACTCCGGGTAATCGTCGGTCAGGGCCGTGAACACCTTGATCGCGTCGTTAGGTTTGTTCTGCTCGGTGAGGATCAGTCCCTTGAGAAAGCGTGCGCGCGCGTCGCGCGGATTGGCAGCAATCGCAGCCTCGATCTTTTCCAGCGCGGCGGCATGGTTGCCTTGCTTGAACAGACGGCTGGCATCGTCGTAGTTGTCGGCGACCGCCCATCCGCACTGCAGTGCAAGTACGAGCAGTGCGGCGCCCAGCCCTGCGGTTTGCAATCGGCTCATGTGCTAAACTTTACCTCAATAAGAAACGGTAGGTTATTGTAAATAATAGTAGATTCTATCAGCAGAGCGCCCTGTTCGACAATCCGAGGGCGCTCAGGCCCAGCGGCCCCGTTTGGCGGCGCCGTGCACCCGACCCAGAATGATTCCCGATGCTGAAGATTTATAACTCGCTCACCCGCGCCAAGGAGACTTTTACCCCGATTTTCGCCGGAAAGGTGGGAATGTACGTGTGCGGGATGACCGTCTACGACTACTGCCATCTTGGCCATGCGCGGGTGATGGTGGTGTTCGACGTGGTCAAGCGCTGGCTGGTCGCCGGCGGCTTCGACACCACTTATGTGCGCAACATCACCGACATCGACGACAAGATCATCAAGCGCGCCGCCGAGAACAACGAACCCATCGAAAAGTTGACCGCGCGTTTCATCGAGGCGATGAACCAGGATGCGGCTGCGCTCGGCGTGCAGAAGCCAGATATCGAACCGCGCGCCACCGCCAACGTCCCGCAGATGATTCAGCTTATCGCCGCGCTGATCGGCAAGCGCCTGGCCTACCAGGCGCAGAACGGCGACGTCTATTACTCGGTGCACGGGTTCCCCGGCTACGGCAAGTTGTCCGGCAAGACGCTGGACGAACTGCGCGCCGGCGAGCGCGTGCAAGTCGATCCCAGCAAGCGCGATCCGCTGGACTTCGTGCTGTGGAAATCGGCGAAGCCGGGCGAGCCGGCCTGGGATTCGCCCTGGGGCAAAGGGCGGCCCGGATGGCACATCGAGTGCTCGGCGATGAGCGAACGCTACCTCGGCAGCCACTTCGATATCCACGGCGGCGGCCAGGACCTGCAGTTTCCGCACCACGAGAACGAGATCGCCCAGTCGGAAGGCGCGCACGGCCACGCCTTCGTGAACTACTGGATGCACAACGGCTTCGTGCGCGTGGACAACGAGAAGATGTCGAAGTCGCTCGGTAATTTTTTCACCGTGCGCGAAATCCTTACGAAGTACGACGCAGAAGTGGTGCGCTTCTTCATCGTGCGTGCGCACTATCGCAGCCCGCTGAATTACTCCGACCAGCACCTCGATGACGCCAGG
>DASQOP010000344.1:0-6117 GCA_035644415.1 Burkholderiales bacterium
CCCGTCGTCCTTTTCCAGGCCCAGTTCCTGGATCTTGCGGGTCAGCGTGTTGCGGCCCATCCCCAGCAGCACCGAGGCTTCGATCCTGCGGCCGCCGGTGTGGGCAAGCGCCCTGGTTATGAGCGCGCGCTCGAACCGGCGGGAAAGGTCGTCGAGGATCGCGCTGTCGCCGCGTTTCAGCAGCGCTTCCGCTTCCCGCTCCAGCGCCGTCACCCAGTTCTCCGCCGAGGGAACAAGGGCTTCCTCGCGCAACTCCGGAGGCAGGTCCTTGACGTCGACGTTCATTCCCGGCGCCATCACTGTCAGCCAATGGCAAAGGTTCTCCAGCTGGCGCACGTTGCCGGGGAAGTCCAGCGAGGACAGATATTTCATCGCCGTCTCGGACAGTTTCTTGGTTTCCACGCTCAATTCACGCGCGCTTTTCTGCATAAAGTATCTGGCTAGCAACGGAATGTCCTCGCGGCGCTCGCGCAGCGCCGGCAGGCGCAACCGGATCACATTCAATCGATGGAATAAATCCTCCCGGAACAGGCCCTGCTTGACCCGGGATTCGAGGTCCTGGTGCGTTGCCGCGATGATGCGCACGTTGGCCTTGATCGGCTGATGCCCGCCGACGCGGTAGAACTGACCGTCCGACAGCACCCGCAGCAGGCGGGTCTGCAGGTCGGGCGGCATGTCGCCGATCTCGTCCAGAAACAAAGTGCCGCCTTCGGCCTGTTCAAAACGACCGCGCCGCATGGCCTGCGCGCCCGTGAAGGCGCCCCGTTCGTGCCCGAACAACTCCGATTCGAGCAGATCCTTGGGAATTGCCGCGGTGTTGATGGCGATGAATGGTTTGGGCGCGCGTGGGCTGTGGCGATGCAGCGCGCGTGCCACCAGTTCCTTGCCGGTGCCGGATTCGCCATTGATGAGGACGATGGCGTGCGATTGGGTGAGCCGCCCGATGGCGCGGAACACTTCCTGCATGGACTGCGCCTGGCCAAGGATCTCGGGTGATTCCTCCGCCACTTCGGCGACGTCTCCCTGACGCAGGCTCTCTTCCATCGCTCGGCGGATCAGATCCACGGCCTGGTCTACGTCGAAGGGTTTGGGCAGGTATTCGAATGCGCCACCCTGGAATGCGGCCACCGCGCTCTCGAGATCCGAATACGCGGTCATGATGATGACCGGCAGGTTGGGGTGCTTCTCCTTGAGTTGCTGCAGCAATTCGAGGCCGGAGCCGCCCGGCATGCGAATGTCGCTGACCACCACTTGGGGCGTCGATGCCGACAGCGCCTGCAGGGCTTCCTGCGCCGAGGCGAAAACCTTGAAGGCAATGTTCTCCCGCGCGAGCGCCTTCTCGAACACCCAGCGAATCGAGCGGTCGTCGTCGATGATCCAGACAGGTTTCATGGTTCTAAATGAGCGATTGAGTGATTGAGTGATTGGGTGATTGAGTGATTGGGTAATTAAGTGATTGTGTACCGAATCACCTAATCCCTTAATCACTGAATCCCTGATTGGGCAATTGAGCGATGAGTGATTGAGTCACTGAGTCCCTTAATCCCTCAATCGCTTAATCACTGAATCGCCCATTCCCCATTCCCCGTTTATTCAATTGGCAGCAGGATGCTGAAGCAGGTCCTGCCTGGTTCGCTTTCCAGTTCGATGGTGCCGTGGTGCTGGGTCACGAAGGTCTGGGCGATGGTCAGTCCGACACCATGGCCGCCCTCGCGCCCGCTCACCAGTGGAAAGAAGATCCTGTCCTTCAGTTCCTCCGGCACACCCGGCCCGTCGTCCACGATCTGCACCAGCAGCGCCAGGCGATACATCCTCTTTGCCAGTGTCGCCCGGCGTGCCACGCGCGAGCGAAGGATGATCGTGCCTTTCCCGCGCATGGCCTGTGCGGCATTGCGGGCCACGTTGAGCAGCGACTGGATGATCTGCTCGCGATCCGCAGTCAATGGCGGCAGGCTTACATCGTAGTCGCGCCGGATCCCGATTCCGTCGGGAAACTCCGCCAGCAGCAGACTGCGCACGCGCTCCAGCGCCTCGTGCACGTTGAACTGCGTGACCTGTGGCAGCCGGTGCGGCGTTAGCAGCCTGTCCATCAGCGACTGCAGCCGGTCCGCCTCCTTCATGATCACCTGCGTGTACTCATGCAGGGCGGGCCGTTCCAGTTCCCGGTCGAGAAGTTGTGCCGCGCCGCGCAGCGCCCCCAGAGGGTTCTTGATCTCGTGCGCAAGATTGCGGATAAGCTCGCGGGTCTGCGTACTCTGGTCCATCAGGCGCTCCTCGCGCGCGATGCGCAGTTGCTGGTGCAGCGGGCTCAACTCGATCAGGAACCCCTCGACCCGGGCAATCCCCACCGGCGTCACTGTGCAAGACACTTCGAGCCGGGCGCGCCCTGCCGTGGACAGCGGCAATTCATGCTGCGTGTGGCTGCAGTTGTTCTCGGCGGCGTAGTTCACCGCGGCAACCAGAAGACCGGGTTCGGCAAACACCTTCTCGAGCGGGGTGCCGACGATATTCTTGGCGCTGATCGCAAGCAGGTTCTCTGCCGCCGGGTTGATGTAACGCACGACCTGTGCGTCGTCCAGCAGAACAACCGCGGTCGCCAGCGCGTCGATTCCGTGGAGACTCAGTTGCATCATCGCAGCGCCACACACCGAACGGGTGTGATCGAGCAAGAAGCGCGCCACGGGGATTGCGCCGAAAGGCGGATCGCGACACGCGGTCGGCAAAGGCTGATGTGGCTCGACGGCGCGCCGCTTATTTCAGGTTCGAGATCTCGCGCTTGATCGCTTCGATATTGCGTTCGTGGTTCGCAACGGCGTCGCGAAAAGGCTGGACGCGGTCGAGATAACGCTGATAGTTGCGCTCGTTCCCTGTCCGTATCGCTTCCTCTTCGGCGAGTTTCTGCCTGGCGGCCTCGAGTTGCTGCTGCTCGTCGGCGAGCTCCTTTTCGAGAATGCCCCGGCGCGCGTCGTCGCGCTTCTTCTGGGTCTGGCCATCCACCTTGGGGAACCCTTCGCGGGCGCCGGACTCCGGTTTGGATTCCTGCGGCGCCGGCGTTGGCGCAGGGTCGCTGAAGCATTTCACCAATTTCGCGCCCTTGGGAGGATTGTTCGGCGTGTTCGAATAGATCACGCGACCCTCGCCATCCACGTACTTGCAGGTCTCTGCCCGAGCAGGTAGCGCGATCGACGCGATTGCCAGCAACAGTGCCCAATGACAAAGCCGCATGAAATTCACCCGTGAGATCACCGAAAAAATGAGGCGCGCCTGTCACGCGATGCGCTCCCCGCCGGAGTCTAAGACAGGCATTTTCTATTATCAATCCGCGAGTCCCATCAGAGAGTTGATCTGGCACAAACGAAAAAGGGCGGGAACACCCGCCCTTTCTCCCGTCGCGATGGCGGTTACGCGCTGTAGTACATGTCGAATTCGACCGGATGGGTGGTCATGCGGAAGCGCGTGACTTCCTCCATCTTGAGGTCGATGTAAGCGTCGATCATGTCGTTGGAAAACACACCGCCCTTGGTGAGAAACTCGCGATTCTTGTCGAGGTTCTCCAGCGCCTCGTCGAGCGACGCGCACGGGTGCGGCACCTTCTTGACTTCTTCCGGCGGCAGGTCGTACAGGTTCTTGTCGATCGGGTCGCCGGGATGGATCTTTTTCTGGACGCCGTCCAGGCCGGCCATCAGCATGGCCGCGAAAGCGAGGTAAGGGTTCGCGGTCGGGTCCGGGAAGCGTACCTCCACGCGCCGCGCCTTCGGGCTGGCGACGTAAGGAATGCGGCAGGCCGCCGAGCGATTCTTCGCGGAGTAGGCGAGATTGATGGGCGCCTCGAATCCGGGAACCAGGCGCTTGTAGGAGTTGGTTCCGGGGTTGGTGATGGCGTTGAGCGCCTTGGCGTGCTTGATGATGCCGCCGATGTAATAAAGCGCCAATTCGGACAAGCCGGCGTAGCCGTTGCCGGCAAAGAGGTTCTGTCCGCCTTTCCACACCGACTGGTGCACGTGCATGCCGGAGCCGTTGTCGCCAACGATCGGCTTGGGCATGAAGGTGGCGGTCTTGCCGTAGGAATGGGCGACGTTCCAGACGGTATATTTCAGAATCTGCATCCAGTCCGCGCGCTTCACCAGGCTGTTGAACTTGGTGCCGATCTCGTTCTGGCCGGCGGCCGCCACCTCGTGGTGATGCACCTCCACTTCCACTCCCTGCTGCTCGAGCGCCAGACACATCGCGTTGCGGATGTCCTGCAGCGAGTCAACCGGCGGCACAGGGAAATAGCCGCCCTTGACCGGGGGGCGGTGAGCCATGTTGCCGCCTTCGAACTCCTTGCCGGTGGACCAGGGCGCTTCCTCGGAGGAGATCTTGACGAAGCAGCCGGACATGTCGATGCTCCAGGTCACGCCGTCGAATATGAAGAACTCGGGCTCGGGTCCGAAATAAGCCGTGTCGCCGATCCCGGTGGATTTCAGATAGGCCTCGGCGCGTTTGGCGATGGTACGAGGGTCGCGGTCATAGCCCTTGCCGTCGGCGGGTTCGATAACGTCGCAGGTAATGTTCAGCGTGGGTTCGTCGGAAAACGGGTCAAGGCGCGCGGAGTCGGGGTCCGGCATGAGCAGCATGTCCGAGGCCTGGATGCCCTTCCACCCGGCAATCGAGGAGCCGTCAAACGCATGGCCGTCCTCGAACTTTTCCGGGCCAAAGGCGCGGACAGGGACGGTAACGTGTTGTTCCTTGCCGCGGGTATCGGTAAACCGCAGGTCCACGAACTTCACGTCGTTGTCTTTGAGCAATTTGAAAACATCGGCTGCCGCCATTTTCTTCTCCTGGTTTGGGGTGGTTTGCACGGGAAATCGAGCGAGTCACACGTTCAGCAGGAACCGTGCCGACCAAAATCTCCCGAAAAATCATTAATTCACAACTTGTTAACCGAATTCTCCCGCAGACCTCCGCACCAATGGAGAGCGGGAAGGGGATTCGCGCTCGAAAATAGTGCACAACACTGCACTTGGCAAGAGCTTTTTTGGCGACCCCGGACTTTCTGTTAGCCTAGTGCGCAGAGGCTTCAGGAGGCCCGCGAAAAGGCTATGGAGCTGGGTTAAGTATCGATTGGAGAAACAATTGTGACCACTATTTCAGATATTTTGAACAAAGCTGGCGAGCGCGGCAGGGAGATGAATCTGCCTTATGGGGGTGCATTGCTTCCGCAGGAGGCCTACGAACTGATGCAGAAAGCGCCGGGAGCGAAACTGGTAGACGTGCGTACCCGGGCCGAGTGGGACTATGTCGGCCGGATTCCGGGCAGCGTCCAGATCGAATGGCAAACCTATCCCGGATCCAAACCAAATCCGAATTTCCTCAACGAGCTCCAGTCACAGACGGATACGCAGGCGGTCGTGATGTTCCTGTGCCGCAGCGGCGCGCGATCGCATGCCGCTGCGGCAGTCGCATCCCAGGCAGGATATTCGCGCAGCTACAACGTATTGCAGGGGTTCGAGGGCGATAAGGACGCCAGCGGTCACCGCAACTCCGTCGGCGGCTGGCGCGTGGCGGGACTGCCCTGGGTGCAAAGCTGAGAAGCGGTGATTGAGTGATTGAGTGATTGAGTAATTGGGTGATCGGGTTACCGAATCACTTAATCGCTTAATCACCTAATCACTGAATCACTGTCAGTTAACGCTCCAGCTCACCGCGCCGGTATACGCGGTCAGGAGCACCAGAATGCCGAAGCCGATCCGGTACCACGCGAACACGGTGAAATCGTGCCGGCTGATGTAGCGCAACAGCCAGCGTACGCACAGGAATGCCGAAACAAATGCCGCCGCCAATCCGATGCCGAAAATCCCGAGATCCTCTGCGAAGAAAAGTTGCCGGTTCCTGACCAGTTCATAGGCCGACGCGGCGAACAGGACCGGGATGGCGAGAAAAAAGGAGAACTCGGTCGCGGCCTTGCGCGACAGTCCGAAAAACAGTCCGCCGATAATGGTCGAGCCGGCGCGGGACGTTCCCGGTATCAGCGCAAAAGTCTGTGCAATGCCGACCTTGAGCGCGTCGGTCCAGCGCATGTCCTCGACATTCTGGATCCTGATGACATGTTTGCGCCGTTCGGCCCACAGGATGATC
>DASQOP010000345.1:0-4078 GCA_035644415.1 Burkholderiales bacterium
AAGATTGCCGTGGCGGTCCCGTGCAGTCCGAACATGTCGAACAGCCCGCGGCTGTTGCGATAGACCTGCGCGAAAGCAACGGCGGGATGCTTCCCGAGGACATCATTCGCAAGCGCGGCAAATGTTGCTGCGTCGCTATCCTCCCCGAAAAAGCCGATCACCGCCGTATCATTGTCGGTCACGAAACGATCGAAACCGGTTTCGTCGAGGACGGTCGGCACCATGAACGTCATGAGGGCGTGCCGGCCTCGAAGGTCGGGGTGAAGGCGCGGCACGGGCCGCACCACGGCGCCCAGAAATCCACGATCACGGTGTAGTTGCCGGTCACCACCTGCTCGAAGTTGTCTTTGGTCAAAGCCACTGTGGCCATCAATAGGCGCTCCTTGCACGCCAGTCTATCTGCTTGGTTAACCTGCCGAAAGCCGGTCGCGCCGTTTAGCGCTCACTCGAACCATCGCGCGGTGCGAACCTGCCGAATTGCAGCAGGATGGTGGGCAGGATCAGCAGATTCAGGAGGGTCGAAGTGGCGAGCCCGCCGACAATGATGGTCGCCATCGGACCCTCGATTTCCCGTCCCGGCTCCCCACTGCCCAGAGCCAGCGGCATCAGCGCCAGTGCGGTGACCAGCGCAGTCATCAGGATCGACGGCAGGCGTTCGCCGGCGCCGCGCATGGCGGTTTCCAGGTTCCACGGCAGCCGCTCGACCTCGACCAGGTGTTGATAGTGCGATACCAGCATGATCGAGTTGCGCAGCGTGATGCCGAACAGCGTAACGAATCCCACCAGCGAACCCAACGACATCCAGCCGCCACCGGCAAACACGGCTATCACCCCTCCGATCAGCGCAAAAGGCAGATTCACGAAAGTGAGCAGCAGGTTGTGTAGATTGTTGAAAGCGATGTAAAGCAGCAGAAAAATACCCACGCCGGCGAGCGCAGAATGCACGATCAGGTCGGACCGGGCCCGCGCCTGTGCCCGGGCGGTGCCGGCATACGCCGCATAATTGCCCTCCGACAGTTTCACTCGCGATTCGATGCGGGTGCGTGCATCGCGCTCGAACTTCGCAATGTCGCGGGCCACCACATTGGCGGTCACGGTCTGGATTCGGCGCCCCGCGGAGTGCAGCACCTTGTAGCGCCCGCCGGTCATTTCGATGGTGGCCACGTCCGCAAGCCTGATCAGGCGCCCGTCCAGGTTGCGCAAGGGCAGCGCACCGACTTCGTTGATGCGGTTGCGATGCTGCGGATCCAGCAGCACGACCAGGTCCACCACCCGGCTGCCGCGGTAGATCTGCGCGACTCTCGCGCCTTCGTACGCCGCCTGCACCGCTTCCAGCACCGTCAGCGGCTGCAAACCCATTGCGGCAACGCGCTCGTGATGCAGGCGCACCGACAACTGCGGCGTGCCGGGCGGCGCATGGATCTGCACATCGTGCGCACCCGGCACCGACGCCAGCGTAGTAGCGATCGCCAGCGCGTCCCGGTCGAGGGAATCCAGCGAGGAACCGTAAAGATTCACCACGAAGGGTGCGGCATAGCCGGTGATGGTCTCCTCGATGCGCTCGGTGAGAAAAGTATTTACCGCGAAGGTCACACCCGGGAAGGCTCCGCTGCGTTCGCCGGAAAGCGTCGCGCGGATTTCGCGCAGGATGCGCGCCTGGTCCTCGCCCGCCAGCGCGCCGATTTCGATTTCAAACTCGCTGTAGTGGGTGCCGAAGGTGTCGGCGCCGTTCTTCGAGCGGCCGACCCACTGCGCGACCGACCGTACGCCCTCGATTGAGCCGATCGCCTGCGACACCTTCTGGCCGATACGCAGCGACTCCGCTTCCGAAGTGCCCGGCACCGCGGACATGTGCATGATGTAGTGGCCTTCGCGCAGCGCCGGGATGAATTCTCCCGAGAACAGCGGCAGCATGCCGATGCCTATCGCGATCACCACGCCGGTAACGCCGATCACCCGGCCGGGATAGCGCTCGATACGCCGCAAGACGCCGAGATAGCGCGGCTTGAGCCATTTGACGAATGGCGGGTCGTCGGATTTGAGATCCACGCGCGCCAGCAGCAGATAGCACAGCGCGGGGGTGAGCGTCACCGCCACCACCAGCGAGGCGAGGATCGAGAGGATATAGGCCAGCCCGAGCGGGGCGAAAAGCTTTCCGGCGACCCCGCCCAGCGTGAGCAGGGGCACGAATACCAGCGCGACGATGAACGTGGCGTAAACCACGGAACTGCGCACTTCCACAGAGGCGCCCAGCACCACTTCCCATACCGGCCGCGGCTTCGAGGCCGTGCGGTTCAGGCGCAGGCGGCGGAAAATGTTCTCGGTGTCGATGATGGCGTCATCGACCACTTCGCCCACGGCAATGGCCAGGCCGCCCATCACCATGATGTTCAGGCCGATGCCGAAATAGTCGAGCACCAGCACCGCGGTGAGCAACGATACCGGGATCGCAGTGGCGCAGATGAAAGCGGTACGGCTGTTGAACAGGAACAGGAACAACACCACGATCACCAGAGTCGAACCGATCAGGATGTCGCGCTGGACGTTGCGCACCGCGGTTTCGATGAAGTTGGCGGGCCGGAACAGGTTCGGATGCAGGCGCACCCGCTCGGCGTCCAGCAATGGTTTCAGTTCCGCCAGCGCCGCTTCCAGATCCTGGGTGACCGCATGGGTGTTGGCGCCGAGCTGGCCCTGGATCATCAGGAATACGCCGGGCGTGCCGTCGATCGCGGCGGCGCCGATCGAGGGCGCCGCACCCTCGGCAACCTGCGCCACGTCGCCGATTCGGATCGCGCGCCCGTCGCGATAAGCCAGGATCGTGCGCGCGACATCCGACAACGCATCGGGCTGCGCATCGGTCTGCAACATGATGTGCTGGTTCGGCGTCTTGATGAAACCCGTGCCGGCAACGCCCGCGGCCGTGCGCGCCGCCGCGACCGCGTCTTGCAGCCCCAGGCCATAGCGCTGCAACCGGCCCGGATCGATCCGGATCTGCCATTGCAGCACGTCGCCGCCGAACACGTTGACTTCCGCGACACCGCGCACCGCCAGCAGATGCGGCCGGATGCTCCAGTCCACCAGTGTGCGCAGGTCCATCAGGCTGCGCCGCTCCGAGGTCACGCCGATGCCGAGCACCGTGCTTGCGGAAGAGGTGAGCGGCGTCATCGTCGGCACCACGCCTTTCGGCAGCTGGGCCGCGAGCGAGGCCAGGCGCTCGCCGACCACCTGCCGGTTGAGGTAGACATCCGAACCGTCCCGGAAGAACACGTGCACCACGGACAATCCGGGGATCGACTGCGAGCGCAGGCTTTCCAGCCCCGACGCGCCGGACAACGCGTTCTCGATCGACTGCGAGACCTGGGTCTCGACCAGTTCGGCCGACAGGCCCGGAGCTTCGGTCTGGATGACCACTTGCGCCGGCGAAAACTCGGGGAACACGTCGAGGTGCGCGCGCGACAGCGTGAACAAACCGTAGGCGACGATGGTCAGCGCCAGCGCGACGATCACGCCTGGATAACGGATGGACTGGCGGACGATGAAGGAGATCAATTTAAGGGTGTCCTAACCACAGAGGCACAGAGAACTACAACCCATTCAAAACGAATTTCAAGAAGGAGCAAATCAAGGCACGTCGAGGGAACGATGTCCCTGATGAGCTGCGGGTCCTGACATATCGAATGGGCTTGTTGTCATTCCGGTTTTTCTCTGTGCCTCTGTGTCTCTGTGGTGAAGGTCTTAGTCTTAGTCTTCGTTCTCGTTGCGGATCTGGTACTTGAGTTCCTCGGACAGCAGCAACTGGGCGCCGCTGACCACGACCTCGTCGCCGGGCTGGAGGCCGCCGGCGTTGAACCAGCCGCCGTCGAGTTCTTCCACAGTGGAGACTTCATGGCGCGCGAAAGTCTGTTCGCTCTTCTTCAGGTAAACCCAGGCCTTGCCGGCGTGCCAGACCACTGCCTGTGACGGTACGATCACCCCGGCGACGGGCACCCCGCCCAAGCCGATCCGCGCCGCGACCCGCATGCCGGCGCGGAAGCCGCCGCCGTCCACCACATAAAAATAGGTTTCCCCAGGCAGCCCC
>DASQOP010000346.1:0-3336 GCA_035644415.1 Burkholderiales bacterium
GCGCCGCCGTGCGCGAATCGCCCGTCGCCGTACAGCAGCAGGAACCGGTCGCAATAGCGGCTTGCAAACAGCAGGTCGTGGACCACCATTATCACCAGCGCGCCGTGCTCGCGGGCCTCACGCGCCAGGCGCTCGAGCACCGCCACCTGATGTGGCAAATCGAGATGTTGAAGCGGTTCGTCCAGCAGGTATACGAGCGGCCGCTGGGCAAACAATGCCGCCGCTCGCGCGCGCTGGCGCTCGCCGCCGGAAAGCGTTGCGAATGCCCGGTCGGTCAGGCCGGCCAGATGCAGGGACTCGATCTCGGCACGGGCCACCGCCTCGTCGTCCATGTGCCAGCCGAACGGGCTGAGTGCATGCGGATAGCGGCCTAGCAGCACGAAGTCGCGCACGCTGCCCCAGAATTCGTGCGTCTCTTCCTGCAGCAGCACGCCGACGCTGCGCGCCAGCCGGCGACGCGGCATCGAGTCGAGCGGCGCGCCGTCGAGCAGCGCTACGCCGGCCTGCGGGAGCCTCAACGCAGCCAGCGCGTGCAACAGCGTGGACTTGCCGCTGCCATTGCGGCCGAGCACCGCCCACACCTGTCCCGCGCGGAACTCCAGCGTCAGGCCTTCGAGCAGCGTGCGTCCCGGGTACCCCAGCGACAGGTGTTCAGCGCGCAGCATTGCCCCGGCCCGCAAGAAGCAACAGCAACACCGGAACGCCGAGCAGTGCGGTCAGAACACCGACCGGAAACTGCAAAGGCGCCCAGGCGCTGCGCGCGATCGTGTCCGCAATCATGAGAAAGCTGCCGCCGGCCAGGACTGCAGACGGCAACAGCCAGCGGTGGTCGGCCATTCCCAGCATGCGCATGAGATGCGGCACGATCAGTCCGACGAACCCGATGGTGCCGCCGAACAGCACCGCGGTAACCGTCGCCAGCGCAGCAAGACCATACAGAAGAATTTCGGTCCCGGTTACCGCCACACCCAGCGACCGCGCCTTGATCCTGCCAAGCGCAAGCACGTTCATCGCCTGCGCCAGCGGCGTGGCGACAATGAGCAGTGTCATGAGCACCAGAAGCGCAGGCAGCGGATGCTCCGCATACCCCAGATCACCCATCAGCCAGAACAGCATTCCTTTGATCGCCGTTTGCGGCGCCAGCACCAGAATCAGGCTGAGGGCCGCGTTCAGTCCTGCCGCGACGACCACTCCGGTAAGTAGCAGGCGATAGGGATTCCAGTTTCCGGTACGGAAACTCAAACCGAATACCAGGGCCGACGCGGCGATCGCGCCGGCCAGCCCCGATCCGGTCTGAATCATCGTTCCGGTCCCCAGCAGCATCGCCAGCAGCACGCCGAGCGCGGCGCCCCCGGACACGCCGAAGATATAAGGATCGGCAAGAGGGTTGCGCAGCAACACCTGCAGCAGCACCCCCGCCATCGCCAGCAGACCACCGCAGGAGAATGCCGCCAGGATTCGTGGCAGCCGCAGCTTCCATACGATGTCGGCCGTGGGTCCGGAGAGCGAACCGGACAGCGCCGCAAACGTATCCTCGACGGGGATGGGGACGCTGCCCGCCGCCAGGCTTACGAGCACGCTGGCGCCGGCGATAAACAGCAGGAAGACGAGACCGAGTGCGCGCGGCATCCTAGTGTCCTGTTCCGCTAATTCGCGGCTGAAAAGCCGACGAGAATCTGCGCCATGCTGTGTTAAGAGTCCTGGCCGTGCGCGTTTGAGGGCGGAACAGGACACCAGAGCATCAACGGCGCCGCCCCCGCCCGGCGGTTAACGCAGGCTGATGACGCGCCAGTCGTGCTTGAGCGCGTGTTCCTTGAGGGTTTCGTCGGGATCCACCGCGACCGGGTGGCTGACGATCGAAAGAAGCGGCAGATCGTTGAGCGAGTCGCTGTAAAACCAGGTCTCCTCCAGCGCATCCCAGGAGATGCCGTGCTCGGTCATCCAGCTCATGAGCCTGGTTACCTTGCCCTCGCGGAAGGACGGCATTCCTATCACCCTGCCGGTAAACTCGCCGTCCACTTCCTCCGCTTCGGTGGCGATCAGGTTTTCGATACCGAACTCGCGCGCAATCGGCCAGGTAACGAAACTGTTGGTCGCGGTGATGATGGCGCGCGCATCCTCGCTGTGGCTTTCCACCAGATCGCGCGCTTTCTGAGTGATGATCGGGACGATCTTCTCCTGCATGAACTCGACGTGCCATTCGTCGAGCTGCTTTCTCGGGTGGCGCGAGAGCGGCTTGAGCTGGAAATCCAGAAACTCGTGGATGTCGAGCGTGCCGGCTTTGTAAGCCTCGTAGAAGTTGCGGTTGCGCGCCTCGTGCACCTCGCCGTCGAGCGCGCCTTTCTCGATGAGAAACCGCGCCCACTCGAAGTCGCTGTCGCCGGCGAGGAGTGTGTTGTCGAGATCAAACAATGCGAGTCGCATGGTCTTCGCGCGGGGGCGTATTGTGGCTCCGGCATAACGTTAGCTTTGCGAACATTAGCCTCCACCCAAACAAGCTGCTTTGCAGCGTGTTTTCAAGATCAAACAGTGCGAGCCGCATTGGGGAATTGCGGAAGAGGTCGGAGGGGTCGTGAAGAAGCGCAGGAAGTATAGCTCAAAAGCCCGAGCAGGCCGAAGTTCCGGACCCGTTCGCCGGTCAGGTTCCTGGCGGCGGATTTTCATTTCCGTCACCCTCCGACTGCAGTAGTTCGCGCAGCAACGGCAAGGTGATCGGTCGCTTGGTTTCCAGCGAGTAGCGGTCCAGCGCCTCCAGCACCGTCATCAGGGAGGGCAAATCGCGCTTGAGATGGCGCAGCAGGTACTCGACGATTTCGTCGCGAAGATCGAAGGCGCGGGCGGCCGCGTGGCGTTTGAGCGCGACGCGCTTGTCGTCGTCGGAAAGCGCATGCACCTGGAACACCAGCCCCCATCCGAGCCGGGTCAGCAGGTCCGCCCTGAGTTGCAGCCGTGCCGGCGCCACGTTGCCGGCAGCGAGCACGGCGCCCTGGCAATCACGCAAGGCATTATACAGATGGAAAAACTCGAGCTGGGACTGCGCATTCAGTTTCTCGACGTCGTCCACTGCCAGCATGCGCACACCGGAGTCCTCTACCGGCAACGGCTTGCCCGCCACGACGTATCGGGCAATGATTCCCCGCGAGGATGCCGCCGCCACGGCAGCCTGCAATAAATGCGACCGGCCGCAACCGCGCGCTCCCCAGAGGTAAACGAAATGCTCGGCGGAGCGGCCCGTGGCAAGCGACTGCAATGCGGAAACGGCCTCGACATTCCGCCCCGGGAAAAAATTGTCGAACGCCGGCACCGGGGATGGGGCCAGTCCGAGAGCCAGCTGCC
>DASQOP010000347.1:0-10590 GCA_035644415.1 Burkholderiales bacterium
ATCTCGATTATCGCAGCGTGCGGGGACTGTCGATCGAGGTGCAACAGAAACTCAACAAGCACAAGCCCGAGACCCTGGGCCAGGCCGCGCGCATATCCGGCATCACTCCGGCGGCGATCTCGCTGCTGCTGGTGCACTTGAAGCGCGGCCTCAAGACGACAGCCGAGCCTGGCGCTGGCCACCGCAGCCACGTACACGCTGCGGGAAACCGCGGTTGAGCCAGGCGGCAGAGCTATTGCGCCAGGGTATTGCAGACCTGGGATTGGCGTTGCCACAGTTGGCGACCGAGCGGCTGCTCGACTACCTGGTACTGCTGGCGAAGTGGAATCGCGTTTACAACCTCACGGCAATCCGTGAGGAAACGAAATGGGTCAGCCATCACCTGCTCGATAGCCTCGCAGTTGTGCCGCACTTACCGGCAGGGCGAGTTGTGGATGTGGGCAGCGGCGCAGGGTTACCGGGGATCCCGATTGCGTTCGCATGTCCGGACAGACAGGTGACGTTGCTCGATTCGAACCAGAAGAAAGGCGCGTTTTTGACTCAGTCATCCACCGAGCTGGCGCTCACCAACGTCAAGGTCGTAATCGAAAGAGCCGAATCGTACCGACCCGGCACGACATTTGACGTCGTGATCTCGCGCGCCTTCTCCAGCATCGCCGACTTCATCAGGCTTGCAGGCCACCTGCGCACGCCCGGCGGCGTGCTGCTTGCGATGAAAGGCGCGCACCCGGAAGCAGAGATCGCGCAGCTTCCGGACTCCTGGAAGGCGAAAGCAATCATCCCGTTGCAAGTGCCCCGGCTCAACGCGAAGCGCCATCTGGTCATGCTGCGCCCGGGCGCAGCAGCGGACGCCAGCTGAACAGCATGCTGCGCATACTTGCGATCAGCAACCAGAAAGGCGGGGTCGGCAAGACCACCACCAGCATAAATCTCGCCGCGAGCCTGGTGATGGCCGGGCGGCGCGTGCTGCTGGTGGACATCGATCCGCAGGGCAACGCCACCATGGGAAGCGGCATCGACAAGCGCAGCCTCAGGGCGACGGTCTACCAAGTGTTGCTGGGTAGCGCGCCGATGTCGTCGGTCCGGGTGCGCAGCCAGAGCGGCGGCTACGACCTGATCCCTGCCAACCGCGAACTCGCTGGTGCGGAAGTGGAAATGGTGGAACTGGCCGAACGTGAAACGCGGCTGAAGAAGGCACTCGAAGAAATCAAGGCGCAGTACGACTACGTACTGATCGACTGCCCGCCGGCGCTCAATCTTCTGACGGTGAACGGGCTGTGCGCGGCCAACGCGGTGATGATTCCGATGCAGTGCGAGTACTACGCGCTCGAAGGCCTGTCTGACCTGGTACAGACCATCAAGAAAGTGCGCATGAATCTGAATCCCACGCTCGAAATCGAGGGTTTGCTGCGCACCATGTACGACCCGCGCAACATGCTTTCGCAACAGGTTTCGGATCAACTCCAGCAACACTTCGGCGACAAGGTCTACCGTACCGTGATCCCGCGCAATGTACGGCTTGCGGAGGCGCCCAGCCACGGCATCCCGGCGCTCAGCTTCGACCGGCAATCGAAAGGCGCGATGGCCTACCTCGCACTGGCAGGCGAGATGCTCGGCAAGAACACTTAGGAAAACCGAAGATGGCGAAACTCAAAGGACTTGGCCGGGGACTCGACGCACTGCTCGCCGGCAACGATGGTCGGGTCGAGGATGCGCAGGCCGAACTCGCGGTGGGCATGCTCAAGCCCGGCCGCTTCCAGCCGCGCACGCGCATGGACCCGCAGTCGATTGCGGAACTTGCCGACTCGATCAGGGCCCAGGGCGTGATCCAGCCGATTCTGGTGCGCCCGGTGGACGGCGGCAAGTACGAGATCATCGCCGGTGAGCGCCGCTGGCGTGCGGCCCAGCTTGCCGGACTGGCGCAAGTGCCGGTTGTAGTGCGTTCGGTACCTGACCAGGCCGCGCTGGCGCTGGCGTTGATCGAGAACATCCAGCGCGAGGACCTCAATCCGCTGGAAGAAGCGGGCGGCATTCACAGGTTGATAGACGAATTCCGCATGACCCACGACACCGCGGCGCAGGCAGTCGGGCGCTCGCGCAGCGCGGTTACCAATTTATTGCGGCTGCTGAATCTTGCCAAGCCCGTGCAGGAACTGCTGATGCAGGGAAAGCTCGACATGGGCCATGCCCGGGCTCTGCTGGCGCTTAGTGGGCCGCGCCAGGTTGAGTTGGCACACCAAGTTGTCAGCCGCGCGCTGTCGGTGCGTGAAACCGAACAATTGGCTGGCCGTGCCGAGGCGACCGTCCGCAAGACGCCGCGCAAACACAGGAAGGATCGCGACCTTCAGGCCCTGGAGGAAAACCTTGCGGAGACGCTCGGCGCGCCGGTGACCATCACCCCGGGCAAGCACGGGCGCGGCAAACTGGTCATCGGCTACTCCAGTCTCGATCAACTCGATGAATTCCTCCGCAAACTGCGCCGCTGAACGGCCAGCGCACCGCAGCAAAGCCAGATCGTCGTTGACAGTGCTTCCTCAACCCCACTAAAATTTTGGCCTTTTTGCGGATTGTTGCGGCCGCATCGGTTTCAAAAATCCCAGCCTCAGGCCGGTGGCAGGAGGGACGATGATCCGGGCGATGGTCAGCATCATCGCCATGCAGGTCGCAGTGACTTTGGGCGTCGCCGCGCTGTTCCTGTTGTTCGGGAACGTCGTATCCGCAAAATCCGCTTTGATCGGCGGCGCGATCGCTTTCATCCCGGGTGCGTTTTACGCATTGCCAGTCATCCGGTCCCGGCATAGTGCAGCGGATCGTTTGCTGCGAGCGCACTATGTCGGCGAATTCGGCAAGCTGATGTTGACCGTGCTCCTGTTCGGCGCGACGTTCGCGTGGGTGAAGGAAATTTCCGTTTTGCCGTTGTTTGCCGACTACATCGCGACACTATTGGTGTACTGGGCGGCGCTGGTGATGTTTTCGAGAATCTGAACCGACATGAGCACCGAGCAAGCAACGCCGACCTCCACAGAGTACATTGTCCATCACCTGACCAACCTGCACGTCGGTCACGGTTTCTGGACGCTGCATCTCGATACCCTGATTGTCTCCGGTGTCCTCGGTCTGGTGATCTTCGGGATGATGGCGCTGGCCGCGCGGCGCGCCACCAGCGGCGTGCCACCGGGAATGCAGAACTTCTTCGAGATGGTGGTCTCGCTGGTCGATTCGCAGGTGCGGGATACTTTCCACGCCAAGAGCGAGCTGGTCACGCCGCTGGCGATCACGATATTCGTCTGGGTGTGGGTGATGAACGCTGTGGACCTGATCCCGGTCGATTTCCTGCCGAAGGTCGTGCACGCAACCGGCGTCGAGCATTTTAAATTCGTGCCCACCACCGACCCCAACCTGACCTTCGCGATGTCGATTACGGTGTTCCTGATAATGCTGGGATTCAACGTCAGGTTCAAGGGCATCGGCGGATTCCTTCACGAAGCGCTGACCGTGCCGTTCGGCAAGTACCTGTTTCCCGTCAACCTGCTGTTCCGCATTATCGAAGACATCGCCAAGCCGATCTCGCTGGCGCTGCGGTTGTTTGGCAACATGTACGCGGGCGAGATGGTTTTCATCCTGCTCGCGGTGTGGGCGGGCGCGGGTTTCCTGTGGGCGCCCTTCAGCGCGGTGCTGAGCCTCGGATGGGCGCTGTTCCACATCCTGATCATCACGCTGCAGGCCTTTGTGTTCATGATGCTGACCATCGTGTACATGAGCATGGCGGCGGAAAGCCACTAAAACGCAACGAGCAATTGTCTTTAATCGTCTAGCACTGGGAGAACAAAAATGGAAATCGCATCAGTATTGGGTATGACGGCCATCGCGGTGGCGCTGCTGATCGGCATGGGCGCGTTGGGTACCGCGATCGGCTTCGGCATTCTCGGGGGCCGCTTCCTCGAGGGCGCCGCGCGTCAACCCGAGATGATCCCGACGCTGCAAGTGAAGATGTTCATCGTCGCCGGCCTGCTCGATGCGGTGACCATGATCGGCGTGGGTATCGCGCTCTATCTGCTGTTCGCCAATCCATTCATCGCGGCAGTCCAGCAGGCAGTCGGCGGCTAAATCTGGAGCATTGAGCCCGGGAGGCGAGCGTGAATATCAACGCTACATTGTTGGGCCAGGCAATCTGGTTCGCCCTTTTCATCTGGATCACGATGAAGTTTGTCTGGCCGCCGCTGCGCAAGGCGATGCACGATCGCCAGAAGCAGATCGCCGACGGCCTTGCCGCGGGGGAACGCGGCAAGCAGGATCTTGAGCTTGCGGCGAAGCGCGCGGCCGAAGAGCTGCAGCGGGCGCGTGCGCAGGCGAGCGAGATCGTTTCTCAGGCCGAGAAGCGCGGAGCCGGCGTGGTCGAAGAGGCCAAGTCGGCCGCCAAGGCCGAGGCCGACCGCATCGTCGCCGCCGCCAAGGCAGAGATCGAGCAGGAGGTGTTCCGCGCCAAGGAGTCGCTGCGAGCACAAATATCGCTGCTGGCGGTGACCGGCGCCGAAAAGATCCTCAAGCGCGAGGTGGACGCCAAGGCGCACGCGCAGTTGCTGTCCGGCCTCGAGTCCGAACTCAGGTAACGCCCGCATGGCCGAACTCGCAACCATTGCCAGGCCTTACGCGGAGGCAGTGTTCCGCCTTGCCAAGGAAGGCAACGCACTTGGCACCTGGTCGGAAAAGCTGGCATTCATCGCCGCGGTCTACCATGATCCGCAGATGCAGGCGGCGATCGGCAATCCCAGGGTCACTGCCAACGACGTCGAACGCCTGCTACTTGCCATCAGCGGCGACCGCATCGATGATGCGGCCCGCAACTTCATTCAGTTACTGGTGCGCAACCGCCGGCTAGCGATGCTGCCGCAGATACGCGAGCAGTTTGAGAAACTGAAGCTGGAAGACGAGGGCAAGCTGGACGCAAGAATCAGTTCCGCATACCCGCTCGACGACGCCCAACGCAATCAAGTGGTGAACCTGCTGTCCTCCCGCTTCAAGCGCAAGATTAACGCCACCGTGACCGTTGACCCCGAGTTGATCGGCGGCATCAAGGTCGAAGTGGGCGACAAGGTTTGGGATGCCTCGGTACGCGGCAGGCTGCAGACCATGGCCGTGACCCTTTCGAGATAGGAGTTTTGAACCATGCAGTTGAACCCGTCCGAGATCAGCGAACTGATCAAGAACAAGATCCAGAATCTGGCCACCGCTTCCGAGGTTCGCACGCAGGGTACGGTGGTGTCCGTAACCGATGGCATCTGTCGCATTCATGGCCTTGCCGACGTTATGCAGGGTGAAATGCTGGAGTTTCCCGGCAACACCTTCGGCCTCGCGCTCAACCTCGAGCGCGACTCGGTCGGGTCGGTGGTGCTGGGCGAATACGAGCACATTTCCGAAGGCGATCCGGTGAAGAGCACCGGCCGCATTCTGGAGGTGCCGGTCGGTCCCGAACTGATCGGGCGCGTGGTCAACTCGTTGGGCCAGCCGATCGACGGCAAGGGCCCGATCGCCGCCAAGGAAACCGATGTGATCGAGAAGGTCGCTCCGGGCGTGATCTGGCGCAAGTCGGTATCCCAGCCGGTGCAGACGGGGCTCAAGGCGATCGATGCGATGGTACCGATCGGCCGTGGCCAGCGCGAGCTGATCATCGGCGACCGCCAGACCGGCAAGACCGCGGTCGCGGTGGACACGATAATCAACCAGAAGGGCAAGGACCTGTTCTGCATTTATGTCGCGATCGGTCAGAAGGCTTCCACGGTCGCCAACGTCGTGCGCAAGCTCGAAGAGCACGGCGCAATGGCTTACACCATCGTCATCGCGGCCACGGCATCCGAGTCTGCGGCGATGCAGTACATCGCGCCCTATTCCGGCTGCACCATGGGCGAGTACTTCCGCGATCGCGGCCAGGACGCGCTGATCATTTACGATGATTTGACCAAGCAGGCCTGGGCCTATCGCCAGGTATCGCTGTTGCTGCGGCGCCCGCCCGGACGCGAAGCCTACCCCGGCGACGTGTTCTACCTGCACTCCCGGCTGCTGGAACGCGCCGCGCGCGTAAGCGAGGCCTGGGTCGAGCGCTTCACCAAAGGAAAGGTGAAGGGAAAAACCGGTTCGCTCACCGCGCTGCCGATCATCGAAACCCAGGCCGGCGACGTATCTGCATTCGTGCCGACCAATGTGATTTCCATCACCGACGGTCAGATTTTCCTGGAAACTGACCTGTTCAACGCCGGCATCCGTCCCGCGATCAACGCCGGCGTATCGGTGTCGCGGGTCGGTGGCGCGGCGCAGACCAAAATCATGAAGCGCAAGGACACCGGCGGCGGCGTGCGCCTGGCCCTGGCGCAGTACCGCGAGTTGGCGGCGTTTGCCCAGTTCGCTTCCGATCTCGACGAAGCTACCCGCAAGCAGCTCGAGCGCGGCCGCATGGTCACGGAGTTGATGAAGCAACTGCAGTACCAGCCACTGCAGGTTTGGGAAATGGCGCTGACGCTGTTCGCGGTCAACAACAGCTATTACGACGACATCGACGTCAAGAAGGCGTTGGCCGCGGAGAAGTCCATGCGCGACTACGTCAAGACCAAGTATGCAGTGCTTGCCGGTCGCATGGACAAGGAACTGTCCGCCGACGATGAAAAAGCGCTGCACGAGGCGATCAAGGACTGGAAGAAGAACGGCAGTTATTGACGGACATCCTCGGGATGCCGCAATAACTGCGCGCGTTTGAACGAACGACAAGTTGTCGCTCAACGCGCGCGGCACGGCAATCGGAAACTAGACTATGCCCGGCACAAAAGAGATACGTACCAAGATCAAGAGTGTTCAGAGCACTCGCAAGATCACCAAGGCGATGGAGATGGTCGCGGCATCCAAGATGCGCAAGGTGCAGGAGCGCATGCGCGCGGCCCGTCCATACGCCGAGAAGATCCGTAACGTCGCGGCACACATTTCGCACGCCAATCCCGAGTATCGCCATCCTTTTCTGGTGGAGCGCGATACGGTCAAGCGCGTCGGCATCATCATCGTCACCACCGACAAGGGATTGTGCGGCGCGCTCAATACCAATGTACTGCGCATGATGCTCAACCATTACAAGCAGTGGCAGTCCGAGGGAGAGGAGATCGACGTCTGCTGCATCGGCGGCAAGGGTCTCGGCTTCATGCAGCGCTTGGGCGCGAACATCGTTTCCAAGTCCGCTGGCCTGGGCGATCGTCCGAAACTCGAGAATCTGATCGGCGCGGTCAAGGTCATGCTCGACAGCTACACCGAAGACCGTTTCGACCGTTTGCTGATTTTCTACACCCGTTTCATCAACACCATGAAGCAGGAACCGGTGATGGAGCAGTTGCTGCCGCTGTCCGGCGAACGTCTCGGCGCGCCCGAGGGAACCTGGGACTACATCTACGAACCGGAGGCGAAGACCGTGCTCGAACAGGTACTGACCCGTTACATCGAGGCGGTAGTTTATCAGGGCGTTTCGGAGAACATGGCATCCGAGCAATCGGCGCGCATGGTGGCGATGAAGTCCGCTTCCGACAACGCGGCGACGCTGATCGACGAACTGACCCTGATCTACAACAAGAGCCGCCAGGCGGCGATCACCAAGGAGCTGTCCGAGATCGTCGGCGGCGCCGCGGCCGTCTGAATTTCATTGCACCACAGAGACACAGAGTGCACAGAGGCGAGGCAAGAACGAGACAAGGATTTTGCCGTGCGCTCGGGGCCTCTGTGGTAAACCGAATTTGATCTAGACTTTAGGAAACGATAATGAGCCAAGGAACCATTGTTCAGTGCATCGGCGCGGTGACCGACATCCAGTTTCCACGCGAGGCGATGCCCAAAATCTACGACGCGCTGGCGCTAGAAGAATCGACCGACGCTTCGTTTGCCGAAAAGGGACTTACCTTCGAAGTCGAGCAGCAGCTCGGCGACGGGATCGTTCGCTGCATCGCAATGGGCTCGGCCGACGGCCTGCGCCGCGGCATGAAGGTAAAGAACACCGGCGCGCCCATCTCGGTGCCGGTCGGCAAGGGGACGCTCGGGCGCATCATGGACGTGCTCGGCCGCCCGATCGACGAGGGCGGCCCGATCAAGACCGAGGAGCGCCGTTCGATCCACCAGACCGCGCCAAAGTTCGACGAGCTTTCCCCGTCGGTCGAGCTGCTCGAGACCGGCATCAAGGTGATCGACCTCATCTGCCCGTTCGCGAAGGGCGGCAAGATCGGCCTTTTCGGTGGCGCCGGCGTCGGCAAGACCGTGACCATGCTCGAGCTCATCAACAACATCGCCACCAAGCATGGCGGCCAATCGGTGTTCGCCGGCGTGGGCGAGAGGACCCGCGAGGGCAACGATTTCTACCACGAGATGATCGAGGCGGAAGTCATCAAGCTCGACAACCTCGAGGAGTCCAAGGTCGCGATGGTGTTCGGCCAGATGAACGAGCCGCCAGGCAACCGCCTGCGCGTGGGCCTCACCGGCCTCACGATGGCGGAATCGTTCCGCGACGAAGGGCGCGACATCCTGCTCTTCATCGACAACATCTACCGCTTCACACTCGCCGGTGTGGAAGTGTCGGCGCTGCTTGGCCGGATGCCTTCCGCGGTGGGTTACCAGCCGACGCTCGCGGAGGAGATGGGCCGGCTGCAGGAGCGCATCACCTCGACCAAGACCGGGTCGATCACCTCGGTGCAGGCGATTTACGTTCCGGCCGACGACCTGACCGATCCGAGCCCCGCGACCACCTTCGGCCATCTGGATGCCACGGTGGTGCTGTCTCGGGACATCGCGTCGCTCGGAATCTATCCTGCCGT
Source organism: Burkholderiales bacterium (assembly GCA_035644415.1). Classification (GTDB taxonomy): domain Bacteria; phylum Pseudomonadota; class Gammaproteobacteria; order Burkholderiales; family JACQAP01; genus JACQAP01. The sequence continues at coordinate 8,832 of DASQOP010000347.1, forward strand.
GGACCCGCTCGATTCGACTTCGCGCCAGGTCGATCCGAACACCATCGGCGAAGAGCACTACAACACCACGCGCGCCGTGCAGGCGACGCTGCAGCGCTACAAAGAGCTGCGCGACATCATCGCGATCCTCGGCATGGACGAGCTCGCGCCCGAGGACAAGCTCGCCGTCTCGCGCGCGCGCAAGATCCAAAGATTCCTGTCGCAGCCGTTCAGCGTGGCGAAGAACTTTACTGGCCAGGAAGGCAAGTACGTGCAACTCAAGGACACGATCAAGGCCTTCAAGATGATCGTCAATGGCGAATGTGACAGCCTGCCCGAGCAGGCCTTCTACATGGTCGGCGGCATCGAGGAAGCCTTCGAGAAAGCCAAAACGCTGCAGTAAGGCGAAAGTCGACAATGGCCAATACCATCCATGTGGACGTCGTCAGCGCCGAACAGCAGATCTTCTCCGGCGAGGCGCTATTCGTGATTCTGCCTGGCGAGGCCGGGGAACTAGGCATCTATCCCCGGCACACACCATTGATCACGCGCATCAAGCCGGGCGCGGTACGTATCAAGCCCGCGGACGGCGGCGAAGAGAACCTGATATTCGTGGACGGCGGCATTCTCGAAGTGCAGCCGTCAATTGTGACCGTGCTGGCCGATACCGCGATTCGCGGCCACGATCTTGATGAGGCCAAGGCGCTGGAAGCGCAGAAGCGCGCCGAGGAAGCACTGCGCAATGCCAAGGACAAGCAGGAAATCGCCACTGTCGAAGCTGAGCTCTCAATGCTCGCAGCGCAATTGGCGGCGATTCGCAAGCTGCGCAGGAAGTAGACCGGATCGTGTGTGACGAAGGAGCGGGCCGCGGCCCGCTTTTTTTTTGTCAGTTGACGCGCGTTGCCAATATCGGCGTCAGCCAATGACCTCGCGGGTGACCTGCGGCAAACGAGAGCTTCAGTCTTGTGCTTTCAGGCGATCGGTTGCCGCAAATGGCACGCCACCCACTGCTGCGGAGAAATCTCCTGTAACGGCGGCTCCTCGCGCTTGCAACGCTCCTCGACATAAGGGCAGCGCGTGTGAAAGCGGCAACCGGAGGGCGGATGGACCGCGCTCGGCACATCGCCCGCGAGCAAGCGCCGCTGCTTGCGTATCGTCGGGTTCGGTATAGGCACGGCTTCCAGCAGCGCTTCGGTGTATGGATGCTGCGGACTCGTAAAAATCGCCCGCTTCGGCGCGATCTCGACGATCTTGCCCAGATACATCACCGCAACACGATGGCTGATGTGCTCGACCACGGCGAGATCGTGCGCGACGAAAAGATACGAGAGGCCGAACTCCGCTTGCAGGTCCATGAGCAGATTGATCACCTGCGCCTGCACGGACACGTCGAGCGCCGACACAGGTTCGTCACACACGATCAAGCGCGGCCGCACCGACAGCGCCCGCGCAATGCCGAGCCGCTGGCGCTGGCCACCCGAGAATTCATATGGGTACTTCACCAACTGATCGGCACGCAGGCCGACGCGCTCGAACAGGTGCGCCGTGCGTAGCCGCACCTCGGCCGCAGGCAACGATTCGTAATTCCGGATCGGTTCGGCCACGATGTCGCCCGCGCGCATGCGCGGGTTGAGCGAGGAGTAGGGATCCTGAAACACAGCCTGGAGCTCGCGCCTCACCGGCCGCATACCGGCGCGGTCGAGTTGATCGATACGCCGGCCACGCCAGAGCACCTGACCCTCGGTCGGGTCCTGCAACCGCAGGATTAGCTTGCCGGTGG
>DASQOP010000348.1:0-2151 GCA_035644415.1 Burkholderiales bacterium
CCGATCCTGAACTTATGCGCACCGAATACTGCGGACTCGTTTCCACCCGGCATCTCGACCACACCGTCACGCTCTACGGCTGGGTGCACCGGCGCCGCGACCACGGCGGCGTGATCTTCATCGACCTCAGGGACCGGGAAGGCCTGCTGCAGGTGGTGTGCGATCCGGACAATGCCCGGACATTCGCCACCGCGGAAAAGATCCGCAACGAGTACGTGGTGAAAGTCACAGGGCTGGTGCGCCGCCGCCCCGCAGGGACCGTCAATCCGAACCTGGTTTCCGGTGAAGTGGAAGTGCTGGCGCGCTCGCTGGAAATCCTCAATCCGTCAGTCACGCCGCCGTTTCAGATGGACGATGACAACCTGTCGGAAACAGTGCGGCTCGAGTACCGCTACCTCGACCTGCGCCGGCCGCAGATGCAGGAGAACCTGCGGTTGCGCTACCGGGTGGCGATGGCGGTGCGGCATTTCCTCGACACCCAGGGCTTCATCGACGTGGAGACGCCGATGCTCACCAAGTCCACGCCGGAAGGCGCGCGCGACTACCTGGTGCCGAGCCGTGTGCACCCGGGAGAGTTTTTCGCGCTGCCGCAGTCGCCGCAGTTGTTCAAGCAATTGTTGATGGTGGCGGGCTTCGACCGTTACTACCAGATTACCAAATGCTTCCGCGACGAAGACCTCAGGGCCGACCGCCAGCCGGAATTCACCCAGATCGATATCGAGACTTCCTTCCTCGGCGTGGCCGAGATCACGCTGTTGATGGAAGAAATGATCCGCAGCCTTTTCAAGGAAGTGCTGGATGCGACGTTGCCGAACCCCTTTCCGCGCATGAGCTTCGCGGAGGCGACGTCGAAGTACGGCTCCGACAAACCGGATCTGCGCGTGCCGCTCACGCTCACGGAACTCACCGACGCGATGCGCGAAGTCGAATTCAAGGTTTTCCGCGACGCGGCTGTTGCGCCGGGCGGCCGTGTGGCGGCGCTGCGGGTGCCGGGCGGCGGCACGCTGTCGAGGAAGGAAATCGACGACTACACGCAGTTCGTCGCCATCTACGGCGCCAAGGGTCTGGCGTACATCAAGGTCAACGATGTAGCGAAAGGCGTGCAGGGCCTCCAGTCACCGATCCTGAAATTCCTGCCCGAGTCCGTGGTGAAGATCGTCCTGGAGCGCAGCGGCGCGAAGGACGGCGACCTGATTTTCTTCGGCGCCGACAATGCCAAGGTAGTGAACGAAGCGCTTGGTGCGCTGCGCACCAAGGTCGGACACGAGCGCGGGCTGGCCGAGAAGGGTTGGCGGCCGCTGTGGGTGGTGGATTTCCCGATGTTCGAATGGAGCGCGGAGGACAAGCGCTGGGACGCGCTGCATCACCCTTTTACCAGCCCGATGGACGGCCACGAGGATTATCTCGACAGGGATCCTGGCAAGGCGCTGTCGAAGGCTTACGACATGGTGCTCAACGGCTGGGAGATCGGCGGCGGATCGGTGCGTATCCATCGCCAGGACGTGCAATCCAAGGTATTCAGGGCGCTGGGCATCGGTGCGGAAGAGGCGCAGAAAAAATTCGGTTTCTTGCTGGAAGCGCTGCAGTTCGGCGCGCCGCCCCACGGCGGACTGGCCTTCGGCCTGGACCGGATCGTCACCATGATGGCGGGCGTGGAATCCATCCGTGACGTGATCGCCTTCCCCAAGACCCAGCGGGCGCAGGACCTGATGTGCAAGGCGCCCGGCCCCGTGGACGAGAAGCAGCTGCGCGAGCTGCATATACGCCTGCGCAACGTGGAACCGGTGAAGGCGAACTAACCACAGAGACACAGAGGCACTGAGAAGAACTCAATACGGGGCTGAGAAACCTCACGTACTCGCCGATGAATGCTTTGCGTGGGCCGTGCTTGGGCGTTCTCGTTCAAGTAATGCTTATTTGTTTCTCGACTCTCTCTGTGTCCCCGTGTCTCTGTGGTGAAGGTAATTGAAGTTCAAGATTCCGATTTCGGTGCTGGTGGTGATCCACACCCCCGACCTGCAGGTGCTGCTGCTGGAGCGCGCGGATCACCCGGGCTTCTGGCAGTCGGTCACCGGCAGCCAGGACGAGGGCGAGACGCTGCGCCAGACCGCTGCGCGGGAAGTGGCGGAAGAGACCGGCCTGGATGCCGAG
>DASQOP010000349.1:0-4291 GCA_035644415.1 Burkholderiales bacterium
CGTCCATTGCCCGTCCGCAGCGCGGCTGAGGACGCCGCGCTGGAATTCGGTGCGCCCGGGCGCTTTCTTGATCGCGGACGTGCACGTCACCTTGAGGGTCGGCAGCGGCGCAACCGTGGCCTGTCCCTGCAGGTAGAGCAGGGCATCGCGCACGAACTGGTAGAAGGTCACCATCACCGCAACCGGATTGCCGGGCAGCCCGAAAAAATGCGCGCGCCCGATCCTCCCATAGGCAAGCGGCCGGCCCGGTTTCATCGCGATCTTCCAGAACAGAACTTCGCCCAGGCGCTCGAGGATCTGTTTGACGTAATCGGCTTCGCCCACGGATACCCCGCCGCTGGTGATCACCACGTCGGCTGATTGTGCGGCTTCGTCAAAGACACGCTCCACCGCCTTCGGATCATCGCGGATCACACCCATGTCCAGCACATCGCAACCCAGCCGGGTGAGCATGCCGTAGAGGGTATAGCGGTTGCTGTCGTAGATCTGCCCGGCAGCGAGCGACCTGCCGACCGGAACCAGTTCGTCGCCGGTGGAGAAAAACACAACGCGGAGTTTCCGATATACCGGGACTTCGCCGATTCCGAGCGAAGCGAGCAATCCGATTTCCGCGGGGCGAAGCGGCTGCCCGCGCTTCAAAGCCGGTTCGCCCTGGCGCAGATCCTCTCCCGCGCTGCGCGTGTTGGTGCCTTTCTTCGTCACCGGCGCGACCACCACCGTATCGCCGGATGTTTTTGCGCGTTCCTGCTGAATAACGGTGTCCGTTCCCTGGGGAATCACCGCGCCGGTCATGATGCGTACCGCCTGCCCGGGGCCGACGCTGCCGTCGAATGGCTTGCCGGCGAAAGCTGTGCCGATCACCTTGAGCGTCGCCTCGCCGTCCTTCTTGAGATCGTCGAATCTGACGGCATAGCCATCCATCGCCGAATTGTCGTGCTGGGGCACATTGACCGGCGAAATGACCTCCTCGGCGAGCACGCGCCCGAGTGCGGCGCGGATATTCAGGCGTTCGACCGCTGTGACCGGTTCCAGAAAGGCACGAATATGGCTGCGTGCTTTCTCCACCGGCATCGAGTTTGGGTCGTAGTCGGATGCCGTGCTCAGTTCGTGCAGGGATTTTGCGGAATCCATGGGTAATCTTCGGCTTGGGGCAAGGAGAGAGACGTTGGAGGCTAGAGGCGAGAGGCAAGAGGCTAGAGGAAAGAGGAAATCCCCACACTTGCCGACCCGTTATGCAGCATCGCCACGTCGCAAAAGAATTGCGAGTCAAAAGTCCAATGCTTCTCGTAGATTTGCATATCCTCTTTATATCTGCGCCTTGGCTTGCGGCTTTGTCTTCCTCTCGCCTCTAGCCTCTTGCCTCTAGCCTCCAATATATGACATCTCGACCTTGTGCAGCTTGGCGGTCTCGCCGGTGCGGATTTCGGAATAACGGTCGGTACGCGCGCGCCAGACCTTCGCGATGGCCGCGGATATTTCCTCGTCCGAGGCACCGCCCCGGATCAGGCTGCGCAGGTCGGTGCCTTGCGTGGCGAACAGGCAGGTATAGATCGAACCTTCCGCTGACAGCCGCGCGCGCGTGCAGTCCTTGCAGAACGCGTGGGTAACGGAGGAGATGAAGCCGATTTCACCGGAGCCGTCCTTATAGCGCCAGCGCTCGGCGACTTCGCCGGGGTAATTGGCGTCCATGGGCTCGATAGGGAATAACGCATTGATCCTCGCGACCAGTTCGCGCGAAGGCACGACGTGTTCCATTTTCCAGCCGTTGGTATGGCCGACATCCATGAATTCGATGAAACGCAGAATATGGCCGCTGCCCTTGAAAAAGTGCGCCATATCCACGACGCTTTGGTCGTTGGTCCCGCGCTTGACCACCATATTGACCTTGAGCGGCGCGAGGCCGGCCTTGTCGGCTTCCTCGATGCCTTCCAGCACTTTCGCCACCGGGAAGTCCACGTCGTTCATAACCCGGAACACCGCATCGTCCAGAGAATCCAGGCTGACGGTGACGCGCTTGAGTCCTGCGTCCTTCAGCGCCCGGGCTTTCTGCTTCAGCAGGGAACCGTTGGTCGTGAGCGTGAGGTCGAGATCGCCCTCCTGCGCCAGCAGTTCGATCAGTTTCTCGAGCTGGCGACGTACCAGCGGCTCGCCGCCGGTAATGCGCACCTTCTCGATGCCGTGGCCGCGGAAAATCCTCACCAGCCGGTGAATCTCGTCGAAGGTGAGCAACTGCGAACGCTCCAGGAACTGGAAATCCCGTCCGTACACCTCCTTGGGCATGCAGTAGGTGCAGCGGAAGTTGCAGCGGTCGGTCACCGAAATCCGCAGATCGCGAAGAGGCCGGCCGCGGGTGTCGGCGACAGGACGCCCATGGCCGGCAGGCAGTTGCTCGGAACTGATGAAGGGTTCGTTCATGGGTGCTTGTTGTAATGTGTGATGGTGCACGCCATCGACAGCGCGGCCGGCCGTAATGTGAGGCATTATATTGCAAAAGATATAACGCCAGCTAAAGTCTTGGCGGTGGGCATTGTCCTGATCTGGCCGGGGAGTTGCGATCTTGACTGCATTATTTTGGAGAATCCTGGGCTGCCTGCTGCTGTTGTTCTGCGGCATCGCGGGCGCTCACGCCGCCCCGGACTTGCGACTGGCCACCACCACCAGCACCGAGAATTCGGGCCTGCTGAACGCGATCCTGCCTTTGTTCGAAGCGAAATACGGCACCAGAGTCCGCGTCATCTCGGTAGGGTCGGGCAAGGCGATGAAGCTGGGCGAGAACGGCGACGTGGACGTGGTGCTGGTGCATAGCCGCGCCGACGAGGAAAAATTCGTGGCCACGGGGTTCGGGGTCAACCGCCGCGACGTGATGTACAACGACTTCGTCATCGTGGGCCCGAAATCCGACCCGGCGGGCATACGTGGCAGCGACGTACTCAAGGCGTTCGAAAAGATTGCGGCAGCGGGCAGCCGCTTTGTGTCACGCGGCGACGATTCGGGTACGCACAAAATGGAGCAGAAATACTGGAAGGCAACCGGTGTCGAGCCCGCGGCGATGTCCGGTTATGTTTCGGCGGGACTGGGAATGGGCGAAGTCCTGATGATGGCGGCGGAGATGCGGTGCTACACCCTCGCCGACCGCGCTACATTTGCTGCGTACCGGGCGAAGACGGGATTGGAAATCCTGGTGTCGGGCGACCCGAGACTCTTCAACCCGTACGGGGTCATTGCCGTGAATCCGGCGCGGCATCCGGACGTCAATCACGCCGGCGCGATGCAATTCATCGGGTGGCTGACTTCAGCTGAAGGACAGGCTGCGATCGCCGCTTTCCGGGTGGATGGCGAACAACTGTTCTTCCCCAACGGGCGCTGAATGGACCTTCTCGATACGAGCCGGGAGGCGTTCCGGCTGCTGTTCTCGGGCGACCCGACGTTGTGGGGAATCGTCTGGGTATCGATCAAAGTCTCGGTCCTGGCGCTGATTCTGGCCGGGCCGCTGGCGGTGGCGGTTGGTTTCGTATTGGCGCACGTCGCCTTTCCCGGGAGACGGCTGCTGGTGATCCTGGTGCAGGCGTTCCAGTCCTTTCCGACGGTCGTCGTGGGTCTGTTGCTCTACCTTCTGTTGTCCAGGCAAGGGCCGCTAGGCGCGTTGCATCTGCTCTTCACTCAGCCTGCGATGATCTTCGGCCAGATGGTCATTGCCTTTCCGGTCCTCGCTGCATACACGCTGACTGCTGTTCAGGGCGCCGATCCGCGTGCCCATGAAACCGCGGCCAGCCTCGGCGCCGGCCGCGTGCGCGCTGCGATGACGACCTTGTGGGAAGTGCGCTTCGGGGTGATGGCCGCGGTTTTCATGGGTTTCGGCCGGATAATCTCGGAGATCGGCTGTTCGCTGATGGTCGGCGGCAACATCGCCGGGCTCACGCGCAACATTCCCACGGCGATTGCGCTGGAAACCAGCAAGGGCGAGTTCGCCCAGGGCGTGGCGTTGGGAATCGTACTGATCGTGCTGGCGCTGGCGGTGAACGTCGCGCTGGCGGCGGTGCAGGGGCAGGGCGGAATGAGGCAGGCATGGCAGCCGTGATCGAAGTCACCGCGCTCGCCAAGACCTGGGGCGGCCGTCCGCTACTGCGCATTCCGCAGCTTGTTCTGGAAGCGGGCTCGAGCTACGTTCTTTCCGGCGACAACGGAGCGGGGAAGAGCACGTTGCTGCGCATTCTCGCCGGGCTGGAGCCGGCGCAGGTGGAGCGCTTTGCGTTCGAAGGCAATCTCTTGCAGCTCGACCGCTTGCCCGCGC
>DASQOP010000350.1:0-6926 GCA_035644415.1 Burkholderiales bacterium
GTCGCGAACCCAAAGGCACGCGACGCGGATACGAAGGCCATTCGCGATTTCAACCGGCATCTCCGGGACGACCGACGGGTGCATCTGTGTTTGGTCCCTATCGGGGATGGCCTCAGCCTGGCCCTCAAGCTCTAATTTAAATTTAGTATAAATTTTCAAACGGTTATGTCAGAAACGACAGCTTCGTGCGTCGGTTTATTGTGCGCAGCAATAAATTTCGTCGCATTTGTCCTCTGAATTGCTTGACATCGGTTGTTTCCGTGCCAATAATGTATTTGCTGCGATGCAACATGACGCCTCCCGCTGCTGACGCGTAATATCTTATCAACTGTTTTTAAAGGAGTCCCAGAATGACGACCGTACCCGAACAGATCTCAGCCTTTGGCAAGGCGCAAGTGGAAACCGCCCTGCGCTTCGTAACCATAGCGGCTGAGGGCACCGAAAAGTTGTTCGACCTGCAGATCAAGAATAGCAAGGCCGCCTTCAACGAAGGCATGAAGAACGCCAAGGCACTTGCCGAAGTGAAGGATTTCTCCGAACTGCCGACTTGGACCAGCTCGACATTCCAGCCGGGCGTCGACAAGGCCACCGCCTACGCCCGCAGCCTGTATGAAGTTGCTGCCGGTACCCAATCCGAAATCAGCGCGGTGCTGGAAGCGCAGATCGCCGATTTCAGCAAGGACGTAGCCGTTGCTCTGGACGCGGCGCTGAAGTCCGCCCCCGCGGGTTCCGAGTCCGCGGTGGCCGCGGTCAAGTCCGTGATCGGCACTGCGAACACCCTGTACGAAAGCATTGCCAAGGCGAACAAGCAGCTGGCCGCGATGACCGAAGCCAACTTCACCGCCGCCGCCTCGCAAGCGGGCGTGGCGACCAAGAAGAAGGCTGCGTAAGTTTGCCTCACCGAAAGAGCGAAAGCCCCGGACATCCGGGGCTTTTTTATTGCGGGATTGGCTTCACCGAGACCTCCAGCTCACGAAGCGTTTCCGGCAGGCGGTAGTCCGGGTAGTGCTTCCTGAATTCCGCCAGTTGCTCGCGCGCTTGTGCGGTTTTGCCGTTGCGCAGCAGATCCCCGATTCTCTTCAGCCATTCCCCGGGCGCGTCGGCTGGCGCCGCGGGGGATGGCGTCGCCTCCTTGCGCAGTGCCCCGGTGGCGCGCTTTTCCCGCGCTGGATCCGCAAGCGCAATCTTCTGCTCCGCTACCGGTTCCACCGTGGCGGCAGCTTCGAGCGGCGGTGACGCCGGCGCAGATGTCGATGCCGCCACCGAAGGCGCCGCCGCAACCGAATCGGCACGTTCGGCAGCCAAATTTTGCCGGGTGTCCGCCTCACGGTCGGTGCCTTCACTGCGTTCGCGCGACGGCCGCGATTCGCGCTCGATGCCAGGGCGCGGCGCGGGCCGTGCCTGCGGCTCCTGCTTCATCGCCAGCGCGGGCGCAGCCTGCTTGGCCTTATCCGCCGCAACGCCGGCCGATTTATCTACTGGCGGCAATGGATCCTCGATTTCGCTGGTCATCAACGCCAGGCTCACGCCGATCACCAACACGGCCGCAATCGACGCAGGCAAATGCCAGTTGCGCGTGAAACGGGAGCGCGCCACCTCACGGCGGGCGGCTGCGAAGATCGCGGCGTCCAGATGCGCACGCGGCTCTTCGGTCGATCCGGCACGGTAGCGCCCGGACAGGTCCGAACGCAGCTCCTCCAGTTCCTGATCTTCAGGCGACATCGGCTTCATGGCTCATTCCAGACCCATTCAATTCCTGGCGCAGCTTGACAAGCGCGTACCTGAGGCGGCTTTTCACCGTCTCCCGGCCGACCCCGGTGACGTCGGCGATTTCCTCCAGCGTCAAGCCACCCTCCTCGTGCAGCAGAAAAGCCTCTCGCTGCTCGTCCGGCAGCAGCGCCAGCGCCCGCAGCAGCTGCCTTGCCGTCTGCCGCCTCGCCACGGCGCGCTCCGGCTGTTCGTGCCGCGGACCTGCCACCTGCATCGCCTCTTCCGCATCGTCGTCGAGAGAAATCAACTGCAACGGCGGTTTGCGGCGAAAATGGTCGATCACGCAATTGTGCGCCACGCGATACAGGAACGTGGCAAAGCGGGCTTCGACACGGTAGCGGGCACGCGAGGAAATGATATTCGTCCACACTTCCTGGTACACCTCCTCGGCGGCAGAGCGAAAGCCGACCTGCCGCAGCACGTAGCGGAACACGGCGCCGCGATGGCGCGCGTACAAATCCTCGAACGCGCGCACATCGCCATCGCGGTAACGCAGCATCAGATCTTCGTCGGAAGCCGGCTGGTCCATTCCGGCTTGAAGTGTAATCAACCTCAGCACGACGCGCGATACCGCGGGCATTCCAATGCCTCAACCCCGCCCCGGCGGATCGGGAACGAACCCGCCCGGAAACGGCGCGGGCCAACGCGGCGACTGCGGAATGACTCCGCGTGCCACCAGATTCGCGTAGGTGTCGTAGTGAATGACGACGATTTCGTTGGGTGTGTCCGATTCGCGCTCGAACGCGGCATAACGTGCCTGCGAAGGCTCGCTGCGGCCATGGCCGGTGCCGATGCTCTTCTCCACCGCACGGGGTGCCGCCGACCGCGCGGCGCCATCCGCTGCGGCGCCGGGTTCGCCGCGGTTTTGCGGCTGCTCCAGTTCGAGCACGGGTTCAGGTTTGCGCTTGAATAGGGCCACGCCGATCACGCCGACGTTGTCCGGGTGCCCGGTGCGCGCGGCGTAGGAATCGCCCAGATCGGTGAAGTAGAATGCAGCCACTTTTTCCAGACTCTTGCGCCAACCCTTGACCGACAGCGTGCGGCCGCGCTCAACCACGTAGCCGCTCTGCGACGCGGCGGCAGTCTCGCCAGTGACGACATTGACGCCGTCTACCGACACCACCGCGAGCAGATCACCCCCTGCGCAGTTGCGAACCGTGACCTGGTACTCGTTGCCGGGTTTGCCGGCGACGAACCAGCGACCGCCGCTCTCGTAGACCGGCAGCGTGCGGCCGCCGGCGCGATCGTAGATCTGCACCTCGGCGATGTTGCCGGCCGCCAGAGTTGGGGCGACCGTCAGGAAAAGACACAAAAACGGCAGGAAGCGTCGCATGGTGTTCTCCATTGAAGAGGGACACCGGCTATAAACGGTCGCTTCGGCGGAATGGGGTTAAATGTCGGGGAAGAGGGGCGAGGGTCGAGGGTCGAGGGGTGAGTAAGAACGTCACACAGTCATTTAGAGCCAGTCGAGGGCTTTCGCCCTCGCCCCTCGCCCCTCGCCTCTCGCCTAGTTTCTCGGCTCCCAGGCAAAGCCGAGCGCGCTGACACCCTTCTGCAGGAACGCCAGCGCCTCACTGGCGAGTTTTGCTTCGCCTTTCACGCCGAGTTCGATGCGCCGGCCGGCGGGCGTGAAACTGGGCAGGCTGAAAAGTTTCACGCCGGGATAGCGGGCGATGCAGGCATTCATCAGATCGATCAGCTGGCTCTCCCCGGCGTCCTTCACCACGATCGCCACATCCACCGGCGGTCGCTGGTTATGGAGGTGCGGGTACTCGTTGTCGAGCACCCACTCCATCATCGGCCAAGCCATCTCCGGGAACCCGGGGAAAAAATGGTGGCGCGCATAACTGAAACCGGGAACACGGTTGTAGGGGTTGGGAATGATGCGGCTGCCGGCCGGGAACACACCCATCTCGATGCGCTTGGGATAGGCCTCGGCGCCGAAGCGCGCCTCGATTTCGCGCTTGGCATCCGGATGCAACACGAGCTCGACGCCAGCGGCTTTGGCCGCGCACTGGCGGGTGTGGTCGTCGGGCGTGGCACCGATGCCGCCAAAACAGAATACGATGTCGTCGCGCGCCAGGGTGCTGGACAGCACCGCGGCGATCACTTCGGGCTCGTCCGGCAAATACATGCTCCAGCCCAGGCTCAGGCCGCGCGCCTTCAGAATCGAGACGATCTTCGGAAAATGCTTGTCCTGGCGTTTGCCCGAGAGGATTTCATCACCGATGATCAAGGCACCGAACATGAGGCTGACCAATCATGGCTGACGAGTGGTTGGAATCCGTCGGAATGCCGCAACGATACTGGCATCATCAGCCGCACCGATCCGAGGAATCGGCCGGCCTGCACTCGACGCGGCTGCGCTCCGGATTGGACACGCAGTGATAGATCTGGTCCTTGCACTTGGCGCACCATGCCGTGGTTGTGCCCTCTCTGGAGTACCGGCTGGCGATGACGTCCACATCGGTCTCGCGGCAGCCCGTTGCTCCGGCGGTGAGCGCGGCCTGGGTCTTGCAGCCCGCAACCGCGCCCGCGAGCGCAACGATCAGAAGCATTCGTTTGAACATGAGATCGAAATACCGGAAGTGAGGGCCGCGAAGACCGGAGCTGCACGCAGCGGGCCACGGTGACAACTTCAGTTGTGGATGTAGCTTTCGAGCTGCTTGATGACGAACTCCTGTTCGGAGAGCATTTCCTTGACCACGTCGCCGATGGATATCACGCCGACCACCTTCTTGTGCTCGAGCACGGGCAGATGGCGTACGCGCTTGTCGGTCATCAGCCCCATGCAATCCTCGATGCTCTGCTCCGGGCGTACGCACACCACCTTGTCGGTCATGATCTCGCGCACCGGCGTGTCCTTCGACGACTTGCCTTGCAGAACCACCTTGCGCGCGTAATCGCGTTCGGAAAAAATTCCCGCCAGACTGTCGCCCTCTAGCACCAGAACCGCGCCGATCTCCTTCTCCGCCATCAGCTTGAGCGCGTCCAGCACCGTGGTATCGGGCGACACCGAGAGCAGGCGATGGCGTTTCGAATCCAGCAGTTGTTGAACTGTTTTCATGTTTTCCTCCGCGCTGAAGCAGCCGCCTGGCCGGTGATTTTCAGCCCAGTTTAGACCACAAGCCGCACTTGTCAACGCCGGGCGCCGGCACGCAGGCTTCGCGCTCAGGCCGCCTGGCCCGGCCGTTTCTTCACCCACATGACGGGCTGGGCCTTGACCGGGCGCGCCGGCGCGCCATGCTGGACCAGCGTGCGGTCGAACGCTTTGCCCGCCTCGTCGGCCAGCGCCGCCACGCGCGCCGCCCGAATCGCCTCGGCACGCGCCGCGGCGGACGGGAAAGACGCGGCAGCGGCCAGATGGTCGAGAACGTGCAACAGATTCTCCTTGCCGCGTTCGTTGGTGGTGCCGTAGCCCTTGATGAGACGGCCGCACTGGGCAATTTCGTGGCCGAGCTGCCAGTGGCTGCGAGTACCCTGTTCCGTGCCCGCCAGCCAGCGCTCGATCGTGGACTGCTCGATTGCGAAGCGGCTGCCGCGCTTGCGCAACCACTTGAGGCTGGCCAGGGTGCGCAGTATCAGGAAACCGGACAGCGTGTGCGTAGCAAGCTTGAGCGGAAGCGCGAGCGCGGACTTGCCCGCTTGCTGGCGGCGCCGGTCCCAGCGAATCAGCGCAGCCGCGAACCCGGCCGGTAACAGCGCGGCAAATTCCGGTACCCCCGGCTTGAAGTAGTCATAGATGCGCAGTACTTCCTCCGGCGCGGCCTTGACCTCGGCGCGCACCCGCTTGTATCTGCTGGCGCGGCACTTCAGATCGGCCACGCGCACGATGTCGTCGAAGGCCATCCACAATGCCAGGTAACGCGCCGTCTCGCTGGTGATCGCAAAGTTCCCCAGGCCGGCTGGATCGACCGCCCGCTCGGCAGCCAGAATGCGGGCCAGCCGCCGCAGGTAGAGTTGCGCGTAGTCGTGGTCCTGGTACTCCAGCATGCGGGCGTAGCCGACGGCCAGCATCTCATGGGTCGCTGCGGGAAACTCGCGGGCGAGTTCTGCAGGCATCGCGACTCTTGTCCGCGCCTTCGAGCCAGCCAGTATGGGGGCAGGCTGTCCCTGGGCCACGATTTCGTAGGCGCGCTCGAAACCGCGCACGCTCGCGTCCACGCCTTTGCCGGATTTCCGTATGGTCCGCTCGAAGGTCTCGCGCGGAAACGGCAATGCGCCGCTTCCCGCGATCGCGCCGAACAGAACTGCGCTCAACACGGTGCCCGTCTCCTGCGCCACCGCCGCCATGTCGAGAATGCGGGCGTCGCGGCTGTAACGGTTCACCACATTCAACAGTTCCCCGGACGGCGCGCGACCATCCGCAAGCTGGAGCTTCTCGGCCGTGGTCAGGGTCCGGGCGCTGGAGCTGACGACCAGCGTTCGATCGGCGGACGCCATGCCGTTACCGATCTGGCGCACGGTTTCCAGCAGTTCCGAGGACACCAGCACGTCCAGCGCGCCCGGTACCGGATAGAGGCTGAACACAGGCTTGCGGCCGGCCAGTTCCGCGATCGGCACCGGAAATACTTCGAAGTAATAAGTGGTCGAACCGGTGCGTTGGGCGACACCGGGAATCGAAGTGCTCTGCGCGCTGTAGCCGCACTGACTGGCCGCTTCCACCAGCCATTCGGCCAGCACGCCGCCACCCTCGCCGCCGAGCGCGCAGATCAACAGCGTAATCGGACGTTGGGCATTGGCTGTCGGCTTCATCGTGCCTCTGTGTCTCTGTGGTAAGTCATGCTGTTTGCAACAACCTGATAACTGAACCGCGCAGTCCGTCGATGACGCGTTCGTACAGCCTGGGATTGCGTATCACTTCGGCCCGGTAGAACGACGGGCACAGCGTCGCCGCGTGCGCATTTTCGCCGCACAGGCCGCAGCCCACGCAACCGTCGATCACCGTTGCCACCGGATCGACCCTGAGTGGATCGGGGCTGTCTTTAAGTGTCAACGTCGGGCAGCCAGACAGCCGGATGCAGGCGTGATCGCCCGTGCAGACATCCTCGTCGACGCCGTACTTCACCCGCACCACGCGTTTTCCCGCCTTGAGCAGGCCAGCGATCCAGGGCTTGATGCGGCGTTGCCGTTCGAGCTGGCATTCGCCTTCGGCG
>DASQOP010000351.1:0-4434 GCA_035644415.1 Burkholderiales bacterium
CAGCTGGCCGGTGACGCCGTCCTTGCGCAGGCCGGTCTCCATCGGATGGAATATCAGTATTTTCACGTCAGCCACGTCGCCGTGCAGCTGCGCGCGAATTTTCATCTGATCGGCCATCTGGCGCTCCCCTTTCCTGTTCCCGTACTCAGGCGCCGCAGCCGCCGATCGTGACCTTGACTTCACGCATGGTGGCGTAGAACTTGCCGCCCGCCCTGGCCAGGATCCGTACCATCGACGATTCGTTCATCTTTATCCGGGTGGCCACGAATGCTTCCGCCCCATTGGCAAACTCGAATACCGCCGTGAGCGGCTGCGGATTCTTGTCCACCAGGATGTAAATCGCCTGAGTGCCGGGTATCTGGCTGGCGATCTCCAGCGGAACAATGGCTCCGTTCTCGGCAATTTCCGGTGCTTTTAACAGGATCCGGTCGCTGTCCTCCATCGCGGTGACGCCAATGCCTTTCAGCGCATCGGTAACAACCTTGGCGTCGAATGCGGCCTTGTTCCACTGGCCGGCCAGCAGTTGCAACGGCCGCAGTATCGCCGTTGCCATCGCCACCGCGGCGGCGCGCAACACAGACCGGCGCATCGTTCGGACTCTCACGCTCTCCATCGTTTGGCGCTTCACTGCGTATAAAGGTAATCGATGATCAGTTCGATTTCGTCGCTGCTCAGGATCCTGTGTTTGCCGAACGGCGGCATTACCGTGTTCGGATTGGCCTGCATCGGATCCCAGAGGCGGCCGCGCAGCTGCGCGCGGTCCGGAAACCTGGAGCGGATCGCCAGCAGAGGCGGGCCGATGTTCGCCAGCGTATCCGCCCCCGGATCCCCCGGAAACATGTGGCAGGCGGGGCAGTTGCCTTTGGCGATCTCGAAGGCGAGTCGCCTTCCCGCCGCGACATTCGGCGCCTCATCTGCACGGGTCTGCGAAATTGAAGGAAAAAACGCGGTGCCGATGAGGACAACAACAATCAACCGGCGATACAGCGGGCTGCGACCGTGCTCCAAAGCTGAGACCGATCCGGCGCGCGCCGGTTCCTGCAAGCTCACCCGCTGCTGGTCCCGGCAACCCAGTGCCCGGACTTGCCGCCGCGCTTTTCGCGCAGCCCGACGCCATCGATGCGCATGCCCCGGTCCACGGCCTTGCACATGTCGTAGACCGTGAGCAATCCGACGCTGACCGCCGTGAGCGCCTCCATTTCCACGCCGGTGCGCCCGACAGTCTCGGCAACCGCGATGCATTCCACCGAATTGTCGTCGCGATGCACTTCAAAATCGACGCTCACCTTGGTAAGCGCGACCGGGTGGCACAGCGGGATCAACTCCGAGGTGCGCTTCGAACCCTGGATTGCCGCGATCCGCGCCACACCGAGCACATCGCCCTTGGCCGCATCGCCTTCGACGATCTTCCGCAGCGTATCGGCACGCATGAAAATCCTGCCGGACGCGATCGCGACTCTGCGGGTTTCCTGCTTATCCGCCACGTCGACCATGTGCGCCTGACCACGGGAATCGAAATGCGTAAGTTCGCCCAAGCTGGTATCCGTCTGTTTCGCGTGCGGCCGCAACGCGACCGGGGAACTGGATGATAGGTGGCGCTATCATAGCACCATGAAATTTCGCTCAGTGATCGCTATGGTCCTGCTGGTCCCTGCACTTGGTCTCGGCGACGAATTGCCCGACCTGGGCGATGTTTCGCAAGGCGCGCTGTCCCCCGCCCAGGAGCGCAAGCTCGGAGAGGGCATCATGAGCCAGATCCGCGCCAGCCCGGTTTACATCGACGATCCCGACATTAGCGACTATCTGAACGCCGTTGGCTACCGATTGGTCGGCAACAGTCCGGATCCGGCCGGCCCGTTCGAGTTCTTCGGAATCGCCGAAAACTCCGTAAACGCATTTGCCTTGCCGGGCGGATTCGTCGGTGTGCACTCGGGCTTGTTGCTCATCGCACAGAGCGAGTCCGAACTCGCCAGCGTCCTCTCCCATGAAATTGCGCACGTCACCCAGCGCCACCTTGCCCGCATGGTCGCGGCGCAACAGCGTGCCGGAATCGCGTCGATGGCGGCGCTGGCGGTGGCGATCCTCGCGGCGCGCTCGAATCCCGAGGTTTCCGCGGCGGCGATCACGGCGGCGCAAGCGGGCACGATCCAGTCGGCGCTCAACTTTACCCGCGAGCATGAACGCGAGGCCGACCGCATCGGTTTACAGATCATGGAGAAGTCCGGCTTCGACGTGCACGCGATGCCGGTGTTCTTCGAGCGCCTGCAGAAGGCCACGCGTGTATATGAAACCGGCGCACCCGCCTATCTGCGCACGCATCCGCTTACTTTCGAGCGGATTGCGGACGTGCAGAGCCGCATCGAGGGCGTCCCGTTCAGGCAGGTGCCTGACAGCCTGGAATTTCACCTCGTGCGTGCGCGGCTGTCGGCGCTTGAGGGCAATCCACGCGTGGCGGTCACAAACTTCGACGACATGCTGTCCGGCCGGAAATTTACCAGCGAGGCGGCGGCGCGCTACGGCCTGGTCGTGGCGCTGTTGCGCGCAGGCGATTTTGCGCGCGCCAGGAAAGAGCTCGCTCCGTTGCAAAGCCTCAAGGCGAAAAGCCCGATGATCGATGCCCTGGCTGCGCAAACCCTCATCGGCAGCGGCGAGCTCGAGAAGGGGCTGGCGACTTATCGCGACGGGCTGCGCGCCAACCCCAGCCGCCGCGCACTGGTTCACGGCTATGCCAACGCCTTGCTCGACGCCACGCGCGCGGCGGAAGCGGTGGACTTCCTTTCGGGCAGGCTCGAGACTCGGACCCCCGACGCGCGCCTTTACGAGCTGCAATCGCGCGGCTATACCGCATTGGGAAAGCACTTGCTGCAGCACCGCGCGCAGGCCGAGGCGTACGTGCTGCGCGGAAACCTTACCGCCGCAATCGAACAACTGCATCTCGCGCAGCGCGCCGGCGACGGCGACTTCTATCAGAAATCCAGCGTCGAGGCGCGACTCAAGGAACTGGTAGCGATCGACACTGAAGCCCGGCGCCGTCCCTGAGTCACAGTTTTTTGGCGTGCCGTCGAAGGCGGGTCCGGCGACCTTATTTAGCCGCAATCGTCTGCGGCTCGGGCAGTCGCCTTGAATTTACTCAAAAACCTCGCCTTATAGCTTTGAATTTCCTATCATATCGACATCCGCCGGCGTGGCCGCGAGGGATTCCGGCACAGCGATCATGGAAAAGATCGGCAAATACGAAATCATCAGGGAGCTCGGCAGAGGTGCGACCAGTGCGGTTTATCTGGCCAACGACGCATTTGCCAACCGCCAGGTCGCGATCAAGCTGGTGCGCTCCGATGCCCTCGGCGACAAGGACCACGGCAGGCGCTTTCATAAGCTGTTTCTCACCGAGGCATCGCTCGCCGGGAAGCTTTCCCATCCCCACATCGTTTCCATCTTCGATGCGGTTGTCGACGAGCAGGGCAGCTATCTGGTGATGGAGTATGTCGAGGGCGGCACCCTCGAGCCTTTGACCCAGCCCGAATCCCTGCTGCCGGTCAGCCGCGTGATCGAGATCATTTTCAAGTGCTGCAAGGCGCTCGATTACGCGCATCGCCACGGCATCATTCATCGCGACATCAAGCCGGCGAACATACTGCTCACGGGCGAATCCGACATCAAGATATCCGACTTCGGCGCCGCGCTCACGATCGCAGCGGAGACCACGCAGGTGTCCGGAATCGGCTCCCCCGCGTACATGTCGCCGGAGCAACTGCAGGAATTTGTGCTCAATCACCAGACTGATATCTTTTCGCTGGGTGTGGTCATGCACCAGATGCTCACCGGGGCTCTGCCGTTCAAGGCGACCAACAACTACAGCATGGTCTATCAGATCATTCACGTCGACGCGCCGCCGCCGAGCATGCTGCGCCCGGAGATCCCGGCCGCCGTCGATGCCATCGTACGGCGCGCGCTGGAGAAGGAGACCGCCAAGCGATTCCAGACCTGGGAGGAATTTGCCCAGGCACTCGCCGACAGCTTCAACAACCTGCAGAAACCGGAGGAAGTCGTCCCGGAGACGGAGAAGTTCAATACGCTGCGCCGGTTGGAATTCTTCAGGACCTTTTCCGACGTCGATCTCTGGCAGGTGTTGCGGATCTCCAACTGGGCGCGCTATTCCGCCAACAGCCTGGTGATCAAGGAAGGGGATGTCGGCACCTCGTTCTACGTCGTCGCCGCGGGCGAGGTCAAGATCACCAAGCAGGGCAAACTGCTCAACATCCTGCGCACGGGCGAGTGTTTCGGAGAAATGGCCTACCTCGGCAAGCGCCTGTTCCAACGCACCGCGAGCGTCGCTTCGGTCAACGACATCACCATCGTCGAGGTCGGCGCCGATTCGCTGGCACAGGCGACCGAGAGTTGCAAGCACGCCTTCAATGCGGCTTTCCTCGAGCT
>DASQOP010000352.1:0-2339 GCA_035644415.1 Burkholderiales bacterium
ATCTGGGGCTACGCGGTGGGCCTGGACATGACCCGGCGTGATTTGCAGCAGGTCGGAAAGGACAAAGGCCGGCCCTGGACCTTCGGCAAGGATTTCGACCAGTCCGCTCCGGTCGGGCCGATCACCCCCGCGTCCAAGAGCGGGCATCCGAAAAAAGGCAAGCTCTGGCTCAAAGTGAACGGCGAGTCGCGCCAGAATTCGGACATCGACCAGATGATCTGGAGCGTGCCCGAACAGATCGCGTTTCTCACGCAGTATTACACCCTGGAAGCGGGCGATCTCATCATGACGGGAACGCCGGCCGGGGTGGGCGCCGCCAAGCCGGGGGATGAGCTTCTCGCAGGAATCGAGGGGCTCGGCGAGCTGCGGGTGAAGATACTGCCGCCGCGATAGACGGGAGGTCGACATGAGCATCAAACGCCATCCGTCGGGCAAACTCTTCAGCGCCGCAGTCGAGCACGGCGGCCTCGTCTATGTGGCAGGCCAGGTCGCCGACGATCTCACCCAGGGCGCCAGGGGCCAGACCGAGCAGGTGCTGAAGAAGATCGACGCGATCCTCGCCGCCGCGGGCACCGGCAAGTCGAAGATTCTTTCCGCCAACGTGTGGGTCACCGACATCCGCAACCGCGACGAGATGAATGCCGCCTGGACGGCATGGGCGGATCCCGCGAACCTGCCGGCGCGAGCTACAGTCGAGGCGAAACTGGCGGACCCGCGCATGCTGGTCGAGATCATGGTGACCTGCGCCAAATAAGCCGGGTTCCGTAAGGCGGTTATTTTCTCCAGAACGCCGGCGTGATGACGATGAACAGCGTAAACAACTCCAAGCGCCCGATCAGCATGGCGACGGTACATACCCAGGTTTGAAAATCGGTGAGTGCCGCATAGGTCGTCGCCGGCCCCACCAGGTTCAGCCCCGGCCCGGTGTTGCAGATGCAGACGATCACCGCCGAAAAAGCCGTGATGATGTCCAGGCCCGAGGCCAGAAGGAGCATGGTCATTGCGATGACTGACCCGCCCCAGATCAGCATGAACGCCAAAACTGCGAAGATGATGTTGTTCTCCACTCTTTGGCCGGAGAGCTTGACGGGCAGATAGGCGCGCGGATGGATGATGGACATGAGCTCTCGCAGCGCCTGGCGCACCATCAGTTCGGCACGAATCATCTTGATGCCGCCTCCGGTCGAACCGGAACAGGTGGCGAAGCAGCAAAGGAACAGCATCCATACCGGGGCGAAGATCGGCCACTGGTTGAAATCGGCGCTGGAAAAACCGGCTGTCGTCGCGACCGAGACGACGTTGAACGCACTGTAGCGCAGCGCCGTCCAGAAAGACGGATAGACGTGGTTGGCAAGCAGGAAGTAGGCGACTCCGAGCACCGAGATCGCGAGCAAGGCCACGTAAGCGCCCGCCTCGGGGTCGCTCCTGTAAGGCGCCAGGCTCAGCCTGCGGAACGCGAGGAAGTGAGTTCCGAAATTGATTCCCCCGACGAGCATGAAGAAAATCGCCACGGCCTCGATCGCCGGGGAATCGAAGTAAGCGAAGCTCGCGTCGTGGGAGGAGAATCCGCCCAGGCTCAGAGTCGAAAATGAATGCAATACGGCATCGAACCAACCCATGCCGACGGCCTTGAACACCAGACCGCAGGCGAGCGTCATCGCGGCGTAAACCAGCCACAGGCCCTTCGCAGTTTGGGTGATGCGTGGAGTGAGCTTGGTGTCCTTCATCGGCCCGGGTGTCTCGGTCCTCATGATCTGGCTGCCGCCGATCCCGAGCAGCGGCAGAATCGCGACCGCGAGGACGATGATCCCCATTCCGCCCAGCCACTGCAGCTCGCAGCGCCATAGGTTGATCGAAGGCGGCAGCTTGTCCAGCCCCGACAGCACGGTCGAACCGGTGGTGGTGAGCGCCGCCACCGTCTCGAAGTAGGCGTCGGTGAAGCTGAGCTCGGGCATGTACATCAGCAGGGGCAGGGTGGCGAATGCGGGCAGGACGGTCCAAACCAGCGCCACCAAAAGAAACCCGTCGCGGGTCTGCAGCTCGGCCTGGCGAGAGCGGGTAAGCACCCACAAAATTGCTCCGCTCACAAAGGTGATCAGCACGGCTTTCTCATAGGCGTACCGTGCCGGATCACCGTACCCGAGCGATACGCACAGAGGCAGGAGCATGGCAAGGGCGAAGACGACGATCAAGACGCTCAGCACGTTGAGTACGGGAAACGGCCTTACCATGGGCGCGCGCAATCCGCTTCAGACGAAGCCGACGCTGACCTCGAAAAGCTTCTCCACCTTGGGCAGGAGTGTCTTGTCGGTGACGAAGACGATCAAGTGGTCCTCCGC
>DASQOP010000353.1:0-6704 GCA_035644415.1 Burkholderiales bacterium
GTTTTCCTCCCGGCCGAAGAAGTTGCGCCGTTCTAGGCGCGTACTGCGGCCATATTGTCGGCGGCAGTGCGCACAGGAACGCCCGCTCGTAGATCACGTCGTAGGGGCTGCCGTAGTCGAAGTCAAAGAAGTCGGCGAGCCTGGCGATTTCGCCCAAACGGGCGAGATTTTTCTTCGCCAGCTCCACGGCCGCAGGGCTGAAGTCGATCGCCAGAACGTCGAAACCGTTCTCGGCCAGATAACCGGCCTCGTACGCCGAACCACAACCAGGAATCAGCACCCGCGCGTCCTTGAGCATCTTCGGCAGATACTCTTGCAAGGACGCAGGCACCTTGCCCGCATCCCACGGCGTGACGTGGTCGCGGTAGCGACTCTCCCAGAAATCTGACTTCGAACTGTCTTGCGCCATTTAAATCTCACCGCAGAGGCGCAAAGGCGCAGAGGAAACGCAGAGAAAACCAAGCGAAACGTGTCAAAAAGAAAGAGGATTCCAATTCGCCACCGCCAATTCGATGAATCACGGATGTCGCCAATTTTTGTTTGTAATTTTTTGCCTTTCCGTCCAATTTTGCTTTGCCTTCCTTGGTGTTACCTCTGCGCCTTTGCGCCTCTGCGGTTAAGGGGTTGAGATCTCAGACCGCTTCGCCGCCCTCAGGCCCATAGAACATCACCCAGGTGCAGAAATCTTCGGTGAATTCGACGAAGCGGTGCTCGACATCCGCCGGGACGAACAGCACGTCGCCGGCCTGGAAGGGATGGCGATCGGTGCCGTTTACGAACCAGCCCGAGCCGCGCGCGATCACGTAGATCTCGTCGCGGGTATGCGGCTTCTGCGGATCCTGCCCGGAGGGGCGGTACATTTTCACTAGCAGGGTGCCGTGCTCGAAGCAGAAGGCCGACGGAATGCCTTCCCGGATCTTCGACACAGCATCAAGGGCGTCTGCAATGCTCACCCTCCGCGCATTCTTCGAGATCGTGTAGTTCCTCTCCGGTTTCATCGTCGTTCGCCTTTCACCCTTCACTCATTCACCCTTCACGCCTTCACCGATTTTTCGTCCCTCGTCCCTGCAACTGCTTCCATCGGAAGCAGTTGACCGTATGGTCGTTCACCATCCCGGTCGCTTGCATGTGCGCATACATGATGGTGCTGCCGACGAACTTGAAGCCGCGGCCCTTGAGGTCCTTGCTCATCGCATCGGACTCACTGGTGCTGGCGGGCACCTGGTTCATTGTCTTCCAGGAATTCTGTATGGGCTTGCCGCCGGTGTATCGCCAGATGTAGGTGTCGAAGCCGCCGAACTCCTCCTGCACTTCAAGGAACGCCCGGGCATTGAGCACCGCCGCCTCGACCTTAAGCCGGTTACGCACGATCGCAGAGTCCTGCAGAAGCTTGTTGATTTTCGTCTTGTCGTAGCGTGCCACCTTCTGCGGATCGAATCCGTCGAACGCCTTGCGATAGCCTTCGCGCTTGTTGAGTATGGTGGACCAGGACAGGCCGGCCTGCGCGCCTTCCAGGATCAGGAACTCGAACAGCACCCGGTCGTCGTGCTGCGGTACGCCCCATTCCTGATCGTGATAGTCGAGGTAGAGCTCGTTACCGCCTGTTGCCCATTTGCAACGTGTCTTTTCGCTCATTGTTCTCTCAGAAAGGCAGTTGTTGTTGGTCGATTCTTGCGGCGGAGTAACAGAGCCGGCCGTCGATCATCCGTGCAGCGGCAGTCCAGGGATGGGGCTCGGCAGCGGCTGAGTCGAGGACGTGGATGACATCGAATCCAGACGCCTTGAGATGGTCGGCAATCAGCCCGCGGTGGCAACTGCGCCAGGACTTTTCAGCGCACATGATCGCCGTGGCTCTTGCCTGTGCAGCGTCCAACAGGCGTGAAATGCCGTGACTGAATTCCGCGGTTTCCATGTAGTCCGCGTAGCCGCGGAATCCTGCCTCGCGCCACGCGGTGTTGGGTGAATCCGGCTTCGGATCGCGCCGTCCGCCCAGTTCCGGAAAATGCAGGTACGCGATACCGTGGCTTGCCAGCATTTGCGCCAGCGCGTCGCGACCAAACTGCGGATGGCGGCGGGAAGCAGGGAAGCGGCGCACGTCGGCAAGCAACTCGACGCTGTGCGCCGTGAGCATTGCCACAAACGCATCGGCCGCAAGCGTCGAGTGGCCGATGGTCAGTAGTCCGGACGGGCGGTTCACACTTCCTCTGAAGATCTGCTTTCTGCGTACCGCGGCAGTCCGTCCGCCAGCTTGATCCAGGCAATCTGCCTCTTGGTCCAGATGTGGTCCACCGGCGTGATCGTTCCGGGATCATCCAGGCTGGCGAGTGTGACGTCGATCGTCTGTGGCGATTTGTGGAACTGGAAGGTCAGTTGCGTGCCGCAGTTCGAGCAGAACTGGCGAAATGCGATGTCGGAAGAATCGAAACGTGCCGGTTTGCCCTTGGTGAAGACAAATGCGGCGGACCGGAAAGTCGCCCAGGACACGAAAGCCGCGCCGCTTGCTCGCCGGCAGATTTCGCAGTGGCAGTGGGTTTCGTTGGTTGGATTGCCAGTGGTCCGATAGCGGATGCGTCCGCACAGGCAACCGCCGGTAAAGGCCTTCGCAGTCACGTCAGACCTCGATGCCGTACTTTCTCAGGATCGGAACCATGATGCCGTAGCAGGCCATGGTAGCGAGTATGGCGGCGAGGAGGCCCGGCCAGAACGCCCACCCTGCCCGCAACGCGGTAGGCAGCACAACGAAAAATGCAAGCGAGGGCAGCACCAGCCAGAGTACTCCGGTGGACAGCGCGGCAACCCTGGCACTGTCCCCGGTGTCGACGTAGAGCCAGATGAACGCCAGCAGCGAAGTAATCGGAAGCGACGCGATCAATGCGCCGAACAGGGTGCTGCGTTTGGCGATCTCGGATATCAGCACGATCAGTACCGCGGACACCAGGATCTTGACTGCGTAGTAGCCCATCTCCTTCCTTTTTCAGTTTGTTCCGGCAGTCTCGACCAGGAACAACCGCACTGGCTCGCCTCTGTCATTTCGCGGTTATCTTGAATCCGAGCCGCGTTGGCGCCATTCCAGGATCGCGATCGCAATACCTGCCACATACAGCGCGGCCACAACCAGAAATTGCCGTTCGGTGACCGGTCGTTCTCCGGAAAAGAAGGCCACCGCGATGTAACCCAGGCCGGCGTGGCCGCAGACGATCGCTGCCTGGCTGGTGAGCGCGAGCGAGCCGGGGCCGTCGGTATCCGTGTAACTGGCCAAGCCCATCATGCTACTCACCACCAAGGACAGGATCTGCACCGTCAGCGCGAGACTGACCAGGACTGCCACTCCGGCAATCGGCTTGACCCAATTCGGCGCGACGCTCGACAGCGGCAACACCAACAGGTAATTGCCGGCGAAATAGAAGCCGATGGCGACCAGCAGGCCGAAGCCGAGGAGAAAATTGATCCGGGTAAACATACTCAGGTGTTGAACACGATAGCAGGGATGGGGCGTTCTTGGACGAGAATTTCGGCAATGTGATGTGCCAGATGGGGGCGCAAGGATGAAGGCGTAAGGATGAAGGAGCAAGGATGAAGGCCGAAGGATGAAGGATGAGGGAACAAAGATGAAGGATGAGGGAGCAAGGATATAAGGCGTGTAGCGAAGGAGACGCCA
Organism: Burkholderiales bacterium; assembly: GCA_035644415.1. Lineage (GTDB taxonomy): Bacteria > Pseudomonadota > Gammaproteobacteria > Burkholderiales > JACQAP01 > JACQAP01. The sequence goes on from DASQOP010000353.1 coordinate 3,659, forward strand.
GCCGGCCAAAGGCCGGCATTAAAAGCGTTGACGCAAAGGACGCAAAGGAGCGCAAAGTTCGCAAAGGAATACAAAAAAAGTACGAAGATAGGTTGCTGTTTGCCTCTGCGTTCCTTCTTCATCCTTCCGCCTTCATCCTTCATCCTTCATCCTTGCTCTCACACCCACTGGACTTTTCATATATGACGGCAGATACTGCGGCGACCGATTGTCATGGTGCGAGGTGGGTGATGGCCACGAAGCAATCCGGATTGAGCGCGCGTTTCGAAGAATTCAAGGACACATGGCGCACGCTGAGCCCATATGAGCGCATCGAGCAGGTGATCGCGCTGGTGCTCACCTACCTCATCGCGGTGATCATCCTGATCGCGACCTGGGACCTCGCCAAGGAGGTATTCCTGTTGGCGTGGCACGGACTTCTCGATCCGCTCGATCACAGGATGTTCCAGGTGATCTTCGGCCAGATCATGACCCTGTTGATCGCGCTCGAGTTCAAGCACTCGATCATAAAAGTGGTGGCGCATCGCGAGAGCATCATCCAGGTCAAGACGGTGCTGCTGATCGCGCTGCTGGCGATCTCGCGCAAGTTCATCATCCTCGAACCCAACCAATACTCGGCGCAAACCATAGTCGGCCTTGCCGCCGTGGTGATCGCGTTGGGCGTCACCTATTGGCTGATCCGCGACCGCGACGCGAAGGCCTGAGTCAGCGACGGGCCCGCGGTTGCGAGATGAGGACGGCGGTTCAGTACCAGGATCGAGCAGGGCGGGAATCGGCCGATGGGCCGCTGAAGCGGGCCTAAGGGCCGGGAGCTTCTTCCTGGAGGAACTGCAGCACCGCGACTTCTTCCTGGCGCAGCGCCGGCGCGGGGGTGTCGCGACGCTTGCGGTGTGGCGGCATTCCCACTGGCACGGGCAGCGGCGCGGTGCGGCCTTGTTGATAAGCTTGCAACAGGGCTGGATGGACGTAATATTTCCGGCACACGGCGCGGGTATTGCCGAGCCGCTTAGCCACGGTGTCGATCGCACGCACGATGTTCTTTTCGGTCGCGCGCTGGCTCGATACCGGCCTCATGGTGTGCAACTGGCGGGCCGCCAGCATCGTGCCCGCCCAAGTTCGGAAATCCTTGGCAGTGATATCGCGGCCGGTGATCTCCCGCAGATAGGCGTTGACGTCGTCGGACGCGACGGACTGGCGTTTCCCGGCGGGATCCAGGAACTTGAACAATTCCTGTCCGGGCAGGTCCTGGCATTGCTGGACGATGCGGGCGAGACGGCGGTCGGTGATCGCCACGTCATGCTGGACCCCGCTCTTGCCGCGGAAGCTGAACCGCAGCGTCGCACCCTTGATCTGAACGTGGCGCCCGCGCAGCGTGGTGAGCCCGAACGAACGGTTTTCGCGCGCGTACTCATCGTTGCCAACCCGGATCAGCGTGCGGTCGAGAAGCCGCACCACGGTGGCGAGAATCTGGCGCCGCGACAGGTCGCGGGCGCGCAGATCGCGCTCCACGCGATCGCGGATATCCGGGAGTACTTCGCTGAATTCCAGGATACGGCGGAATTTGGACTTGTCGCGTGCTTCCCGGTACGAGGGGTGATAGCGGTACTGCTTGCGGCCGCGCGCGTCGCGCGCGGTGGCCTGGATGTGGCCGTTGGGATCGGGGCAGATCCAGACGTCGGTCCACGCCGGCGGAATCACCAGGGCAGTGATGCGCTTGCGCTGCGCCGGGTCGCTGATGCGTGTTCCGTCCGGAGCAAAGTATACCCATCCCCTGCCGGCACGCCGGCGGGTGATTCCCGCCAGGCCGTCCGTGACATAGTTCAGTCCGGCGCGGGTGGCTGCCCTGCGGTGCTCGTCCATGCGCGGCGAAGTCACCGAATCCTCCTTCCCTGGAATTGCGGCGGACACAGAGTATCCGGATGCTCCCGCGGAAGGCAAGCGCTGAACGGCTAAAACCTTTCACGGCGAGGGAGCCCCAGGTTGTTGATCCGGGCCTTGCGCAGGAGCTTGAGCAGCAGGTTGCGGAAGAATCGAAACAACGGGTAAAGGATGGTGGACCGGCTCTTCGAGCGGAATATCCAGTAGGTGAGCCGATTGAACGCGCCCGAGCGGCTGCTCATCAACGACAGGACGTGGATGGCGTCGGCGCCGTAGTACAGGGTATTGCCGAACTTGAGCACCATCCCCTCGTCGATATCGAGGCCTTTTGCGGTGATCTCGCTCATGATCCCGCTGGCGTCGCGCGCGTTGACCAGGCGCAGTGCGCCAACCGACTCGCGGATGCGAACCATGCGGCAGTAGGCATCGCAGACCGGGCATTCCCGGTCGTACACCAGGAGAATATCGGCTGAGTCCACGGGTTGCATGGTGCCTGCGTCGGTGCTCATGGTGGCGGCTCGCCCGGATTGACGATCACAATGTATATTCCGATTGCGACCTCTTTCGTACCTCCCGGCGGGGGACGCCGACCCGTCGCAAACCATCCTACATTCATCGCTTCCCCGATGCTCGGCTTACTTATCGCCCTCACACAACTGCTTGGCCTGATAACCGCCGCGAGGGCGGTCATGGAGGTTCGCACTGCACAAGGGGCGACCGCGTGGGCAATCGCGCTGATCTCTTTCCCGTACCTGGCGCTGCCGTTGTATTGGGTGTTCGGCAAAAGCAAGTTCCACGGTTACGTCACCGCGCGCAGGGCCGATCTCCTGGAGGCGAGCCCGGTTGCCAAGGGAACCTATGCCGCCCTGGTCGAACGCGGATTGCTCGTGCGGACGGAGTACACGAGGGCGCTGCCGTTCGAACGGCTGGCGAAGCTGCCGTTTACCACCGGAAACGACGCGCACTTGCTCATCGACGGGGAGGCCACCTTCGATTCTATCTTTGCGGGAATCGAAGCGGCACGCGCATACGTGCTGGTGCAGTTCTACATTATCCGCGACGACGATGCGGGGCGCGAGCTCAAGGCGCGCCTGCTTGAGCGCGCCCGCGCCGGCGTTCGCGTCCATGTGCTGTACGACGAGATCGGTAGCTACGAACTGCCGCGGGC
>DASQOP010000354.1:0-3772 GCA_035644415.1 Burkholderiales bacterium
ATCCACGATTGCCTGTTTTGCCCGCCCTGCCGCATCGAGCAACTGGCCACGCAGCTTGTTGCAGTAAGGATGGGTGAAATCCACATGCGTAACCGGCTGATCCGGACCGTCGAAGAAAGTGTGCTTGCGCCCGTAGGTGTAATCGACAATCTGGCTGGGGAGCGCCAGTGTGCCCGGCTTCAGGTCGGCGCGGATGCCGCCGACCGATGCGACCGAGACCACCCGCGACACCCCCTCCGAATGCAACGCCCAGATATTGGCCCGGTAGTTCACCGCATGCGGGGGAATGGTGTGCCCGTGGCCGTGGCGAGCCAGGAACACGACTTCGCGGCCGCCGAGTCTGCCGAAAGTGAGCGCGCCGGAAGGTTCGCCGTAAGGGGTGCGGACCACCTGGCGCCGCGTGATCTCAAGATTGGAGAGTTGGGTCAAGCCGGTGCCGCCGATTATGCCGAGCATGGTTTCAGGATTCAGGCTTTCACTGCGTAGATTGCGGGGAGATTGCGCCAGTATTCGTTGATGTCCATGCCAAATCCGAAAACATAACGGTCGGGCACGCGCACGCCGACAAAATCGGCCCGGATCGGCTTGGGGCGGCCGATATCCTTATCGGCGAACACCGCGCTGAAAAAGGCAGCCGCGCCCTCGGCCAGCAATCTATCCCGCACCGCGGCCAGCGTGTCACCTTCGTCGAGGATGTCGTCCACCACCAGCAGCGTGCGGCTGCGAATATCGGTGCGCGGCCCGGCTTTCCATCGCACTTCCGAGCCGCGGGTTTTGCCGTCGTAGCGCGTGACATGCAGATAATCAAGCTCCAGCGGGAAATGCAGCAAGGGCAGCAGTCGGCCGGTGAACACCACGGCTCCGCCCATGACCGACAGGACCAGCGGGTTGGCATCGGCAAGCCTGGCGGTGATCTCTGCCGCGACGCGTTCGACGGCACGGTCCACTTGCTCCTCGGAACACACCAGTTCAGCCTCGCGCAGCACCTGCCAAGCCTGGTTCTTATCCAGCATTCGAGCGAGGCTTCTTCGATTTGAGGGGCAGCGAATCGAGAAAAACGGAAAAATCGTTGCCGATCTCGGGATGGCGCAGCGCGTACAGCACGTTCGCCTGAAGGTAGCCGAGCTTGGATCCGCAGTCGTGGCGCGCGCCCTGGAACTCGTATGCCAGAGCGCGTTGCTCGTCGAGGAGCGCGGCAATGCCGTCGGTCAGCTGGACCTCGCCGCTTGCTCCCGGTTTGACCTTCTCGAGGTGACCGAAGATCTCCGGCGTCAGTACGTAGCGTCCGACCACCGCCAGATTGGAAGGCGCATTCTCCGGCCGCGGCTTCTCGACGATGCCGGTGATGCGGTGCATGCCGCGTTCCCCCGGCTCGGTCTTGACGATTCCATAACTCGAGGTATCCTCGCGCGGCACGGTCTGCACCGCCAGCAACGAGCAGCGCTCCCGCGCATAGATGTCCACCATCTGCTTCATCACCGGCGGATCGCCGTCGATCAGATCATCGGCGAGGATCACCGCGAACGGTGCATTGCCGACCACCGGCCGTGCGCACAGGATCGCATGACCGAGACCGAGAGCCTCGGTCTGGCGCACATAGATGCAGCTGATGTGCTTGGGCACGATGTCCTGCACCTGCTCGAGCATCTTCAGCTTGCCGCGCGCCTGCAGTTCGGTCTCCAGCTCGTAGGCCTTGTCGAAATGGTCCTCGATGGCGCGCTTGTTGCGCCCGGTGATGAACACCATCTGGGTGATTCCCGCGGCGACCGCCTCTTCCACCGCGTACTGGATCAGCGGCTTGTCGACCACCGGCAGCATTTCCTTCGAGCTCGCCTTGGTCGCAGGAAGAAAGCGCGTACCCAATCCGGCAACCGGAAAGACAGCTTTGGTGATCATGTTCAATGCGGGCTCCGCGTTGTTCAGTTGTCCCGGCCGAGCAATTCTAGCAACCCCCGCTCGTCGAGCACAGCGATACCGAGTTCCAGCGCCTTGTCGTACTTGCTCCCCGGTTCCGCGCCGGCTACGACGTAATCGGTTTTCCTGGATACGCCGCCGGAGACCTTGCCGCCCTTTGCTTCGATGCGCTCTTTCGCCTGGTCGCGCGAGAGATGGGGCAAGGTACCGGTCAACACGAAGGTTTTTCCGGCGAGCGGTTGACGCGGCGGCCTGGTTACAGTCGATTCCGGCCAGGTCACGCCAAGTTTGCGCATCTGCGCGATCACTTCGCGGTTATGAGGTTCACCGAAGAACCGGGCGATGCTGCGCGCCACCACCGGGCCGACATCGGGCACCTGCTGCAGCTCATCTTCGCCTGCCTGCATCAGCGGCTCCAGTTTGCCGAAATGGCGCGCCAGGTCCCGGGCGGTCGCTTCGCCGACGTTGCGGACGCCGAGGGCATAGATGAAGCGCGCCAGCGTCGTACGCTTGCTCTTCTCGATCGCCGCAAGAACGTTGGCGGCGGATTTTTCCGCCATGCGCTCCAGGCTTGCCAAGTCCTTCGCATCCAGCCGATAGAGATCGGCGGGCGTTTTCACCAGTCCTTGGTCCACCAGTTGATCGACCAGTTTCTCGCCCAGTCCTTCGATATCCATTGCCCGACGCCCGGCAAAATGCAGCAGCGCCTGCTTGCGTTGCGCCGGACAATACAGTCCGGCGGTGCAGCGGGCCACCGCCTCGTCCTCCAGCCGCTCGACGTTCGACCCGCACACCGGGCACTTGGAGGGCATACGGAACGACCGTACACCGGGCGGGCGGCGCTCCTTCACCACACTGACAACTTCCGGGATGACGTCGCCCGCCCGGCGCACGATGACGTAGTCGCCGATGCGCACGTCCTTGCGTTTGACCTCGTCTTCGTTGTGCAGCGTAGCGTTGGTCACGGTGACGCCCCCCACGAAGACGGGCGCAAGCCTTGCAACCGGCGTCAGTGCGCCGGTACGGCCGACCTGCACGTCGATACCGAGGACCTGCGTGATCTCTTCCTGCGCCGGATACTTGTGCGCGATCGCGAAGCGCGGGGCGCGTGAAACGAAGCCCAGCAGGGCCTGAAATTCGAGATCGTCCACCTTGTAAACCACGCCGTCGATGTCAAAAGGCAGCGAGTCGCGACGACTCCCGATTTCGCGGTAATAATCCAGGAGCCCCTCCACGCCCTTGACGACGCTGCGCTCCCTGGCGACCGGAAAATGCAGCGATTCGAGGCAGTCGAGTTGATGGCTGTGGCGATCCGCCGGAAATTTTCCGCCGCTCACGCGGCCCAGACCGTAGGCGAAAAAGGCCAGGCGCCGGCCGGCAGTAATGCGCGAGTCGAGCTGTCGCAGCGCCCCGGCGGCCGCGTTGCGCGGGTTGACAAACTCCTTTTCGCCCTTTTTTTGCTGCTCGCGATTCAAGGCCTGAAAGTCGCGCTTGAGCATCAACACTTCGCCGCGTACTTCGAGAAGATCCGGCAGGTTGCGGCCTTCGAGCCGCAACGGGATAGAGCGCACCGTGCGCAGATTGGCGGTGACGTCTTCGCCGGTATAGCCATCCCCCCGGGTCGCGCCCATGGCGAAAATGCCCTTGTCGTACGTGAGACTGACGGCAAGACCGTCGAACTTGGGCTCTGCTGCGTACTCAATCGGCCCCGCAACCCCGAGGCCTTCGCGCACGCGCCGGTCGAAAGCCTCGACTTCGGCTTCGCCGAACGCATTATTGAGCGACAGCATGGGCGTCGGGTGCGTGACCTGCGCGAATGCCTCGGCCGGCATTGCGCCAATGCGCCGGGTAGGAGAGT
>DASQOP010000355.1:0-14529 GCA_035644415.1 Burkholderiales bacterium
CCCTTCTGCGTGATCTCGATCGGATCTTCCGCAGTCCAGATCTTTTTCCTGCCGTTGTTGATGTGCCCGAGCACCGAATGCAGCGTGGTGGTCTTGCCCGATCCGGTCGGGCCGCAGATGAGCATCAGACCGTAAGGCATGGCGGCGATGCGCTTGATTTCGGCAAGCACCGGTTCGCGCAGGCCCATCTTGTCGAGTGCGATCGGCTTGGCCGCGGCGAGCACCCGCATCACCACGTCCTCCAGGCCGTCGGTCGTAGGCATGATCGCCACGCGCAGTTCCACGTTCGCCGTCCCAAATCGGTTGAAGACGATCTTGCCGTCCTGGGGCTTGCGCCGCTCCGAGATGTCGAGGTTCGACATGATCTTGATGCGCGAGATCATCGCGTTGCGGAAGTGCGCGGGAACGTCGAGGTAGTCCTCGAGTTCGCCGTCTATGCGCAGCTTGACCTTGGTGTCCTCTTTGCCCCGATAAGTCTCGACGTGAATGTCGGACGCCTTGCGCTCACTGGCATCCTGGATGATCTGGTTGACGATGCGCACCAGCGCGTTGTCGGATACGCCGACGCCCGGATCGTCATGCTCTGCGGCCTTGGCCGCCGCTGGGGCGGATGCCGCCAGGTCCTTGACGTTGCGCGCCGCTTCGTACTGGCCGTAGTACGTTTTGATGGCGGAGAGGATGTTTTCCTGGTTCGCCATCACCGGGACGACGCGCAGCCGGGTGGAGAAGCGCAACTCCTGCACCGGCACCGGATCGGTGGGGTTCTCCATGGCCACCACGATCTCGTCCTTGGTCCGGAACAGCGGTATGACGCGATGCTTCTCGGCAAGCCGCCGTTCAACCAGCGCCAGCGCACGCTGCTCGATATCGAAGCGCGTCGGATCGACGAACGGAATGCCGAGCTTGCGGACCAGCAGCCGGTTCACGCTGGCGCGGTCGATCACGCCCATCTCGATCAGGATCTCGCCGAGCGGAAGCTTGCGGTCGCGCTGCTGCAGGCTGACCGCCTTGTCGAGTTCCTCCTTGCTGATGACCTCTTCGCGCACCAGGACCTGGCCGAGCTGGCTTTCCGGTAGAGTCTGGTCCCGGTCCTTGAGCACCTGCTCGAGGAACTCGCGGGAGATGATCTGGCTGGCGGTAAGATAATCGCCGATGCGCTGAGTGCGCAGGTGCTGCTGCAGCTGCAGACCCACCTCAACGAAGTCCATCGTATCCTTCCGCTGCTCGGTAAGCATCTCGCCGAGGGACTGGCCGATGGAATAGTCGGCATACGCATGCGTGGGAATGAAGGTGCGCTGGATCTTGCCGTCCTCCACCGTAAGATAAAGATAGAGGCCGGTCATCTCGATCAGAAACCCGCGGGTTTCGCCGGCGAGTTTCTCGCCGTCCTTGAACGAAACTTTCACGATCTGGTTGCCGGTTGGTGGCACGAGGCCGGCGTTCTGCATCTTCTCGAGTTCCCTCGGCAGCAGTTGCACGGGGCGCAGCAACTGCAGCTTCTTGATCCTGGCGAACTGCAGCGTCTCGATCGAAGTCAGTCCGGTGGCCACGAAATCGAGCGTCCCCTGTTCGGGCAGAAAGCGGATGAGCCTGCCCTGCATCTGCCGGCCGTCGTTGCCGACAAGCAAACAGCTGCGGGGAAGTTTCGCGTCCTGGGCGGACGCGTACTGATAATAGGGTGGTGTAGGCCAGACGAAGCTTTGTTCTTCGGGCATGAGTCCTTTCTGTGGCGTAGGCCGGCGCAGGCGGCATTCCCGGAGCCGCTGCTTTGCTTCCATAGGATAGACCAGTTCGGCGGCAGACGGTCAGACGCCCGTGGGCAAGCCAATCCGGGAAGATGGCCAAGTCTATACTTGCGCATACGCCCGATCTTGCGGGACAGGCCATGAAGACAGTCGCACTTTCGTCGGGTGAACGCGTTCCCGCGCTCGGCCAGGGCACCTGGTGCATGGGCGAGAACAGGGCGGCCCGCGCCGAGGAGATCGCCACGCTCAGGCTCGGCCTGGATCTTGGCATCACGCTCATCGATACGGCGGAGATGTACGGCGAAGGCAAGGCCGAGGAACTGATCGGCGAAGCGATCGCCGGCCGGCGCGACCAGGCGTTCCTGGTAAGCAAGACCTATCCGCACAACGCCACGCGAAAAGGCGCGGTGGCGGCGTGCGAGCGCAGCCTCAGGCGGCTACGCACCGACCGCATCGATCTTTATCTGCTGCATTGGCGCGGTAGCGTGCCACTCGCCGAAACCATGGAAGCTTTCATGGCGCTGCAGAAAGACGGCAAGATCCGCCACTACGGCGTGAGCAACCTGGATCTCGACGACATGCAGGAATTGCGGTCCGTGCCCGGCGGCAAGGGTGTGGCGACCGACCAGTTGCTCTACAACCTCGCCCGCCGCGGCATCGAGTGGGATCTGTTGCCGTGGCTGCGCAAGCGGCACATCCCGGTGATGGCGTATTCGCCGATCGAGCGCGCCAGCCTGGCGCGCAACTCGAAACTTGCAGATTTCGCACGACGCCACGGCATGACTCCAGCGCAAGCCGCGCTCGCCTGGCTGCTGGCGAAGGACGACATCATCGCCATTCCCAAGACCGCTCATCGCGAGCGGTTGAAGGAGAATGCCGGCGCGCTCGAACTAACGCTGTCGAGCGAACAGCTGGCCAAACTGGATAATCTCTTTCCACCACCCAAAGGACCGCGCCCGCTCGAAATGCTCTGAGTGATGGTGGTAACTGCCAGGAACGAAAATCAAGGACGACGCGGAAACCGATGCGATCGGGAGTTCCGCTGCCACGCGCAACCCCGATCCACAGTCTCAGGCTGGCTTCGCGAGCGGCAGCTTGCGATGGCGTTTGCCAGTCAGCGCGAAGATGGCATTGGCCACTGCCGGCGCGATCGGCGGCGTGCCGGGCTCACCCACCCCGCCCGGGTTCTCGGCGGATTTCACCAGATGCACTTCGACCACGGGCATCTCGTTCATACGCACCACGGGGTAATCGTTGAAGTTGCTCTGCTCGACCTTGCCGTCCTTCAGCGTGATCTCGCCGTAGAGCGCCGCCGAGAGACCGTAAACCATCGCGCCTTCCATCTGCGCGACGACCTGGTTCGGGTTCACCACGGTGCCGACGTCGGCAGCGATGACGACGCGATGCACGCGCGGCCGATCGTCCTCCAGCGACACCTCGGCGACCTGCGCAACAAAGCTTCCGAAAGACTCGGCGACCGCGATGCCGCGCGCACGCCCCTGCGGCAGCGGCGAGCCCCAGCCTGCCTTGTCAGCGGCCAACTCGAGCACCGCCTTGTGGCGCGGATGTTTTTCCAGCAGCGCGCGCCGGAACTCGAACGGATCCTTGCCGGCGGCATGGGCCATCTCGTCGATGAAGCTCTCGCTGAAGAAGACGTTCTGGGTGCTGCCCACCGAGCGCAGGAACCAGGTACGTACGCCGGGCTGATACTTCACCCAGTCGACCTTCACATTGGCGATCGAATAGGGAATATCCGCCAGCCCCTCGACCGACGTGCCGTCGATGCGGTCCTTGATGATCATGGCCTCGAACCCCGTGCCTTCGGCGAGCGAATCGCACACCGTCGTCGCTTCGAACGACACCGCTTTGCCTTCGGCATCCAGCCCGCCCTTCAACTTCGCGATGGCCATCGGACGATAGTAGTAGGCTTTGGTGTCGTCTTCTCTGGAGTAGACCACTTTCACCGGCGCTTTCGCTGCTTTCGACAAACTCACCGCCTCGACCAGGAAGTCAGGTGCAAAGCGCCGGCCGAAGCCGCCGCCGAGCAGCAAAGTGTGGATCTTCACCTGCTCGGGCTTGCAGCCGGCGATCATCGCCGCAGTCATCTGGTTGGGTCCCTGTGCCTGGCTGCCGACCCACAGCTCCACGCCGTCGGGCTTCACCCATGCGGTGCAGTTCATCGGTTCCATCGGCGCGTGCACCAGGTAGGGTACTTCGTACAGCGCCTCCACCGTCTTCGCTACCGTGGCCGCCGCGACATCGCCTTCCTTGCGTGCCAGGAGCGCACCCTCCCCGGACTCGGCGAACTTCGACATCTGCTCGCGCAGACTTGCGGTCGAAAGCGTCGCGTTCGGGCCGGCGTCCCACTCGATCTCGAGCACATCGCGGCCGAGCTTTGCGGCCCAATAGTCCTGCGCCAGTACGGCAACGCCTTCGGAGGTCGGGCTTGTCACCGGCAGCACCATCTTCACGCCTTTGATCGCTTTCGCCTTGTCGGCATTGAAGCGCACGAGCTTGCCGCCGACCACCGGCGAGCGCACCACGACCGCGGTGAGCAGGCCGGGGAGCTTGGCGTCCATGCCGAACTTCGCGCTGCCGTTGGTCTTCGCCGGCGTATCGAGGCGCTTGAGCGGCTTGCCGATGATCTTGAAAGCAGCGGGGTCCTTGAGCGGCACCTCCTTCGGCGGCGCGATGCCCGCCGCCTTGGCGGCGAGCTGTCCGTAAGTGGCCCTCTTCCCGCCTGGCCCGATCACTGCGCCATACTCGGTGGAAAGCTTCGCGGGGTCCACCTTCCAGGTCTCCGCCGCAGCCGCGACCAGCATCGCGCGCGCGGTTGCGCCGGCCTGGCGCAGCGGCTGCCACATCGCCCGGATCGAAGTGGATCCGCCGGTGCCCTGCACGCCGAACCAGGGGTGTGCGTACTCCTTTGCCGCCGGTGCCGGTTCGATGCGGATCTTCGACCAGTCCACATCGAGCTCTTCAGCGATCAGCATCGGCAGCCCGGTGTAAACGCCCTGCCCCATCTCTGACTTGTCGACGACGACCGTGACGATGTTATCCGGCGTAATGCGGATCCACTGGTTCGGTGCGAAGGTCTTCCCTTCGGCGGCCAGTGCCTGGGTCGCAGGCAGCGCGCAACCGATCACAAATCCTCCGCCGGCAAGCGCGGAAACCTTGATGAATTCTCTTCGATTCATAGCCATGTGTTCATCTCCTTACACTGAGACGCCGGCGGCCTGTTTGATCGCGGCGCGAATGCGGCCGTAAGTGCCGCAGCGGCAGATGTTGCCGCTCATGGCGGAATCGATGTCCGCATCGCCCGGCTTTGGATTCGATTTCAGCAGCGCGGCCGCGGACATGATCTGCCCGGACTGGCAGTACCCGCACTGCGGAACATCGAGCGCCACCCAGGCGGCCTGGATCTTTCTGCCCGCCGGCGTTCTGCCGATCGCCTCGATGGTCGTGATCTTCTTGCCCACCGCCATCGAGGCCGGCGTCACACAGGATCGGATCGGCTGACCGTCGAGGTGCACCGTACAGGCGCCGCATAGCGCCATGCCGCAACCGAATTTCGTTCCTGTCATATCGAGGTGGTCGCGCAACACCCAGAGCAAGGGGGTGCTTTCATCGACGTCGACCTTTCTCGTCCTGCCGTTTACGTTCAAAGCAAGCATGCGACTTCTCCTTTCGAGGACAAAACTTCGCCTGCACCCGCCGGGGCGGGCATGCGCAACTTTTCTAGCGGGGATGCTTGAACCCGAGCATATAACTTCGAGTCAACTCCAAGTCAAGGCCTTTAGCGCACCCTGGCCGCACCAAGCCTCGAGGTCGCATCGCGGCTGAATGGAGCGCCGTGCGGAATAGGCACCGGTTCCTATCGACAGTCACGATCGAACATAGTTGCAATTACGAACGCCGCCCTCCTTTGGGGCGGCAGGCACCCGAGTAGGGTACCTCGGCGGGGACCGGCGATATTGACGCCCCGGAATGCCTGCACCGCCACCGGACCGGTCTTCGCGCTGCACCGGGATCGACCGATGAGCCATAATAGACCGGCACGGATGCGAGGCGATGCGGCATTTTTTCCGGTGCGCAGCAGCACGTCTACGAACCTGGGAGCAGCAGCCATGAAACGCGGAACCGGGCTCAACAATTTCGCGGGCGCCGAGGGCGGCACGCCTTCACTATCGCCCAAGATTCGTGATGCGCTCGCCAAGCTCGACGATGCGCTGTTCGCAATCTGGGACCTGGGCGACAACGTGCTGCTGGCATGGACCCACGAGGACGGCGAGCTGCGCTTTCTCGCGGTTCGCCATTACACCATCGCCGAGTCAGTCCACAGCGGCGCGGCGCATCCGAATCAGAAAAAAGATGCCATCGGATTCGTCAACGAGATCCTCGCCGGGTCAAAGCACCTGGCGCCGGACCGGTTCCGGGAAGTGTGCCGCGAGTTCGGCGCGGATCCCCAGACCCTGCGCGTGGATTTCCGGGTCGGCACCGACGTTGACGTCGAGCGGATCAACGAGCTGGTGCGCCGCTACAGCGTCTCGCTAGTGCGCGGCAGGGCGGTAGTGCTGCTGGACGCGGTGGAGTTCTCGCTGCAGCCGCCGCTCGATCAGATGGCGATGCTCAACAGCCTGTCCTTTTCGGTGAACTCGGCGTATCGGCAATTGCTGTCGAAGGAGATCGACGTCAATTTCGCCCGCACCACCACCGGCGACGGATTCTATGTCTGGAATCGGGCGACGAACCCGGGCGCCAACGTCGAACTGTACAAGCTGATGATGCTGATCCTCGCCGACAACGCGGTGGCGCAGCGAAAGGCTCGTAGCGAATGGGTGCCGAAGTTGCGGGCTGCATTTCACGTAGGCGAGCACTACGAATTCCACCAAGTGGAGGGCCTGAACCCGACCACCTTCAGCTACATCGTCGGCCAGGTCACCGTGGACCTGGCGCGCATGATCGAGAAGTCGCTGCCCGGCCAGATCCTGCTGGGCGACTTCGAAGTCAGGGAAGAAATCAGGCCCGGCAGGTTCATTCGCTACGATACGGTGGACTTCGTCGAGAGAACCGCGGCGACCCTCGATCACCTCAACGGGCTCGTCATATCCGGCGGCCGCATCGAGAATATCCGCTGCTACCTCACGGGCCAGAGCCTTGGAAGCGGCCGATACATGGTCAATCGCTATCACATCCGCGACAAGCATGACACCAGCCGGGTCGTTTACAACGCCAAGATCAATATCCATCGGGAAAATACCGAACCTATTTTTCTCGGCATCCAGCGCGACGACCTGTGGGCATTCGCCACCGCCAAGGTGGAGACGTTGAACCGCGATGCGGAGCAGACGGGGTCCTATTTCATCAGGCCCTGAATCCCCGCCAACGATCCAACGAAAACGGGCGCCTATCGGTGCCCGTTTTTTTTGCTGCAATGCTGCGAGTACCGGTGGCGGCGTCAGTCGAAACTGAACCCCGGCGTGCGCGTGTAGTGGTGCAAGCCCTCGTCCTGTATGACCAGAGAGCGCATGCGTTTCACGCCGCGGTTGTGGTGCGAGTGCAGCAGCGTGGCCGGCGTGATTTGTGCGGCCCCGGTGGACCAGTTCACGCGCTGCCCGCCGATCATCGAGTAAATGTCCTCGCCCTGGATCGCGAGCGTCACCGCCACGCCGTTGTGCCGGTGTGGGCGCTGATCGGCGCCGGGAGCGAGCGTATTGATCGCCACGTTGATCGAAGGGATGGTCGCGTAGCCCGGCGCCAGCGCGGCGGTCGAGAACATCACCGAATGGCCGGTGGTATTTTCGGTGACCGGGCGCTGCCAGACCGCTTCGAAGCGCCGCTCGATCTCGTGCGCAGGCCAGTGCACCGTATCGACCACCGACTCCCGCGGCGCAGGCGGACGCAACCGCTCGAAGGCCAGCAGCGGCTCATCGGTCGCCACGAACAGCAGGCAGTCGGCACCAGCCGCGCGGTGCGTGGTTTCGCTGCCGCCGGGAAAGCAGAACACATCTCCCGCGCCCCACGCGATCACGTCGGCCGCATTACGGCTCTCGCCGCAGCCCGCCATGACGTAGTAGATCGCGCCGGAGGCCGCAAAGGCTGCGCGCAGATGTTCGCTGGCGCGGATCTTCAGATAACGGCACAAAAGCGTTGGCGAGGTGGCCGGATACGGCGTGCCGAGATTCCCGGCAGCATCCAGCGCAATCGCACCGGTCGGCAATGCCGGATCGAAGGCCCGGTCGCGTTCGGCCAGGAACTGCCGCGCCGGTACCGGCGGATAGCCGAAGGTGAACGGGTTTTCCGAGGTGTGGTAGCGCGCGCGGCTCGCATATTGCGTTTGCGGCTCGGCCCGGGTGCGGACAACTTCCTTGACGGTCATGGCGTCCTCTTTGTGTATTGCTCTCGCCCCATAATATACCGCCTGGAGAGAAGTTCCAAAATCAAAGCACTCACCGCGGAAGACGCAGAGCGGCGCACGGACACGTTACCGACGTAGTCGGCCGTTTGCGGGGCGGCTGTGACACGTTAGCCGTAGGCCCGCTTGCGGGAGCAGCCACATAGCGCCCCGATCCACACCCTGCAACACAGCCTTGTGCGCCCCTACCCGCAAACTGGGCTACGCCTAACGAGTCCGGGGCGCACGCCGAAGCGCCGCCTCCCGTCCCGGATGGCTACGCCAACGCCGTGTCGGCGGCGCCGAGGAAAAACAAAACGAGGAAAAGCAATATTGGAATTAAAAGCGGGGTGATCGATCGTCAACCTCTATCGGCACAATTCAACGTGGGGATCATTCGCCGATGAATGCCTTTAGCTCCAGTGTGTTCTCTCTCTTGCGTTTCCTCCGCGTCCTTTGCGTCCTTCGCGGGGAGAGCTATCAGTTGTTTGCGGGAGCGCGGCCGGGTCCGGGTCCGGCTCCGGCATGACAAACGGATGCCCGGCTTCATAGGCTCGCGCGGCCTGCAGCACCCGCGCATCGGCAAATCTATCTCCCACCAATTGCATCGCCACCGGCAGTCCTTCGCGCGTGAATCCGCACGGCACGGCGGCGGCCGGCTGCTGCGAGAGATTGAAGGGATAGGTGAAGGGAGACCATTCCCACCAGCGGGTCCGCCCGGAGCCAGGTGGCACTTCGTACCCGGCTTCGAAGGCCGCCACCGCAAGCTGCGGCGTAATAAGCAGGTCGTAGTCCTGGTGCAGCATGCACATCCGGCGCCCGAAGGCCTCGCGCGCGCGCTCGAGCCGCCGATATTCGAGCGCGCTCAGGCCAAAACCAGGCTCCGCGAGTTCGAGCAACGGCGGATCGACGAGCGCGCGTTGCGCCGTGGTCATGGGCGCAATCGCCAGCGCCAGCGCGACCGCCCATAACGGCTGCATGATTGCAATCGGGTCTTCGAGTTCGAGATCGAGCTCCTCGACCCGTGCACCGAGCGATTCGAAAACACGTGCACCCTCTTCAACCAGCATGGCAACCTCCGGGTCCACGTGGGCGTAACCCAGAGTGGGGCTGTAGCCGATGCGCAAACCCTTCACCCCCGAATCGAGTTCCTGCCGGTAGTCGATGTTGCGTGCCGGCGCCTGATACCAGTCGCGCGGATCGGGGCGAGCGATCACGGTGAGCATCAGCGCCGCATCGGCCACGTTGCGAGAGATCGGCCCTTGGTGCCAAAGTGTTGCCGCCGGTGAATGCGGATGAACCGGCACGATGCCAAAGGTCGGCTTGAAGCCGAACAGACCGCAAAAACCGGCAGGGATGCGGATCGAACCGCCGCCGTCCGTGCCGATGTGCAGCGAGCCCATGCCGAACGCTGCCGCGACCGCGGCGCCGCCGCTGCTGCCGCCGGGCGTTAGTCGCGTATTCCAGGGATTGACGGTGATGCCGGTCAACGGACTGTCGGTCACGCCCTTCCAGCCGAATTCGGGTGTAGTGGTCTTGCCGAGAAATACCGCGCCCTGCTCCTTCATGCGCGCCACTGGTGGACCGTCTTCCGTCCACGGCTGTTTCGGATCAATGGTGCGCGAACCACGCAGTGTCGGCCAGCCTTCGGTCACGATAAGATCCTTCACTGTAGTCGGAACGCCGTCCACGCTGCCGGCGGGCATGCCGCGCTGCCAGCGCTTTTCGGAAGCCTGCGCGTCTTTGAGTGCGCGAGTCTCATCGACCATTACAAAAGCGTTGTAAAGCGGATTGAGCCGGGCGATGCGATCGAGCGCGGCCCGTGTCGCTTCGACCGGGGAAAGTTTTTTGCTGCGGTAATGCGCCGTCAGTTCGACGGCAGTCAATGAAAGAATGTCGTCGGACATCTCGCGCTCCCACTGCATGCTGAGAAAAAATGTTTATGCGGTTTTTCCGCAGGTCGAAGGTTGAATTGCGGCAGGTTCCTGATCCGCATCGTCAGGGCACACTCTTCAAAGGACATACACCGCAAAGGACGCCAAGGACGCAAAGGAAGATCAAGGGGGAAAAGTTCGAAAGTTAAAATCCCTAATTGGCGAACGATCTACCAAAGTTGAATAGGCGGAAGAGGGTCGCGAACAGTCTCCTCGCTCTTAACCCAAAATTGCCTTTCCTCGTTCTTGTCTTTCCTTCGCGTCCTTGGCGTCCTTGGCGGTGAGTGCTTATTGTGTATTACGCCGCGTCGCAGACGCAGACACAAGGAGCGCCCGGCCCCGCGGCATTTGCCACCGCGAGGCCGGGCCGGCTTTTTTCGGCCGGTTCGCTACGCCTTCTGCTTCATCGCTGCCAGCACTGCCTCGGGCGAGATCGGCATATGCCTTACGCGCGCGCCAACTGCATTGGCGATCGCGTTTGCGACCGCCGGCGCCACGACGGTTGACGCCGGTTCGCCCACGCCGGCCGGATGATGTTTCGACTGAATGATCGTGACATCGATCTCCGGCACCTGCGCCAGGCGTATCGGCTGGTACTCGTGGAAGTTGCTCTGCTCGAAGCTGCCGTTCTTCAGCGTCAGTTTTTCCGACATGATCTGGCTCGCCCCCCAGAGCGCCGAGCCGCGGATCTGTGCCTCGATGTTGCCCGGATTGACGGCGATGCCGGGATCCATGGCGATGGTGATCCTGTTGATGCTGTACCTGCCGGTCGCCGGATCGACGGTCACCTCCGCCACGCCGGCCACCCAGGTCGGGCTCTGACGTTCTTCCGCCGCAGTGACCGCGATGCCCATTCCGGTATTCGGCGGAAGCTTCTTGGTGCCGTAGCCCGACTTGCCGGCTGCAACGCGCAGGCAGTTGGCAAGACGCAGCGCGCCGCCAACCGTGCCCGACTCGTACACCGGCCAGGACCCTTCCTTCGCCCAAGGCAACGAGATCCACAACTGGTCCATGTAGTAGTCGGAGCCGGTGCCGGCCGGATAGCCGCTGTTGGGTATGCCGCGGTTGCCGCCTTTGCCGTTCAACATCGCCAGCCGGAACTCGAGCGGATCGCGCCCCGCCGCACGCGCCACTTCGTCCATGAAGGACTCGACGACGAAGATGTTGTAGGAGTTGGACACCGTGCGCAGCGCGCTGGCCTGGACCGCCCAGGTGGTAGGCTCGTGGTTCCAGGCGCGCACGCGGTGGTTCTTCACGTTGTACCAATGGTCGCTGCCGCCGATTGACCATTGGTCGATGTCCTGCTTCTTGGCATCCCAGGAATCGAGTTGCAGCCAGTCGGTCCCGCCAGCCTTGCCGACGCCAAATCGCGCCCCCATCCAGCCGCAGACGATGTCCTGGTTCATCGCCGTCAGTTCGCCGTTTTTGATGCCGGCCTTGACCTTGTGGTAGGTCGGCGTGCGGGCAAAACTGGTTGCGAAATTGGATTCGCGCGTATGGATGAGCTTGACCGGACGGCCGGTTTCCTTGACGCAGTAAGCTGCCGCCAGGATGTCGTCGTAGTCCTGCTTGCCGCCGAACCCGCCACCCACCAGATACTGGTGCACGAAGACCTTGATGTCCTCTGGCTTCTTTTTCAGCACATTGGAAAGATAGCCGGTCAAGGTCATGCGCGCGAAAGACGTGCTCTGCGTGCCAACATGGACGTGCCATTCGCCGTTGGTCAGCTGCACTGTTGCATTCAACGGCTCCATGGTGGCGTGACAGACCATATCGGTCGTGTATTCCACCTCCAGTACTTTCTCGGCATCACCGAAACCCTTGTCGACATCGCCTTCGAGCACCCAGTTCGCACCTTGCTTCTCGTCCTTCGCAAGTTGCTTGTACTGCTCGAGCATTTCCGCCGAACTCAGGTTCGCGTAAGGGCCCGCGTCCCATTTCACCTTCAGCGCCTTGGCGGCTTTCATTGCGGTCGGAAACTTGTCGGCGACGGCAACCACCCAGCCAGTGCATTTTCCCATCGCATTGTCGATCTTGACCGCCTTGATGAAACCGGGGATCTTCTTCGCTTCCGAATCGTCGATGCTCAACACTTTCGACGCATAACGGCTGCGCGGCACGACCAGCGCACCGTAAGCCATGTTCGGCAGGAAGACGTCGATGCCGTATTTGGCTTTGCCGTTGGTCTTCGCCGGGATATCGAGCGCAGCAAACGACTTGCCGATAATCTTGTACTGGCTCGGATCTTTCAGCGTGATGCCCTTGAGATCGTCCGGGTAGGCGAACTTTCGATCGATCTTCACCTTCTGCAGGATCTCGCCGTAACCGACCGATCTGCCGGAGGCCTTGTCGACCACGCGTCCTGCTTCCGCATGGCAGTCGGCTAGCTTGGCGTTGAGCACTTTGGCGCCGGCTTCCACCAGCGCGATGCGGCCCGCGGCGCCGGCGCGCGCAATACGATCGAACTCGGTCGTGACGCTGCCGCTGTTGACGGTGTAGGCCAATCCGTAGACGCCGAAATTCTCCACGCTTTCCAGCGGCGCATCCAGGCGCACGTCTTCCCATCTGACTTCCAGTTCTTCGGCAATCACCTGTGCCAGGCCGGTGCCGATGTGCTGGCCCATTTCCGCCTTGACGATGTGCATCGTGGTCTTGCCGTCCGGCGTGATGGTGAACCAGATCGCCGGCGTAAAGGCCGGCGTGGCCATAGCCGCTTCGGCGTTCTTGCCGCCCAGCAGCGCCGGCATGCCAATGCTGAAAAAGCCGCTGCCGGCGATCACTGTCGAGCGGACCAGGAATTCGCGGCGCGTCATTGCCTGCGTTTGGGTCTCAGCCGTGATTGGCTTAACCATGATTGCTGCCCTCCTTCATCAGATCGGCGGCGCGATGTACCGCACCGACGATGCGGGAATACGTAGCGCAGCGGCACAGGTTGCCGTTCATGTGCGACACGATTTCTTCGCTGGTGGGATTGGGATTGACGGCGAGCAGCGCGGCCGCTTGCATGATCTGGCCGGACTGGCAGTAGCCGCATTGGGGAACCTGCGCTTCGATCCAGGCTTTCTGCACCGGGTGTGCATCGGCCGGATCGAGCCCCTCTATGGTGGTGATCACCGCGTTGCTCTCCACGTCGCCGAGCTTGACCATGCATGAGCGCACGGGCTGGCCGTTTATGTGCACGGTACAGGAACCGCAAACCCCGAGACCGCATCCATACTTGGTGCCCGTGAGTCGCAGATCCTCGCGAATGGCCCAGAGAAGTGGCGTGTCGGGCGGCGAGTCGGTGAAATAACTTTGACCGTTAATGCTGAGTTGTGGCATGGCTGCGAGACCTCCCTTGCAAGTTACGATGACAAAATGGCCCCTACGAATGCTGCAGGCCAATCCAGAGCGAAACGACTGCGACCCGCAATGCCAGGCTTTCCCCCGACTGTCGCGACGTCGCGCGGTTTCCCCTTACCCGTGAGCGGAGCATTGACACACTTCGTCTCCGCCGTGTTGCCCAGGCGCAAACATGAGCATGCGCCCCGGCATGAATGCCGATCAATCGAAATCATTTGTAAGGCAGGCGCTGGCCCACCGTGAAATTGCCGAAGGAAGCCTCGGCGGTACAGTACCACTGGTACTGCGCATAGGGGAACTCCGTCCACGACTGGTATAAGCGATTATGCACGCACCTTTGATACAACACTCCCCGATACAGACGCCGGCAGGCGCTGCAAGACGATGCGGCCTCACACCTTCTTCAGCCGTCTGGCGAACTTCTCCCTGAACTTGGCCACTTTCGGGGCCACCACGTAGTGGCAGTACGGCTGGTTCGGATTGTTCTGGAAGTAATCCTGGTGATAGCGCTCGGCGACGTAGAACTGCCCGGCCGGTACGACTTCAGTTACGATCGGATCCGCAAAAGCTTTTTCCCGGACAAGTTCGCTTATGATTTGTTCGGCCTCGGCTTTCTGCGCCGGTGTGTGGTAGAAAATCGCCGAGCGGTACTGGGTGCCGACGTCGTTGCCCTGGCGGTTGAGCGTGGTCGGATCGTGGATCACGAAGAAGACTTCCAGCAGGTCGCGGTAGCTGAGCAACTTCGGATCGAAAGTAACGCGAACCACCTCCGCGTGCCCGGTGTCGCCATTGCACACCGCTTCATAGGTCGGATCGGGTCGTTGGCCGCCCATGTAACCGGACTCCACGCTCTCCACGCCCTGCAGCCGGTCGTACACCGCCTCCAGGCACCAGAAACACCCGCCCGCCAGCGTCGCGATTTCTTGACCTTCCCGAGCCTGTTCCATCGCCGACCTCCACGATTGCCTAATTAACAGTGTAGCGGCATCGCGAGTGGTCGAGGGCAGTCGTTGGGTCTTACGTCCCGACCCTCATGCCGGACAGGAAGCGGCACGGGCGGGCTGGTCGGTGGCTACGACTTCCTGGTACGTGGCGAACAGTTTTCGCGCCAGCG
>DASQOP010000356.1:0-5823 GCA_035644415.1 Burkholderiales bacterium
AAGATTCTCGGCCCGGTGACGATCGGCGACGGCGCCAAGGTCGGTTCAAATGCCGTGGTGGTGAAGGACGTACCGGCACGCGCGACCGCGGTCGGTATCCCGGCGCGAATCCTGGACGACGAAACCATGGCCGAGCGCGAACAGACCGCTGAAAGGATGGGGTTTTCTGCTTACGGCATCGGCCCGGACACGAACGATCCGGTGGTGAAAGCGATTCACGGACTGATCGATCACACCGTGTCCGCAGACCGGCGCATCGAATACATCCTGGAGCAACTTGCCCGCATGGGCGTCAAAGTCGAGGACGCCCGAGCCACCGCAGACAAGTTCGATCCTGCCTACCTGAACCGCATTGTTGACTAAAGCAGTCGGGTTTCAGTATACTTGAGCGTGTTAGTAGGATTTATAAGCTGCTGTTTTTATGAATTATTGAGCAGAGGCGACCATGCGACTCACGACCAAAGGGCGTTTTGCAGTAACCGCCATGATCGATCTGGCGATGCGCAACGGAGAAGGTCCGGTGACGCTGGCGGACATTAGCGACAGGCAGAAGATTTCGCTGTCCTACCTCGAACAGTTGTTCGGCAAGCTGCGCAGGCAGGGGCTGGTGTCCAGCGTGCGTGGTCCGGGAGGCGGCTACAACCTGGCGCGGCCGACCCAGGAAGTTTCGGTGGCCGACATCATCGTCGCGGTGGATGAACCCATCGATGCGACGCAATGCGGCGGCAAGGAGAACTGCAAGGATGAGCAGAAGTGCATTACCCACGATCTGTGGGCCGACCTCAACAAGCACATCTTCGACTACCTCGGCGCGGTGAAGCTCTCCGAGCTGGTGGCGAAGCAGACGAAAAAGTCCTCCGACGTTGCAGTCGTGCAGATGCACGACAGCCGCCAGAACGTGGCGAAGCCGAAAGAACCGGCGTCAGTCTGAACTGAACGCGATGCACGTCTATTTCGACCATAACGCCACCACGGCCCCCGACGAGCGCGTGCTCGAGGCGATGCTGCCGTTCCTCAAAGGCGAGTACGGCAACGCCTCCAGCCGTCACGAATTCGGCACCCGCGCGCGCAAGGCGGTGAGCCGGGCGCGCGAGCAGGTCGCAAGACTGGTGAACGTTCAAGGCTCGCAGGTGGTATTCGTGTCCGGCGGGACCGAGGCCAACAATCTGTTCATCAAGGGTGCGGCGGCATATTTGAAGTCAACTCAAGTTGTGGTGAGCGGCGTCGAGCATCCCTGCGTGGCGAAGCCGGCGCAGGACCTGGCGCGTCAGGGCTGGAAGTTGCGCAAGATTGCGGTCCGGCCCAATGGGCTGGTCGATCTCGCCGACGTGGACGCAGCACTCACTGACCCCACCGGACTGGTGTCGGTCATGCTCGCCAACAACGAGACCGGCGTGATTCAGCCCGTGGCGGAAATTGCCGCAAAGGCGCGCGCGAAGCGCGCCTGGATGCACACCGATGCGGTGCAGGCGCTGGGCAAGATCCCGGTAGATTTCGAAGCGCTGGGCGTGCACGCGATGACGATATCGGCGCATAAGATCTACGGCCCGAAGGGTGTCGGTGCGCTGGTGGTGGACAAGCGGCTGGAACTGAAGCCGATCATCCACGGCGGTGGCCATGAAATGGGACTGCGCTCCGGCACAGAGAACGTGCCGGCGATCGTCGGATTCGGCAGCGCCTGCGAACTCGCGGCGGAGCGAATGGACAAAATCTCGCGCAAGTTGCAGGAGTTGCGCGAACGTACGGATCAAGGGGTGTCGGCATTGGGTGCGGTGATTTTCGGCCAGGGCGCGCCGCGCGTTCCGAATACCACGTACTTCGCCGCCCCCAACATCGACGGGGAAACCCTGGTGATTGAGCTGGACAAGGCCGGCTTCGCGGTGGCGAGCGGCGCCGCCTGCTCCAGCACCAGCACCGAACCCAGCGCGACGCTGCTGGCGATGGGCGTGGCGCCGGAACTGGCGCGCGGTGCGGTGCGGGTGAGCTTCGGCGTGCACAACACCGCGGCGCAGGTCGAGGATTTTCTACAGGCGTTGTCCGCGGTGCTCAAGCGGCTGCGGCGCCTGACAGCAATCGCAGTTTGAATTCGGCAACCAGTAAAGGGTGAATTGATCATGGCAATTACTGTTACGGAAAACGCGGCGAAGCATATCCGCGGCGCTTTGGCAAAGAGAGGCGGCGTGGGCCTTCGCTTCGGCGTCAGGAAAGTCGGTTGCTCGGGCTTTGCCTATACCTTCGACTACGCGCAGGAAGTCAACGCCGACGACCAGTTGTTCCAGTCCCACGACATCACCGTGGTGGTGGACAAGGACAGCCTCGAGTTCGTGGACGGCGCAGTGCTCGACTATGCGCGCGAAGGGCTGAATGAGTCCTTCAAGGTCGAGAACCCGAAGGCGAAGGCGATGTGCGGCTGCGGCGAAAGCTTCAGCGTCGCCTGACGAAGATAATTTCACCGGAGCGGTTTGTGAGCGCGGTCATTCAGAACCTGGTTAATCAACCCTACAAGCACGGGTTCGTTTCCGACATCGAGTCGGACGTTGTGCCAAAGGGGTTGAGCGAGGACGTTATCCGCCTGATTTCGGCGAAAAAAGGCGAGCCCGAATGGCTGCTAGAGTTCCGCCTGAAGGCGTATCGCCACTGGCTGACCATGCAGGAACCGACCTGGCCGAACGTCAAATACCCGAAAATCGACTTCCAGGACATAAGCTATTTCTCTGCGCCGAAGCCGAAAAAGCTCGCGTCCATGGACGAAGTGGATCCGGAGTTGCTGCGCACTTTCGAGAAGCTGGGCGTGCCGATGCACGAGCGCAAGACGCTGGCCGGCGTTGCGGTGGATGTGATTTTCGACAGCGTGTCGGTCGCCACCACGTACAAGAAGAAGCTGGCCGAAGTCGGCGTCATCTTCTGTTCCTTTTCCGAGGCGGTCAAAGACCATCCCGAGCTGGTGAAGAAGTATCTGGGGTCCGTGGTGCCGACCGGCGACAATTTTTATGCCGCGCTCAATTCCGCGGTGTTCACCGACGGCTCGTTCTGTTACATCCCCAGGGGCGTGCGTTGCCCGATGGATCTATCCACATACTTTCGCATCAATACCCAGGAGTCGGGCCAGTTCGAGCGCACGCTGATCATCGCGGAGGAGGGCGCTTACGTGTCCTACCTCGAGGGGTGTACCGCGCCGAAGTTCGACACCAACCAGCTGCACGCGGCGGTGGTGGAACTGATTGCGCTGGACGATGCCGAGATCAAGTATTCGACGGTACAGAACTGGTACGCGGGAGACGAGAACGGCAAAGGCGGCATCTACAATTTCGTCACCAAGCGCGGTCTGTGCAAGGGAACGAACTCGAAGATTTCCTGGACCCAGGTCGAAACCGGTTCGGCGATCACCTGGAAGTATCCGTCGTGCGTGCTGCTGGGCGACAACTCGGCGGGCGAATTCTATTCGGTGGCGCTGACCAACCACCACCAGCAGGCCGATACCGGGACCAAGATGATCCATATCGGCAGGAACACCCGCAGCAAGATCATTTCCAAGGGCATTTCCGCTGGCGTTTCGAACAACAGCTATCGCGGGCTGGTGAAGATCGGCGCCAGGGCCGAGGGCGCGCGCAATTTCTCGCAATGCGACTCGATGCTGATCGGCGACCGCTGCGGGGCGAACACTTTCCCGTACATCCAGGTCAACAACAACTCGGCGAAAGTGGAGCACGAAGCCTCGACTTCCAAGATCGGCGAGGACCAGCTTTTTTATTTCGCCAGCCGCGGCATCGGCAACGAGGAAGCGGTGTCGATGATCATCAACGGTTTCGTGCAGGACGTATTCGTACAACTGCCGATGGAGTTCGCGGTCGAGGCGACCAAGCTCCTCGGACTCAAGCTTGAAGGAAGTGTCGGATGATCAGGGAAAACACCGCCCTGCTGCTGGAGGTCCGCGGCCTCACCGCAAGAATCGGCGATCGCAACATCCTCAAGGGAATCGATCTGACCGTGCGTGCCGGTGAAGTGCACGCGATCATGGGGCCGAACGGCTCGGGCAAGAGCACGTTTGCGAAGGTTCTGAGCGGGCATCCGTCGTATGAAGTGACCGGCGGCGAAGTTCTGTTCGAAGGCAGGAACCTGTTCGAACTGGCGCCGGAAGAGCGTGCCCGCGCCGGTCTGTTCCTGGGCTTCCAGTATCCGATCGAGGTGCCTGGCGTCACCAACAGCGCTTTCCTGCGACTGGCCTACAACACTGTGCAGGGTACGCGCGGGAAGGAAGAACTGGATCCGCTCGAGTTCGACGACCTCGTGCGCGAGAAAATGAAATTGCTGGATATCGATCCGTCTTTTCTCGGGCGCAGCCTGAACGCCGGCTTTTCAGGCGGTGAGAAGAAGCGCAACGAGATTCTGCAGATGGCGCTTCTGGAACCAAAGCTCGCAGTGCTGGACGAGACCGACTCGGGCCTGGACATCGACGCGTTGCGGGTGGTGGCGAACGGCATCAACAAACTGCACACCCCCGACAACGGCATGGTGCTGGTGACGCATTACCAGCGCATGCTCAACTACATCGTGCCGGATTACGTGCACGTCATGGAAGGCGGGCGGATCATCAGGACCGGCGACAAGGCGCTCGCGCTCGAGCTCGAAGCGCGCGGCTACGATTGGGTGGGTAAAGAGGCCGCGTGAGTTTGATCGCATGAATACCGAAACCCACAGCGACTATCTGGACAGCCTGCTACACGGCCGGGATTTGGTGCCCGAAGCCCGCGCAGGATGGTTGAAGGCGCTGCGCGCCCAGGCAGTGGAGCGCGCCAATGCGCTCACTGTGCCGACCACGCGCGACGAGGACTGGCGCTTCACCGACCTGTCACCGCTGTACAAGGTCCCGTACCGGCCATCGGCGCAGCCAGGCCAGATTGCGGCGGCCGAATTCGGCCGTTTCGAGATCCCTGAAGCGGCGACGCGGCTGACTTTCGTGGACGGTAATTTTTCAGCTGCGCTGTCGCGTATGAAGCCTGTAGACGGCGTTTTCGTCGCCAATCTTCCGGATGCGCTTGCGGCACGCGACCGGCTGGTCGAGTCCAGGCTCGGCAAGCTTGCGGGAACAGGGCAGGACGCTTTCGCCGCAGTGAATACGGCGTTTCTACACGACGGCGCACTGATCCACGCCGGGCGCGACCACAAAGGCATCGCACCAATTCATCTGTTGTTCATCGCCACCCGCAAGGATGGCGCCGCCTATCCGAGGGTCCTGGTAATCGCGGAACCGGGTGCGCAGTGCACGCTGATCGAAGACTTCGTGGGCCTTGCCGACGGGGGTTACTTTACCGACGCGGTCACCGAAATTGCCGTGGGTGAGAATGCGCATGTAGCGCACGTCAAGCTGCAGCGCGAGGCGCAGACAGCATTTCACATCGCCAGGACTTCGGTACAGGTTGCGCGCGACGGCCATTACTCCAACTGGTCGGTCGCGTTGGGTGCGCGCATTTCCCGGCACAATCTCCACGTGATGCAGGCGGGCGAGGGTAGCGAATTCTCGATCGACGGCCTGGCGCTGATCGGCGGGCGCCAGTTGGCCGACACCAACAGCCTGATCGACCACGCGCACGCGCATGGACGCAGCCGGCAATTGCACAAGACCGTGGTCGGCGGCGGCGCGCACGCGGTGTTCAACGGCAAGATTTTCGTGCGCCGGGACGCGCAGCACACCGATGCGGGGCAGCAATCACGCAACCTGCTGCTGTCCGATAAGGCGCACGTGGATACCAAGCCGCAACTCGAAATTTTTGCCGACGACGTCAAGTGCGCGCACGGCGCAACCGTCGGCCAGATCGAGGCCGA
>DASQOP010000357.1:0-5139 GCA_035644415.1 Burkholderiales bacterium
CGCATATCCACGTGAATGCTGCTCGAGCGGCAGCGCGACGCGAGTTCGGGAGACAGAAGAACGTGATCGATGCGCAACCCCAGATTGCGCTTGAAAGCATTCATGCGGTAGTCCCACCAGGAGTATGACTTCTCGGGCTGGTCGAACAGCCTGAAGCTGTCTTTCAGGCCGTGCCCGAGCAGCCGCTGAAACGCAGCACGCTCGGGCGGACTGACCAGAACCTGACCTTCCCAGGCCTTCGGGTCGTGGACATCGCGATCTTCCGGAGCGATGTTGAAATCGCCGAGCACCGCCAGCCGTGGGTGCTTCTTCAGTTCCGCGTCCAGCCAGCGGTCAAATGCCGCCAGCCAATCGAGCTTGTAGCGATACTTGTCGGATTCCGGGCTCTGGCCGTTGGGCACGTACGCACATACCAGCCGCAAGTCTCCCACGGTGGCGGAGAGCACACGCTTCTGTACGTCGGCGTAGCCGGAGATGCCCGCCTCGACCGCCAGCGGCACATCGTGCGCCAGGATCGCCACGCCGTTGTAGGTTTTCTGCCCGGAGAACACGGCGCGGTATCCGGCCTGTGCGATGGCGTCGAGCGGAAAATTTGCATCCTCGACTTTGGTCTCCTGCAGGCAAACCGCGTCGGGGCGCTCGCGCGCGAGCCACTCGAGGAGATGCGGAAGGCGAACCTTCAGCGAGTTGACATTCCACGCGGCGAGCTTCAAGCGTCGTCAGTTCTGCTCGGGCTTGGCCGGCTCGCTCCCGCTTTTGGGCGCCGCCTCCTCCGGCGCCGCCGGCGGTGCGGCTGCCACCGGCCTGGCCTGGACCGGCGTGACCGGCACCAACGCAGTCTTGGGGTAGCCAGCGTCGTCGAGCGCGGCGTTCCATTGCCCTTCCTCGAAGCCGCGCAAGACCTGGCGCCCTACCTGCAGCACCGGCACCACCTCATCTCCACCGGTCGCCTCTTTCAGTTCCTCCCGCATCCCAGGCGCCAGCGGATCCTTGACGGTATGCGGCACGCCGCGCTTGCCGAGCAGCGCGCGGGCGCGGTCGCAGCCGTCTCCGCAGTCATACACGAAAATCGTCACCGGGAAATTTTTCATCGCCTGCTGGAGGACGTAGGGCATCGCGACATCCCCGGGCTTGTCTCCGAGTCGCTTGCGCTCGCTTATGCGGGCGCTCGGAGGCGGCGGCTGATCGCTGTAATGAATCGTGCCGTCCGCGTCCACCCATTTGTAAGTCTCGGTTTGCGCCAGCACCGCACCCGGCATCAAGACCATGAGAAGGATCCACTGTTTCATCCAGGCATTCTCCTTTCCATTGCCGGCATCATGCCACGGCCATGCCGTTATGCCGCAGCAACGCATCGATTTTCGGCTCGCGCCCGCGAAACGCCACGAAGGACTCGAGCGCGGGGCGGCTGCCGCCCGCGGCGAGGATCTCTTCGCGGAAGCGCTCGCCGACAACTGGGTTCAACACCCCGCTTTCCTCGAACAGGCTGTAAGCGTCTGCGGACAGTACCTCCGCCCATTTGTAGCTGTAATATCCGGCCGCATACCCGCCGCCGAAGATATGCGAAAAGCCGTGCGGAAAGCGGTTGTACGCGGGCGGAATGATGACGGCGACCCGGCTGCGCACTTCGTCGAGCAGATCGAGCGGCGTTTTCGTACCCACCGGTTCGAAGTCGTGGTGCAGATGCATGTCGAACAGCGCGAACTCGAGCTGGCGCACGGTCTGCAGGCCGCTCTGAAAATTCTTCGCCGCCACCATCTTGTCGAAAAGCGCGCGCGGCAGACTATTCCCGCTATCGACGTGGCGGGTCATGTCCTTGAGTACCTCCCATTCCCAGCAGAAGTTCTCCATGAATTGGCTGGGCAATTCGACGGCGTCCCACTCGACACCATTGATTCCCGACACGCCGAGCACGTCCACCCGGGTCAGCAGATGGTGCAGGCCGTGGCCGAATTCGTGGAACAGCGTGATCACCTCGTCGTGGGTGAACATTGCCGGCCGGCCACCGACCGGGGCGGAGAAATTACAGTTCAGATAGGCTACCGGGGTCTGGATGCCGGCGGCCTTGCGCCGCCGGGTAATGGCGTCGTCCATCCACGCTCCTCCGCGCTTGGACGGCCGCGCATACAAATCGAGATAGAACTGCCCGACCAGCGCGCCGTCCGCATTGCGGATGGAGAAGAAGCGCACAGCCTCATGCCAGCGCGGTGCATCATCGGCGGCGATACCCAGCCCGTAAAGCGTCTCGACCACACGGAACATGCCGGCGAGAACCTGCTGCTCAGGGAAGTATTGTTTGACTTCCTGATCCGAGAACGCATAGCGCGCCACCCGCAACTTTTCCGATCCGTAGGCTACGTCCCAGGGCTGCAATTCGGCGAGCCCCAGTTGCCTCGCCGCAAACTCCTCCAGTTCGGCCAGATCGCGCTCGGCGTAGGGCTTGGCGCGGGTCGCCAGCTCGTCGAGAAAGCGCAGCACCTGCGCGGGGGAGTCGGCCATCTTGGGCTGCAAGGACAATTCGGCAAAAGTCTTGAAGCCGAGCAGTTGCGCCTGTTCGCGCCGTAACTTCAGAATTTCGCTGATGAGCGCGGAGTTGTCCCACGCCGGATTGCCGAACTCGGAGGCGCGGGTGGCATAGGCGTGATACATCCGCTCGCGCAATTCGCGGTTGTCCGCGTACTGCATGACCGGAAGATAGGACGGCATCTGCAGCGTGAGTTTCCAGCCCGTCTTGCCGATTTCCGTCGCGGCCTTGCGTGCCGCTTCCAGCACGTCGTCGGGAATGCCGGACAATTGCGCGCGGTCCTGGATGATCAACTCGAAGGCATTGGTGGCATCGAGCAGGTTGTCGTTGAATTCGGATGACAGCTTGGCGAGCCGCTCGGTCACCTGCTTGAACCGCGCCTTGCGTTCGGCGGGAAGTTCCGCGCCGCCCAGGCGAAAATCGCGTAGTTCATTGTCGATGACTTTTCTCTGCGCCTGCGTGAGCGCGGAAAAACCGGGCGAGGCACGCAACGCCTTGTATTTCCGGAACAGCGCCTCGCTTTGCGACAACTCGGTGAAGTACTGGGTGATGCGCCCCAGGTTGGCGTTGTAGGCCTCGCGCAATGCCGGGCTGTTCATCACCGCGTTCATGTGCGCAACCTGCCCCCAGGCACGGCGCAGCTGCTCGTTGGCGTCGTCCAGGGGGGCGACGAAATTCTCCCAGGACGGTTCCCGGCGATCGGCCTCCTGCCGGGCGATCAGTTCACGGTTCGCCGCCAGCAACTGGTCCAGCGCCGGGGTGACATGCTCCGGCTTGAAGTCGGCAAAACGCGGCAGACCCGAAAAATCGAGCAAAGGGTTCATGGAGTCAGTGTTGAATTTTGAGTTTTGAGTGTTGAGTGTTGAGTGTTTAGTTGGTGTCGCGACCGCCAAATTCAAGCCACATCAAACTTAACACTCAACATTCAACACTCGTACACAACGTGGCCGCCGACCAGCGTATAGCGCACCCGGCCATTGACTTCATAGCCGGCAAAGGGCGTGTTCTTGCCCTGGCTCTTGAGCCTGGCCGGTTCGACCTTCCATCGCAAATGCGGATCGAAGATGCACAGATCGGCGTTGGCCCCGGCTGCGATCGCAACGGCGCCGATGCCGAGGATGCGCGCCGGTTCGGTAGTCACTTTCGCGATCGCCTTCGGGAGCGCAATGCGTGATTCCTCCGACCACTTCAGCGTCAGCGCCAGCAGCAGTTCCAGCCCGGTGGCCCCGGCCTCGGATTCGCCGAACGGCAATTGCTTGGCGTCCTCATCCACCGGGGTGTGGTCGGAACAGATCGCATCGATGGTGCCGTCCTCCACGCCACGGCGCAACGCATCGCGGTCGCGCAGGCTTCGCAGCGGTGGTACCAGGTGGTAATTGGAATCGAAGTAACCGATATCCATCTCGCTCAGGTGCACATGATTCGCCGATACGTCGCAAGTCACGTTCATGCCCAGCGCCTTGGCCTGACGCATCATCTCCACGCCCTCCGCGCTCGACAGCCGGCACAGATGCAGCCGCGCGCCGGTTTCGCGGGCAAGCAGCAGCATCGTGGACAGCGCCACCGTTTCCGCCGCCACCGGGATCGGCGCGAGCCCGAGGCGCGTAGCCACCTGCCCGTCATGGGCGACGCCGCCGCGCGCCAGGCTGCCGTCGCTCGGGCGCAGCCACACCGAGTAGCCGAAGGTGGTCGCATACTGCATCGCCCGCAGCATCACCTGGTTGTCGTCAAGCGGCACTTCCGCCTGCGAAAAAGCCACACATCCGGCATCGACCAGCTCGGCCATTTCGGTAATGCGCTCACCCTTCAGCCCCAGGGTCAGTGCGCCCAGCGGGTACACGTGAGCCTGGTTGAGACTGCGCGCCCGATGCTTGAGCATTTCCACCAGACCCGGTTCGTCCAGCGGCGGGTCGGTATCCGGAGGACACGCCAGCGAAGTCACTCCACCGGCCACAGCAGCCGCCATCTCACTTTCCAGCGTGGCCTTGTGCTCGAAACCCGGCTCGCGCAACCGCGCCGAGAGATCGACCAGGCCCGGAGACACCACCAGTCCGTTGGCCTCGATCACCCGGTTCGCATGGAATCCGTCGGGCGCCCGGCCGATGGCCGCAATCTTTCCAGCGGCCAGATAGAGGTCCTGAACCTTCTCGGTCCCGCTCTGCGGATCTACCACTCGGCCGTTCTTGATGTGAATCTTCATTCCTTAAGCTCTAACCGCAGAGGACACCGAGGACGCGGAGGAAAACCAAAAACGAGGAAAAACGAATTGGAGATAGATGCGAGGTGGCTGTTCGAAATCCGCTGCCGCCAATTTCGACTTTGCCGGAACATCCGCCAATTGGAGCTTTTTACACTCATTTTGCTTTTTCGCTCCTGCCTTTCCTCTGCGTCCTCCGCGTCCTCCGCGATGAGCGCTATTACGCATTGCCGGCCAGGATCGACATCACCGCCATGCGCACGGCGATGCCAAAAGTCACTTGCGGCAGGATCACCGACTGGTTGCCGTCGGCCACGCTGGAATCGATCTCGACACCGCGGTTCATCGGCCCGGGATGCATCACGATCGCGTCCGGCTTCGCGCCGGCTAGTTTCTCCGGCGTGAGTCCGTAGTACTT
>DASQOP010000358.1:0-20657 GCA_035644415.1 Burkholderiales bacterium
CCCAGCAGCAGCGGCAGATCGCCGGAGAACAGCGGCGTGTCGGCGCTGACGCTGGAAAGCAGGTACAGCATGACCGCGCCGAGCAACAGTACCAGCGTGATTAGTAGCTTCATACCGCGGCTCATCAGCGAACGCCTGAGGGCGCGTGTAATGGCAGTCATCGCTTCAGAGTCCAGCGAAACCACTCGGATGAAAGGTTCCAGTCGCGCGAAGCCAGCGCATTGATCTGGAACGGCTTGGGTAATTGCGAGACGTCGAGCCGCATGCGAATTGCGGCCTCGTATACCTTGCCCTCGTCCAGCGCATCGGCATCGACGACGAAACGCCGACGCAGTCGCCCGAGCAGGGCCAGCGCGTCGTCCAGCGCGTCGAAATTCTGATGCAGGGCACCGAAGCTCAGCCGGTACTGGCGCGTGAGCGCGTTGTAAGACAACCGGTAGCGTTGCTGTAGTTCCGCCATCGATTTGTTCCACAGGTAAGCCGTGTACCAGCGCGGATGGATGAGATCGAATTCGATGACGAAATGCAGCGGCAAGCCCTTGTTGAGCGCATCTTCGAGTGTTGGAGTGAGACCAACTTCGAAGTTGGCTTCTAGATAATATTGGTCACCGTTGAGTGAGAGTTCCGCCGACTTGACGTGGATCCCCTCGGTCGTCGCCAGCGCCGCGCCGTACCACAGCGCAAGCATGGTGGACAACCACCGCAACGTGCTAGTCCTTCTGCAGGAGGGCGTAGTAAAAACCATCGTGATCGTTGTCCGGGAGCAGCAGTCCATCGCGCCCCGGCATCGCACCCAGAACACGCGCGTCCGGGTGCCGCGCCGCGAAACCGCCGATCCTCTCCTGGTTCTCCTCCATGAAAATCGAGCAGGTCACATAGAGCAATTTACCACCGCGGCCGAGGACCTTCCACAGCGCTTCGAGCAAGCGCTGCTGCTGTTCCGCGAAGCGCCGCACGTCGCCGGGCCGGCGCAGCCATTTGATGTCGGGATGACGGCGCACCACGCCCGATGCGGTGCAGGGCGCATCGAGTAACACCCGGTCGAACGGCCTGTTATCCCACCAGGCATCGATCGCCGCGGCATCCGCACAGCTGACCCGCGCACTCAGGCCGAGGCGCTCCAGGTTCGAGCTCACGCGCTTGAGGCGGGCCGGATCGGCATCGAGCGCAGTCATATCCACGTCGCCGAGCTCGAGCATGTGCGCGGTCTTGCCGCCGGGCGCGGCGCAGGCATCGAGCACGCGCATGCCATCGCTCAGATCGAGCAGTCGCGCAGCAAACTGTGCTCCGGCATCCTGCACAGACACCATGCCCTGGCCGAACCCCGGCAGTTGCTCGACGGGTACCGGGCGCAGCAAATTGAGCGCGCCGCCATCGAGTATGCGCGCGCCCAGCCCCGCCCGCTCCAGTTCCTGCAGGTATTCCTGCGGCGTACCGCGCCGCCGGTTGACCCTCAGCGTCATCGGCGGATGCGTGTTGCCGGTCTGGAGAATATTCTGTGCTTCGGACGGGAAGTCGCGCCGCAGCCGCTCGATCCACCATGCGGGATAAGAGTAGTAGCCTGAGTCGGTGCTGTCTGCTTCCTTTAACAGCGCGGCGCGGCCGCGCTGGAAATTGCGTAGTACGGCGTTGACGAACGCCTTTACGTGGCGACCGCCGATTTTCGCCGCGCATTCCACCGCGTGATCCACTACGGCGTAGGGCGCGGCCCCGCTGTATTCCAGCTGGTAAAGCGCGACCAGCAATAGCGATTGCAGCTCCGGCTTCTCCACCGGCCTGGGCACAAGCTGCAACAACACCGCGCGCAATCTGCCCAGATGTCGCAACGTCCCGTAACAGAGATCCTGTATCGCTCCCCGGTCGGCGCGCGTGAGCGCGTGCGCCCGTTTCCAGGCCGCTTCCAGCGTGTGATTCAGGTTTCTTCCGGAAAGCACCGCAGCCACGGATTGCGCTGCAATATGTTGGATATTGCGCACCGCGGTCCGGGACTCAGGCGCCGAAGCGTTCGCCGGCGGCGAGCGGCAGTCCGCGCAGGAAATCCGTGGCCGCAAGGCGCTTGCCGCCCGCACGCTGCAACTCGGTGGCACGCAATGCACCGTTGCCGCAGGCGACGACAATACCTTGCGCATCGGCACGAAGGATGGTCCCGGGCGGTGCGGGCGAACCCGGCACGACCGCAGCGCGCCAGACCTTCAACGGTCCGTCGTGCAGCGTGGAA
This sequence comes from Burkholderiales bacterium, assembly GCA_035644415.1. Taxonomy (GTDB): domain Bacteria; phylum Pseudomonadota; class Gammaproteobacteria; order Burkholderiales; family JACQAP01; genus JACQAP01. The sequence continues at coordinate 2,219 of DASQOP010000358.1, forward strand.
TAGGCGCCGGGGAAGGGATTGAACGCGCGCACTTGGCGATCCACTTCGACCGCCTCGCGGCGCCAGTCGATCGCCGCCTCGTCCTTGGTGATCTTTGGGGCGTAGGTCGCGCCGGCTTCGCTTTGTGGCACGGCCTCGAGCGTCCCCTCGGCGATTGCCGGGAGCGCTTCGACGATGCAACGCGCGCCCAGCGCCGCAAGCTTGTCATGTACGGTTCCCGCGGTGTCCTCAGCGGCGATCGGGATGGGGCGCATCAGATAGACCGGACCGCTGTCCAGTCCTTCCTCCATGCGCATGATCGAAATACCGGTCTCGCTGTCGCCCCCTAGGATGGCGCGCTGGATCGGCGCGGCACCGCGCCAGCGTGGCAGCAGCGAGGCGTGGATATTGATGCAGCCTGCCGGGAACAGGTCGAGCACCGCACGCGGAAGGATCAGCCCGTAGGCGGCGACCACCATGGACTGCGCGCCGGCTGCGTGCAGGCGCGACTGCAGTTGCGCATCCTTGAGCGTTTGCGGCTGCAACAGCGGAAGCCGGGCGTGGTCGGCGAGTTGCTTGACTTCGCTCGCGGCGAGCCTGAGACCGCGGCCGGCGGGCCGGTCCGGCCGGGTCAGCACCAGCGCGATCTCATGCCCGGCCCCAATCAGCGCCTGCAACGCACTGGCGGCGAACGCCGGCGTGCCGGCAAATACGATCCGCATCAGAGCGTCTGCCGCTGCTGTTTCTTCAGCTTGCTCAGGATGCGGGTCTGCTTGAGGCGCGACAGGTATTCGATGAAGATCTTGCCTTTGAGATGATCCATCTCATGCTGTATGCACACCGACAACAGTCCGGTGGCTTGGGTCGTGAACGACTTGCCGTCCAGATCAAGCGCGCGAACCTTCACCCACTCCGCGCGCGCGATCTTCTCGAAGATTCCGGGCAGCGACAGGCAGCCCTCTTCGCAATCGGACTTACCTCGCGATTCGAGAATGTGCGGGTTGATCAGCACCAGTAACTCGTCGCGGGTTTCGGAGAGGTCGATCAGGATGAGCTGCTTGTGCACGTCCACCTGGGTGGCCGCCAGGCCCACACCCGGGGCCGCATACATGGTCTCGGCCATGTTCCTCGCCAACTTGCGGATTTCGTCGTCGACTACTGCCACCGGCTTCGCCACTTTGCGCAGCCGCGGATCGGGGTAGCGAAGGATTGGGAGTATCGCCATAATTGCTTGCTAATTTAATAAACTAGATGCAGAATTTAAACCAAAGTATCGAGTCTGGCGCCAGGCGGGACTGCGTACCCGGCGAGGGATGCGATTCTGGATCGACAGAAATGGGGGCCTGAGATGGGCAAATCAATTATATCCCTGCTGCTGCTGCTGACCGCGTGGATGGCGCCGGGAACCAGCGTGGCGGACGAGCTCGCGCTGGCCGAAAATGCGCCCGATCGCTATGTCGTCGTGAAGGGCGATACGCTTTGGGACATCTCGGCGCGCTTTCTGCGCGATCCGTGGCGCTGGCCTGATATCTGGGGCCTGAACAAGGACCAGATCAAGAATCCCCACTGGATCTACCCCGGCGACGTGATCCTGCTCGACTTCACCGGCATGACCCCACGGCTGCGCCTGCAGGGCATCGACGGCGCCACCGACTGGCGTCTGGTGGTCACCAAGCTCAGTCCGGCGATACGCAAACTGGATCTCGCGGCAAGCGCGATCCCCAGCATTCCCTTGGAGGCCATCGCGCCTTTCCTGACCAAACCGCTTGTGGTCGGCGAGGGCGAAATGTCTGGCGCGCCGATCCTGGTTGCCGGACAGGAAAACCGGGTCATACTCTCCGCCGGCGATACCGCCTACGCCAAAGGCGTGGTCTCTGAGGATGGCACGGAGTGGAACATATATCGCCCGGGCCGCAATCTGGTCGATCCGGACACCAAGGAATTGCTCGGGCGCGAGGCCGTGCACCTGGGCGAACTGAAAGTAAGCCAGTTCGGCGACGTCAGCAGGGTTGCGATCACCAAATCGGTCCTGGAAATTACCCCCGGCGACCGCTTGGTAAAGATCGTGCCCGTTCCGGTGCTACCCTACATCCCGCACGCGCCGAGCAAGCAGATAAAAGGCAAGGTAATCGCAGCCTCGCACGACAGCGTCACGGAAATCGGTCCGCATATGGTGGTGGTATTGAACCGCGGCGCACGCGAAGGTCTGGAAACAGGCAACGTGTTGGCCCTGTATCGCGATTTGCCCATGGTCAAGCCGGCCGGTGCGACCAATCCGAAAGAGAGGATCAAGCTGCCGGCTGAGCGCTACGGTGTCGTGTTCGTGTTCCGGGTTTTCGAGAAAGTATCCTACGCGCTGGTGATGCATACCACGCGGCCGGTCAACGTGCTCGACGCAGTGCAAACGCCCTAGCCTGGCGCCGACGGCGCATGCCGCCGGATCAGGAACTCCTCGCCTGGCTCAAGCTCGGCCTCGTCGCCGAGCTTACCCCCGCTTCTTTCCGCAAGCTGCTCGGCGAATTCGGCGACCCGGAAGCCGTATGCGCGGCGAACCGGTCTGCGCTCTGCCGCATCGTCGCGAACGAAGTCGCGGATGCCATCCTGCGAGGGCCGGACACAACCTGCGTCGACCTCGCGCTGCGCTGGCTCGAAGAGCCAGGTAACCGCGTCATCAGTCTCGCGGATGCTGCCTATCCGCGGCTCTTGCTGGAGATCACCGACCCGCCACCGCTACTGTATGTGAAGGGCAATACAGAACTGCTCAACTGCGCGGCGCTGGCGGTTGTCGGCAGCCGCAATGCCAGCCCGCAAGGCAGCGCCAATGCGGAGGCCTTCGCCCGCGAACTCTCCGATGGCGGTTTCACGGTCATCAGCGGACTTGCGCTCGGCATCGATGCCGCCGCACATCGCGGCGGACTTGCCGGCGCCTCCTCTTCGCTGGCGGTGGTCGGCACCGGTCTCGACATCGTATATCCGGCGCGCAATCGCGATCTCGCACATCAACTGGCGGTGCAAGGCGCGCTGGTTTCCGAGTTTTCGCTCGGAACACCCGCGCTGTCGGGGAATTTCCCTAGGCGCAACCGGCTGATCAGCGGACTGGCCCGCGGCTGCCTGATCGTGGAAGCCGCGCTCAGGAGCGGATCGCTGATCACGGCGCGTTATGCGCTGGAACAGGGGCGCGAGGTGTTTGCGATCCCCGGTTCGATCCACTCGCCGCTGTCGAAGGGTTGTCATCTTCTGATCAAGCAGGGCGCCAAACTGGTCGAAAGCAGCAACGACATCCTCGAGGAACTCGGCGCCGCGGTGCGTGTCGAGAGCGCAACGCCCGGCAAGGCGGATGCCTCGCCCGAACACGTCGAACTGCTCGCGGCGCTCGGTTTCGACCCGCTCGACCTCGACACATTGTGCGAGCGCAGCGGCTTGACGCCAGAAACCGCTTCGGCGATGCTGTTGACACTGGAACTCGAAGGCACCGTCAGCCGGCTACCAGGCGGCAGGTTCCAGCGCGTGCGCTAGCGTCAGGGGCGTCAATACCTCCAGACAGGGGCTCATGTTTGACATACTCGTCTTCCTGTTCGAAAACTACTTTCATGCCGGTGCCTACCCCGATCAACAAACACTTACCAAGCGCCTGTCCGCTGCCGGATTCGACAGCAGGGACATTTCACAGGCCCTGACCTGGCTTAGCGGCCTGGAGCGCGTCGGCCACAGTAACTCCCGCTTTTCCAGCAGCGACGGATTTCGCTTTTACACCGAGCAGGAACTGGCCGGGCTGACAGCCGAGGCGCGCGGATTCCTGCTCTTTCTCGAGACCGCGGGCGTGATCAAGGCATTGCAGCGCGAGCTCATCATCGAGCGGGTGCTGGCGCTCGATGAGCCCGCAGTTGACCTCGAGAAAGTAAAGCTCATTGTCCTCATGGTGTTGTGGAACCAGAACGAATCGGTGGATTCTCTGGTGCTCGAAGAACTGGTCGCGCCAAATCAGGAACGCTATCTGCAATAATCCGCTGTTTCCTGAACAAGCGCTTGCTCCGCCGCCGGCAAGTTCTTATCATTCCGCCCTTCGTTTTCGGCCGGACGCGCAATGTCTCAAAATCTGCTGATCGTCGAGTCTCCCTCCAAGGCGAAGACTCTCAAAAAGTATCTGGGCCGCGGCTTCGATATCGTTGCCTCTTATGGGCACGTCCGCGACCTGGAAGCCAAGGAAGGCGCGGTGGACCCGGCGGACAACTTCCATATGAAGTACGCGCTGGTCGAAAAGAACAGGAAGCATGTAGACGCAATCGCCAAGGCGGCGGCCAAGGCCAACAGGATTTATCTGGCCACCGACCCGGACCGTGAGGGTGAGGCCATTGCCTGGCACGTCGGCGAGATCCTCAAAGGCAAGAAGCTGCTCAAGAACAAGAAACTTCACCGCGTCGTGTTCTATGAGATCACGGAATCCGCTGTGACCGATGCGGTCGCCAAGCCGCGCCAGATTTCCATGCCGCTGGTGAACGCGCAGCAGGCGCGCCGCGCGCTCGACCATCTGGTAGGCTTCAAGCTGTCGCCGCTGTTGTGGAAGAAGATCGGCCCCGGGCTGTCCGCCGGCCGGGTACAGAGCCCGGCGCTGCGACTCATCGTCGAACGTGAGCTCGAAATCGAGAAATTCAAGAGCCGCGAGTACTGGACCATACATCTCGACAGTCACAAGGAAAAACAGAAATTCGGCGCGCGCCTGTTTCAGTATCGCGGCGACAAGGTCGAGCAATTCACGATCGTCACCGACGAGCAGCACCGGCAAGTGGTCGCCGACATCGAGAAGGCCGCAAAGGGCACCGCCAAGGTGGTGCGCGTCGAGCGCAAGCCCAAGAGCCGCCAGCCGGCGCCACCGTTCACCACTTCGACGCTGCAGCAGGAAGCGGTGCGCAAGCTGGGCTTTACCACCGAGCGCGCGATGCGTACCGCCCAGCAACTCTACGAAGGGGTGGATATCGGCGGCAGCACCGTGGGTTTGATCACCTATATGCGGACCGATTCACAGTCGCTCGCCAACGAAGCGCTGCAAGAACTGCGCGACTACATCCAGAAAAAATTCAACACCGATTATCTGCCGCGCGCGCCGATCGTGTACCGCAGTAAATCGAAGAACGTCCAGGAAGCGCACGAAGCAATTCGTCCGACTTCTGTTTTCCGCACGCCGGAATCGATCCGCAAGTACCTGACGTCAGAACAGGCCGCCCTCTACGAGATGATCTGGAAGCGCGCGCTCGCCTGCCAGATGACTCCGGCCAGGTACGATACGACAACAGTGGATCTCGCAGTTGGCCGCGCAGATACCTTGTTTCGTGCCACCGGCCAGATTCTCGTTTTCCCCGGCTTCATGGCCGTTTACCTCGAAGACGCCGATGACGCCGAGCAGGAAGAGGAGGCCAGGCTTCCGCGACTGGAAGAGAAGGAGACTGTTCCGATAGACCGGCTCTTCGGCGAACAGCATTTCACCCAGCCACCGCCGCGTTACACCGAAGCAAGCCTGGTGAAGACCCTGGAGGAATACGGGATCGGCAGGCCTTCGACCTACGCCAGCATCATTTCCACGCTGCAGGACCGCGGCTACGCGCTGCTGGAGAAGAAACGCTTCCAGCCGACCGACATTGGCCGGCTGGTGAACGGATTCCTGACCTCGCACTTCGGCCATTACGTAGACTACGGTTTCACTGCCAATCTGGAAGAAGAACTGGACGAGATCTCCAACGGCGAGCGCGACTGGATTCCAGTGCTCAAGGATTTCTGGAAAGATTTCGCGCGCGACCTCAAGTCCAAAGAGAAGGTCGCCCGCGGCAGCCCGCTCGAGGAATCCTGCCCGAAGTGCGGCAAGCAGCTCTTCCTGCAGAACAGCCGGCGCGGCATGTTCATCGGTTGCAGCGGCTATCCCGAATGCGATTACACCAAGCCCTGGGGCAACCAGCCCGAGGGCCCAGTGATCCTCGGGAGCGATCCTGCAACCGGACTCGAGGTACTGCTGCTCAAGGGGCCGTACGGCTTTTACGCCCAGCTCGGACAGACGCCGCAGGACAAGTCCGTGAAACCGAAACGCGCGGCATGGCCGAAGAATCTTCCCGCCGCATCGGCAGACCTGGACACCGCGCTGAAACTGCTCGCGCTGCCGCGCCAGCTCGGTTTGCATCCGGAAACCGGCAAGCCGATCGAAGCCAGCATCGGACGCTTCGGCCCGTACCTGAAACACGACGGCATGTTCAAGTCCATTCCCAAGGCCGACAACGTGCACGACATTGCCTTGGCGCGGGCAATCCAGCTGCTAGCCGAAAAGAAGGCCGGAGGTATGAGTGGACGCGCGCTCGGCGCGCACCCGGAAGACGGCAGATCGGTAGTGGTTCACAGCGGCCGCTACGGGCCTTATGTAAAGCACGGCAAGATCAACGCCACCATTCCGCCTTCGGCGGATCCGGCCAAGCTGACTCTACAAGAAGCGGTGGAACTGCTGGCCGCAAAGTCCGCGAAGGGTTCCACCGGCAAGAAAAAACCCCCCGCCAAGCCAAAGGGGCCGAAACGCAAGGCCGCCTGAAGGTGGCAGTCAGACGTCGAGGTTGCGCACGCCCAGGGCGTTGGTTTCAATAAACGCGCGACGGGGCTCCACCATGTCCCCCATCAGCGTGGTGAAAATCTCGTCTGCCGTGATCGCATCTTCGATCTGGGTCTTGAGCAAGCGACGCGATTTCGGATCCATGGTGGTTTCCCACAATTGTTCCGGGTTCATCTCGCCGAGTCCCTTGTAGCGCTGGATCGACACCCCTTTCTTGACCTCCTCGAGCAGCCAGTCGAGAGCCTCCTTGAACTCGCCAACCCGGCGTTCCTGGTCGCCGCGCTTGACGTATGCGCCCTCCGCCAGGAGACCGTGGAGCACTTGCGCGGTCCGTCTGATCTGCGCGTAATCGCCGCTGTCGAGAAACTCGTTGTCCAGATAGCCGATCCGCAGATTGCCGTGCCTTAGGCGCTTGATCACCAGCACGTGGGTCTCGTTCTTCTGGTCATATTGCGGCTCGATTGCCAGGCCGGCCGGCTTGCACAGCGCGGTGAGGCGTTCTGCGGAACGCCGTGCCGCCTGCGCGTCGGCAAGACTGATTTCGGGATCCTTCAGCAGTGCCGCCAACACCGCAGGATCGATGCGCTTGCCGAGCCTCTCGATCACCGCCTCCGCGAGGATGTATGAACGGGCCACCGACTCCAGCGCATCCTGCGCCAGCGCCGGCCCTCCGCCGCCGGGGTAGAGCTCGGCTTCCTTCAACGCCAGCCGCAGCAGATATTCCTTCAGTTCGTGATCGTCCTTGAGATACCGCTCTTCCTTGCCGTGCTTGACCTTGTAGAGCGGCGGCTGGGCGATGTAGATGTGGCCGCGTTCGACCAGGTCCGGCATCTGCCGGTAAAAGAACGTCAGCAACAGCGTGCGTATGTGCGAGCCGTCGACATCCGCGTCGGTCATGATGATGATGCGGTGATAGCGAAGTTTTTCCGGCTTGAAGTCTTCCTTGCCGATGCCGGTTCCGAGCGCAGTGATCAGCGTGGCGATTTCCTGCGAAGACACCAACTTGTCGAAACGCGCCCTCTCGACATTGAGAATCTTGCCCTTGAGCGGCAGGATAGCCTGGAATTTCCGGTCGCGCCCCTGCTTTGCCGAGCCGCCGGCGGAATCACCCTCGACCAGGTAGAGCTCGCACAACGCCGGATCCTTCTCCTGGCAGTCGGCGAGCTTGCCCGGCAGGCCGAATCCGTCGAGCACACCTTTGCGGCGGGTCATTTCCCGCGCCTTGCGAGCGGCCTCGCGCGCGCGCGCCGCTTCGATGATCTTGCTGACGATGATCTTGGCGTCGCTGGGCTTTTCCAGTAACCAGTCGTGCAAGGCCTGCGATATCGCGTCTTCCACCACTGGCCGCACTTCAGATGACACCAGCTTGTCCTTGGTCTGCGACGAGAATTTCGGATCCGGCAGCTTGATCGACAGGATGCAGCTGAGGCCTTCGCGCATGTCGTCGCCGGTGGTTTCGACCTTGGCCCTCTTGGCCTGTTCGTTCGCCTCGATATACTGGTTCAGCGTGCGCGTCATCGCCGCGCGCAACGCGGTCAGATGGGTGCCGCCGTCGCGTTGCGGAATATTGTTGGTGAAGCACAGCACTGATTCCTGGTACGAATCGTTCCATTGCATGGCGACTTCCACGCCGATCCCGTCGCGCTCGCAGATCGCGTGGAAAATGTTCGGGTGCAGAACCGTCTTCGAGCGGTTGATGTACTCGACGAAGCCCTTGACGCCCCCGGCGAAAGCGAAGGTCTCTTCCTTGGCATTGCGCTGGTCATGCAGCTCGATGCGCACGCCATTGTTCAGGAAGGAGAGCTCACGCAGCCTTTTTGCCAGGATGTCGTAATGAAACTCGATGTTGCCGAAGACTTCCGGATTCGGGTGGAAATGCACTTCCGTGCCGCGACGTTCCGTTTGCCCGACGACCTTCAGAGGAGAAACCGGGTCACCGTTGCGGAACTCCATGAAATTCACCTGCCCATCGCGCCGGATCGTCAGCTTCAGCCAGTCGGACAGGGCGTTCACCACCGACACGCCCACGCCGTGCAGACCGCCGGAGATCTTGTAGCTGTTGCTATCGAATTTTCCGCCGGCATGCAGAACGGTCATGACGATTTCCGCCGTGGACCGTCCTTCCTCGTCCTCCGGATGGATGCCAGTTGGAATTCCGCGGCCGTTGTCGACGACGCTGATGGAATTGTCGCCGTGGATTACCACCTTGATCTCGTCGCAGTGGCCCGCCAGCGCTTCGTCGATCGAGTTGTCGAGCACCTCGAACACCATGTGGTGCAGTCCGGTGCCATCGCTGGTGTCGCCGATGTACATGCCGGGTCGCTTGCGGACCGCCTCGAGGCCCTTCAGGACCTTGATGCTGTCAGAGTTGTATTCTGATTCCGACATTCGTGGATATCCGCTTTGAATTTCAGATGCGCATCGGCATCACGACGTACTTGAATTCCTTGTTTCCGGGCACCGACATCAGCATGCTGCTGTTGGCGTCGCCAACCGCGCAGTCCACGTCCTTCGTGTCCAGGTTGTTAAGCACATCCAGCAGATAGGTGATGTTGAAGCCGATATCGAGGGCCTCGCCGTTGTAGTCGATGTCAAGCTCTTCCTCGGCCTCTTCTTGCTCGGCGTTGGTGCAGACGATTTTGAGGCTGCTGGCACCGATCACCCAGCGCACACCGCGGAACTTCTCATTTGAAAGTATTGCAGCCCGCTGCAACGCCTGTTGGAGCAGCAGGCGATCCAGGATGAAATGCTTCTTGTAGTTCGTTGGTATAACCCGCGTGTAGTCGGGAAATTTTCCATCCACGACCTTCGAAACCAGGTCGATCCCCGAAAAGCGGAACTGCACCTGGTTCGGCAGAATGTCGATTTTAACTTCGTCTTCGCCGTCGGCGAGCAGCTTTGCCAGCTCCAGCACCGCCTTGCGCGGAACGATGACCTCCGACCGTGCTACTGGTTGGGGCAGTTTCGCGGCCGCGTAGGCCAGCCTGTGGCCGTCGGTCGCCACCATGGTCAGCTGGCTGTCCTCGACCATCAGCAACAGGCCGTTGAGATAATAACGGATATCCTGCTGCGCCATACCGTACTGCACTAGCAGCAACTGCTGCCTGAGCACTTTCTGCGACAGTCGTACCGAAACCGCGCCATTCCCGCCATCTGCCAGTTTCGGAAAATCCTGTGCTGGCAGAGTCTGCAGGTTGAATCTGCTCTTTCCCGCTTTTACCTGCAGGCGCCCTTCCTGCGCGTCGAGGCTGACCGTAGTTTTATCCGGAAGCGAGCGCAGGATATCCTGCAACTTTCTGGCAGATACCGTTACCGCGTAGCGCGACGCGGCCTTCTCCAGTATCGCAGAGGTCGCCACCTGGATTTCAAGATCGGTAGCCAACAGGTTCAGCGCCGTGCCATCCGCTTCCAGCATGACGTTGGAAAGGATCGGCAGTGTATGCCGGCGTTCCACGATTCCGGATACCGCCTGCAATGGTCGCAGAAGTACGTCTTTTTCTATTTCCAAGATCTTCATTCTTGAACCTTAATAAGATTAATAGATCGCGGAAAACCTGTTCGCTATCGTACTTGTTGCTTTGAAAACACGTACTTCCGATTCTGTATAACTCGTGTAACCGCGGTGGACGAATTGTGGATACTTGCCGCCGATCTCATGCGGTGTGATTTATCAACAAACTGTACAGCGTTTATCAACCGCGCAAAGTCTGCAGCAGCGCGTCGAAGTCACGGGTAATGTCGGCATTGCTCGTGCGCAGATCCGCTATTTTGCGGCATGCATGCAGGACCGTGGTGTGGTCGCGGCCGCCGAAGGCGTCACCGATGTCCGGCAGACTCAGGTGCGTAAGTTCCTTGGCCAGAGCCATGGCCACCTGGCGCGGCCGCGCAACCATGCGCGAGCGCTTCTTCGAGTACATTTCAGAAACCTTGATCTTGTAGTAGTCGGCGACGATTCGCTGGATATTTTCAACCGACACCTGCCTCACCTGCACGGCGAGAAGATCCTTGAGGGCCTCGCGGGCAAGATCCACCGAGAGCCTTGTGTTGGCGAACTTTGCGTAGGCGAGAACACGCTTCAGGCCCCCTTCGAGTTCGCGTACGTTGGACTGGATGTGCGTGGCAACGAAAAATGCGATGTCCTCCGGCAGGCTGACACGCTCGGCTTCCGCTTTTTTGAGCAGGATCGCGACGCGCATTTCCAGTTCCGGCGGCTCGATTGCAACCGTAAGCCCCCAGCCGAAGCGCGAGATCAGCCTATCCTCGATTCCCGCGATTTCCTTCGGGTACGTATCGCAGGTAATGATGACTTGCTTGTGCGCTTCGATCAGCGCGTTGAAGGCGTAGAAAAATTCCTCCTGGGTGCGATTCTTGCCGCTAAAAAACTGGATATCGTCGATCAGCAGAAGGTCCAGCGAGTGGTAGTACTTCTTGAAACCGTCAAAGGCCTTGTGCTGATAGGCGCGAACCACGTCGGAAACGTAGCGCTCGGCGTGAATATAGCGGACCTTGGCGGACGGGCTGAGTTCGAGCAGCAGGTTACCGATGGCTTGGATGAGGTGGGTCTTGCCCAGGCCGACCCCACCGTAGACAAACAGCGGGTTGTACGCCACGCCAGGATGTTCGGAGACCTGCAGCGCGGCGGCGCGCGCCAGTTGATTGGCCTTGCCGGTTACGAAGGAGTCGAAAGTAAAGGACGGGCTGAGGCGACTCTGCTCCCGGATTTTTGGTTTCGGCGCCGGCGCTTCCGCTTCTGGCACAGGCTGGACCGTTTCTTCGGCGGCGTTTTCCGAAAGAGTTAGTACTACGTGAGTAGGTTTGCGCAAGAAATCCGAAGACAGCCGTTCTATTTCGGAGACGAATTTGTCCTTGACCCACTCGAGAACAAAGCGATTCGGCGCCGAAACCACTACCGTGTGCTGGTCCAGGTGCGCGTGCAGCGGCTGAATCCAGGTCTTGTACTGTTGCGCCGGGAGAGATTTTTCAAAATGGCGTAGGCAGTGATTCCAGAGGCTATCCATCGGCGCCGGGTTGTGGTTTTGGTACGGGATGCGGCCGAGGAAGGCCACCTAAGGTGAGGGCGAATTTTATCAGCAATATTTGGAGTTATCCACAGGCTCGACGAGATCGATTTCGCGGTTGACAATAGCCTGTAAAAACAAGTGTAATGACGGGCTTTTTCACACCAGCCACCGGAGTAAGTCGAATGAAGCGCACTTATCAGCCGTCGAAAACCCGCCGCAGCCGCACCCATGGCTTTCTGGTGCGCATGAAAACCCGAGGCGGCCGCGCCGTCATCAATGCCCGTCGAGCCAAGGGCCGTGCGCGCCTGGCGGTGTGACACAGCCGCGTCCCAAGCTGCCTCGCCTGGCGAGGCTGTGCGGTGGGGCGCATTTCACCGGCGCATTCTCGGCAAGACGACAGGGGCGATTCTTTATCGTCCTCACCAGGAATAATCCGGGCGCCAAGTCCGCACGTTTGGGCATCGTCATCGGCCGGCGTGCCGCGCCCAAGGCAGTTACCCGTTCAGCGATGAAACGTCTGGTACGCGAAGTGTTTCGCCACCTGCGCAGCGATCTCGGATCCACGGATTTTGTCGTGAGGGTACGCAGGCCTGCTGTCAGGGAAGAAATGTTCGAGGCACGGGGTGAACTGCAAAGCCTGTTAAGCGGCCGTCGCTGATGCGTGCCACATTAGTAAACCTGATTAAGCTATACCAATACCTGTTGAGCCCGTGGGTCGGCAATCACTGCCGCTTCTACCCGACTTGTTCGGAATACGCGAAAGCCGCGATCGAGACCCACGGCGTCTTGCGCGGAAGCTGGTTCGCCGGCAAGCGCCTGCTGCGTTGCCACCCTTGGCAGCCCGGCGGAGCTGACCCGGTACCCTGAATAGAAAACGTCTTCCATGGATAGTTTGCGATTGTTTGCGGCGATGATTTTCGCCGTTTCCGTTTTCCTGCTGTTCGACGCGTGGGTGAAGGAACGTAATCCGCCGCCGCCGCCGCAGGATGCGGCGCAACAAGCCGTGACTGCTACACCGTCACCGACGCTTCCACCCGGTGTGACGACACCAGCAAGCCCGGCCGCGCCGCCTGCCAAAGCTGCGGCGTCAAGTGCCGCGAACTTGCCTGTGATCACCGTGCATACCGATGTGCTGAATGCGGAAATCGACCCGGTTGGCGGGGTGTTGCGCAGGCTCGAGTTTACCCAGCACAAGGACAAGGTCGACAAGAACAGGAATTTCATCCTCTTCGAGCAGTCAGCCGATCATACTTACGTGGCGCAAAGCGGCCTCATTGGCGACAAACTGCCCAACCACACAACGCCCTATCGTGCTGCTAATGCGAATTACCAATTGAGCGACGGCAACGATGAAGTAACCGTTACTTTGACCGCACCGGAATCCGATCGCATCGCCGTGACTAAGCGCATCACTTTCCAGCGCGGCAGCTATCTCATCCACGAGTCCTTTCGGATCGTCAACGGTGGCAGCGACGAGCTGAAGCCGTTTGCCTATTTCCAGTTTCTTCGCGACGGGAAACCGGCCGCAGGCGATTCGAAGGTGGTGCCGACCTACACTGGTGCGGCCGTGTACACGGACCAGTCCAAGTTCCGCAAGGTAACTTTCAGCGACATCGATAAGGGCAAGACTGACTATCCCAAACATGTCGACGACGGCTGGATCGCTTTCGTGCAGCACTATTTCGTGGCGGCGTGGCTCCCGGCCGGTGAAACTCCGCGCGAGTTCTATACGCGCGCGCTGAGCAACGGCTTGTACGCTGCGGGCGTTATCGTGCCGGTGGGCGGTATCGCACCGGGCGCCTCGGGGCAAGTCGACTTGCGTCTATACGCCGGCCCGCAGGAGCAGGAAAAGCTCGCCAAGCTTGCTGCGGGCTTGGAACTGACGGTGGATTACGGCTGGCTCACGGTCATCGCGGCACCGTTATTCTGGGTGCTGTCCGCGATCCAGAAGTGGGTAAACAACTGGGGCGTGGCGATCATCATCCTGACGATCATCATCAAACTGATCTTCTATCCGCTGTCGGCCGCAAGTTACAAATCGATGGCGAAAATGCGCGTGCTCGGGCCGAAAATGCAGAAGCTCAAGGAGCAGTACGGCGATGATCGGCAGCGCATGCAGCAGGCGATGATCGAAATGTACAAAACCGAGAAGATCAATCCGCTCGGGGGTTGTCTGCCGATCGTGGTGCAGATTCCGGTGTTTATCGCGCTGTACTGGGTATTGCTTGCGAGCGTGGAATTGCGCAACGCGCCATTCATGCTCTGGATCACCGATCTGTCGGCACAGGATCCGTACTACATCCTGCCGGTGCTGATGGGCATCACCATGATCATCCAGACTTCGTTGAACCCGACCCCGCCGGATCCGGTGCAGGCGAAGGTGATGAAAATCATGCCAGTGGTCTTCAGCGTGTTCTTCTTCTTCTTCCCGGCAGGGCTCGTGCTCTACTGGCTGGTGAACAACATTCTTTCCATCGCGCAGCAGTGGCAGATTACGCGCGCCCTCGAGCGGTCAAAACCCGCTCATGTCCCGCGCTGACACGATTGCCGCGATTGCGACGGCCCCCGGCCGCGCGGGAATCGGCGTAGTCCGCGTTTCCGGCTCCGGGGTCCGCGCCATCATTGCGGGAATTCTTGGGCGTGTACCCCAACCTCGGACCGCCACACTTCACAACTTTCACGACGCGGCGGGCGGGACGCTCGACCGCGGCCTCGCGTTGTTCTTTGCCGCGCCGCACTCCTACACCGGTGAGGATGTGCTCGAACTTCATGGGCACGGCGGGGCCGCCGTACTGCAATTGGTGCTGCGACGTTGTCTCGATCTCGGCGCGCGGCCGGCGCAGCCCGGCGAGTTCACCCGTCGCGCCTTCCTCAACGACAAGCTCGACCTTGCTCAGGCGGAGAGTGTCGCCGATTTGATCGATGCCAGTTCGGAGGCCGCAGCGCGCGGAGCAATGCGTTCTCTGGCGGGCGAGTTCTCCGCTCGCATCGATCATCTCGTCAGCGCCTTGATCGAATTGCGTGCTCTGGTCGAGGCGACACTGGATTTTCCCGATGAGGAGAGCGATTTTCTGGAGCGGGGCGACGCGTTCAAGCGGCTGGCGCGGCTGCGCGCGGAACTTGGCGAGGTTCAGCGCGCGGCGGAGCAGGGCAGGATTCTGCGCGAGGGCGCGAGATGTGTACTGGTCGGTCAGCCCAACGTCGGCAAGTCGAGTCTTCTTAACCGTCTCGCGGGCGACGAGGTCGCCATCGTCACCGAGATTCCAGGCACCACCCGGGATCCGTTGCGGCACGAACTGGTAATCGATGGCGTGCCGGTGCACGTGATCGACACTGCCGGGCTGCGCGAATCGCAGGAGCCGATTGAAAAAATCGGTATCGAACGCGCGTGGCGCGAAATCGGTCAGGCGGACCTTGCCATGCTGGTGGTGGACGTGACCCGGGGGATGGCAAACGCCGATCGCGCGATCCTTGCGAAACTGCAAGAGAAGGTGAAAAAGATATTTATTTTCAATAAAATAGATCTATCCGGCGATCCGCCTTCGCTGTGCGAACTGGACGACCGGGTGGAGATCCGGGTATCGGCCAAGTCCGGCGCCGGGTTGGAACTGTTGCGCGCCAACATTCTGCGGGCCGTCGGCTGGCGACCGGTAGAGGAAATGCAGTTCATGGCCAGAGAGCGGCACTTGCGCGCGCTCCAACAAGCCGACGCAGCGCTCGCGCGTGCGGCGGCCGTTCGGGCGAAGGCGATCGAATTGTTTGCGGAAGAACTGCGACTGGCTCAACAGGCGCTGGGCGAGATTACCGGCCAGTTCAGCGCCGACGATCTGCTCGGCGAAATTTTCTCCCGTTTCTGCATCGGCAAGTAGACGGTCGTGATCGATGTCCTTGTTCTGTGTGTATTTGCGTTCTTCGGCGGGCTGGTGGACGCGGTCGCCGGCGGCGGTGGCCTGCTCCTTGTACCGGCGCTGTTTGCGGTCTATCCGTCGGCGCCGCCCGCGCTCCTGCTCGGCACCAACAAGCTTTCTGCGATAGCCGGTACCACCTTCGCCACGCTGCGCTATGCCTGGTCGGTGCCGATTCGCTGGCGGACAATCCTGCCCGCTGCACTGGTAGCGTGCGGCGGCGGCCTTGCCGGGGCAAAGGCGGTGACCTTGATCGAGCCCACCGTGCTGCGGCCGCTGATTCTGGTGATGCTGGGAGCGGTCGCGATTTACACGCTGGTTCGGCAAAACTTCGGTTCCGCGCCCGACGGGCGGGTGCGGCTCAAGATCGAAGGGCCGGGGGTGGCTGTATTGGCGGCGGTCATCGGTTTCTATGACGGATTCTTCGGTCCGGGAGCCGGCAGTTTTTTTCTGTTCGGTCTGGTAAGGCTGTTCGGGTACGATTTTCTCGCCGCCGCCGCCGCGACCAAAGTCTTGAATCTGGCGACGAATTTCGGCGCGTTGATGTTGTTCGTGGCGAGCGACAATGTCCTTTACGCGGTCGGATTGCCGATGGCGGCCTCCAGCATCGCGGGTGGATTGCTCGGCGCCCAACTGGCGGTTCGCCAGGGCAGCCGCTTCATCCGCTGGATGTTTCTGCTGGTCGTGGCGGCGCTGATCGTCAAGCTTGCTTATGATTTGCTGCTGCGACCGTAGGTGATTTGTTCCACGTGAAACGTTCGGCGCCGATGATGGCGCATGTTTCACGTGGAACATTTGGAGGTTTCGGCGGTGCCGGATTCCTCGAAGTCGGGGCTTTCAGGTATGATTCCGCCCTCTTTTCCGGCCCGGCAATGCAGCACTCCAATTCTTTCGACATCATCGTGGTGGGCGGCGGTCATGCCGGCACCGAGGCCGCCTTGGCGGCGGCCCGGGCGGGTTGTTGCACGCTACTGCTGACCCACAACATCGAAACCCTCGGCCAGATGTCCTGCAATCCGTCGATCGGCGGAATCGGCAAGGGGCACTTGGTCAAAGAGGTGGATGCGCTGGGTGGCGCAATGGCGGCCGCCACCGACGAGGCAGGAATCCAGTTTCGTATCCTCAATTCCAGCAAGGGACCGGCGGTGCGCGCCACGCGTGCGCAGGCCGACCGCGTGCTGTATCGCCAAGCCATCCGTCGGCGCCTTGAAAATCAGAAAAATCTCACGATCTTTCAGCAAGCTGTAGATGACCTGAGCCTCGACGGCGAGCGCGTAGCCGGGGTGGTGACGCAGCTTGGTCTGCGTTTCTACGCGCGGACAGTGGTCTTGACGACCGGTACCTTCCTGTCGGGACTGGTGCATGTCGGCCTGGATCATTACCAGGCCGGGCGCGCTGGCGACCCGCCGGCAATTAGTCTGGCGCGGCGGCTGCGCGAATTGCAGTTGCCGGTCGGACGCCTGAAGACCGGCACGCCACCGCGGCTTGATGGCCGCAGCATCGACTATTCGGTAATGACCGAGCAGCCGGGCGACGATCCGGTACCGGTGTTTTCCTTTCTCGGTTCGGCCGGCCAGCATCCGCGGCAATTGCCGTGCTGGATTACCCACACCAATTTGCGCACCCATGAAATCATCCGTGGCGGGCTCGATCGTTCACCGATGTTCACCGGCATTATCGAAGGCGTCGGGCCTCGTTACTGCCCATCCATCGAGGACAAAGTCACGCGCTTCGCCGAAAAGAACTCGCACCAGATCTTTCTCGAACCCGAGGGCCTGACCACCAACGAGGTCTATCCGAACGGCATTTCGACCAGCTTGCCGTTCGATGTACAAGCAGAATTAGTTCATTCGATCAAGGGTTTGGAAAATGCACACCTGACCCGCCCAGGCTACGCCATCGAATACGACTACTTCGATCCGCGAGGACTGAAGTCGTCGCTGGAAACCAAGGCGATCAAGGGGCTGTTTTTCGCCGGCCAGATCAACGGCACCACCGGCTACGAAGAAGCGGCCGCCCAAGGCCTGCTTGCCGGAATCAATGCAGCGCTGCTGGTACAAGGCAAGGAACCTTGGTGCCCGCGGCGTGACCAGGCTTACCTCGGCGTGCTTGTGGACGACCTGATTACTCGCGGCGTGACCGAGCCCTATCGGATGTTTACCAGCCGTGCTGAATACCGCTTGAGTTTGCGCGAAGACAACGCCGACATGCGTCTCACGGAAATCGGCAGGCGCCTTGGCGTGGTAGACGATGCGCGCTGGGAGTTCTTCGAACACAAACGCGAAGTGGTGGCGCGCGAATTGGAGCGCCTTAAGACGACATGGGTCAACCCGAAGCAGCTGGCCGAAGAAACCATGCTGCAACTGTTCGGACAGCCTTTGGATCGCGACTACACATTGGAGGAGCTGCTGCGCCGGCCGTCGGTTTGTTATCGCGACCTGATGGCGTTGACCGCTGCGGGACCCGGTGTGACGGAGGATCAAGCTGCGGAACAGGTCGAAGTCCAGACCAAGTATCGGGGATACATCGAGCGCCAGCGTGAAGAGGTCGAGCGGCAGGAGCACTTCGAATCCCTGTGCCTGCCCGCGAATCTCGATTATCGCAGCGTGCGGGGACTGTCGATCGAGGTGCAACAGAAACTCAACAAGCACAAGCCTGAGACCCTGGGCCAGGCCGCGCGCATATCCGGCATCACTCCGGCGGCGATTTCGCTGCTGCTGGTGCACTTGAAGCGCGGCATCAAGGCGACAGCCGAGGCTGGCGCCCGCCACGGCAGCCAGGTACGCGCCGCGGGAAACCGCGGTTGAGCCAGGCGGCTGAGCTGTTGCGGCAGGGTATTGCAGACCTGGATTTGGCGTTGCCACAGTTCGCGACCGAACGCCTACTCGACTACCTGGTACTGCTGGCGAAGTGGAATCGCGTTTACAACCTCACGGCAATCCGTGAGGAAA
>DASQOP010000359.1:0-2859 GCA_035644415.1 Burkholderiales bacterium
TGCTGATTACCTTTGTGAGCGGAGCGATATTGTGGGTGCTCACCCGCTCCAGCCAGGCCGAGCTGCAGACCCGCGACGGGTTCCTTCTGGTGACGCTGGTGTGGACGGTGCTGCCCGCGTTCGCCACGCTGCCCCTTTTGACCTACATGCCCGATCTCAGTTTCACGGACGCCTACTTCGAGACGGTCGCGGCCCTGACCACCACGGGTTCGACCGTACTATCGGGGCTCGACAAGCTGCCGCCGTCGATCAATTTGTGGCGTTGCGAGCTGCAGTGGCTGGGAGGCATGGGGATTATCGTCCTCGCGGTCGCGATCCTGCCGCTGCTCGGGATCGGCGGCAGCCAGATCATGAGGACCGAGACCCCCGGGCCGATGAAGGATACCAAGCTGACTCCGCGCATCACCGAAACCGCCAAGGGGCTGTGGCTGGTGTACGCAATCATGACGGCCGCCTGCATCTTGGCGTTCAAGGCCGTGGGCATGGGCTGGTTCGATGCCGTCGTGCATTCGTTCTCGACCCTGAGCCTGGGCGGATTTTCCTCCCACGACGCGAGCTTCGCTTACTTCAATTCACCGGCGATCGAGGCCACGGCGATTTTCTTCATGCTCATCGGGGGCATCAATTTCGGAACCCACTTCCTCGCGTTCCGCAGGCTGAGCTTCGCGCCTTACCGGAGCGACCCCGAAGCGCGCGCCTACGTCGCCGTGCTCACGCTGTCGGTCCTGGGGGTCGCCTATTTCCTCTTTGCCAACCACGTCTACCCGTCTTTTTGGACCGCGCTGCGCCACAGCGCGTTCAACGTCGTCTCGGTTGCGACGACAGCCGGGTTTGCGAGCACCGATTTCAATCAATGGCCGATCTTCGCGCCGGTGTGGATGCTGTTCCTGTGCTGCTTCGCCACCTGTTCCGGCTCTACCGGAGGCGGCATCAAGATGATTCGCGCCGAACTGATGGTCCGGCAGGCGCTCCGGGAGATCATGTCCATCATTCACCCGCGCGCATATCTGCCGGTCAAGCTCGCAGGCCAACGGGTGGAGAACAACATCATCTTCGCGGTGCTGGCGTTCATGTTGATCTGGGGCGGATCGGTGATCGCCATGACCATGCTGCTGGTGGCCTCGGGGCTGGATATCATCACCGCTTTTTCGGCGGTGATCGTCTGCATCTGCAATACAGGGCCGGGGCTGAACCAAGTCGGGCCGGCGACGACCTACGCGGCGCTCAGCGATTTTCAGACCTGGGTATGCACGGTCGCCATGCTGATCGGACGACTGGAGCTGTTTACGCTGTTCGTCGTCGTCACGCCGGCTTTCTGGCGGAAATAGCTTGCGCCCTACTTGGCGCAGGTCACCATGATCTCGACCAGCATGCGCGGGTCGGCGAGCTTCGCTTCGACCGTGGCGCGCGCCGGCAGATTGGCGGGATCGGCCCACGCCGTCCACGCGGCGTTCATTTCGTCGCGGTTGCGGATATCGGTGACCCACACGTTGGCGGAAAGAATCTTCGACTTGCCGGTTCCCGCGGCGGCGAGGATGGCGTCGATCCTCTTCAACACCTGCTCGGTCTGGCCTTTGGCGCCCTGGGTGAGATCGTCGGCAACCTGGCCTGCCACGTAGACGAGGCCGCCGTGTTCGACTGCGGCGCTGAACAGTTTGCCGGCTTGATGGCGTTTGATGCTCACGTCGACCTCCCGTTTATCGCGGCGGCAGGATTTTCACCCGCAGCTCGCCCAGGCCCTCTATTCCCGCGAGGAGCTCATCCCCCGGCTTGGCGGCGCCCACGCCGGCCGGTGTGCCTGTCATGATGAGATCGCCCGCTTCCAGGCTGTAATACTGCGTGAGAAATGCGATCTGCTCGGGCACGCTCCAGATCATCTGGTCGATATCCGAGTTCTGGCGCAGCTCACCGTTCACCTTGAGCCAGAGCTTGCCCTTTTTCGGATGCCCGCTCTTGGACGCGGGGGTGATCGGCCCGACCGGAGCGGACTGGTCGAAATCCTTGCCGAAGGTCCAGGGCCTGCCCTTGTCTTTTCCCACCTGCTGCAGATCGCGCCGGGTCATGTCGAGGCCCACCGCGTAACCCCAGACGTGATCGTTGGCCTTGGCGGCCGGGATCTTGTAGCCGCCCGTGCCGACTACCGCGACCATCTCGGTTTCCCAGTGGTAGTTGCTCGTCATCGGCGGAAAATGCACTTTCCCACCCTCGGGCACCAGGTCGTGAGCCGATTTGGTGAAGAAGAACGGCTGCTCGCGGCCGTCCCCGCCCATTTCCTTCTGGTGCTCAACATAGTTGCGGCCGACACAGAAGATGCGGCGCACGGGAAAGCGCGCATTCGAGCCCGCGATGGGCAGCGAAGGTATTTCCCAGCTGCTGATAACGTATTCCATTTTCATGACGAGAGGTCCTCACAAGATCGCAAGAAGTGCGGCGCGAACCGAACCGCCGGGCGCCGGCGAAAGGGGCGTATTCTCGCATGAACTGCCGGCGCAAAGAAAAACGGGCACCCGAAGGTGCCCGTTCGAAAACCAGCCCGTTTCCGGGCTTCTCCCTGCGTTACATGCGATAAGCGGTCTCGCCGTGCGAGTTGATGTCCAGTCCCTCGCGCTCCTCTTCCTCGGTGACGCGCAGTCCCACGAGGAGGTCCGCAATCTTGAAGGAGATGAAGGCCACCACACCCGTCCACACGAATACCACCCCGACTGCCTTGGCCTGGATCCAGAGCTGTCCCAGGATCGAGTACTCCGCCGCGGTAGTGATCTTGCCCGTGAACCAATCGACCGGAAAACTCGGCCCACCCAAGGTCGGCGAGTTGAACACTCCGGTGAGCAGAGCACCCAGGATCCCCCCGACCGCGTG
>DASQOP010000360.1:0-14115 GCA_035644415.1 Burkholderiales bacterium
CCATGGTTGCCCGGACCGGAACGCCGGTGCTGGCTTCAGTGATGCCGTAACCCTCCAGCACCTTCCTCTGGCCTTCCGCGGTTGCCGCGCCGTGACTACCCATCGCCGGGAAGATGAACGGCCTGGCGCCAAGCGCCTGCAGCTCGCGGATCACACACTTCACGATCGTCGCGATATTGGCGATGCCACGGCTGCCACACCCTACCGCAATTGCCTGGCCGGCCTTGACCCTGGCGCGCACCTCGGGACGCTGAAATTCATTCGCAACCGTGGCCGCAATGTCGCCCAGATGCACGGCGTCGAACTTTTGCCGGACGTCGACCATGCGCGGCAGTTCGATGTCCAGTCCGCCGGCAATGTTGACCTCTATCCTGTCCTCGATCATCTCTATTTCCCTTTATGCAGGCTGATACATCGGCACTACGTAAGGCCCCTCGGGGATCACGGCGACCGACGTGTCTCCGCTTGCTTCCACGCATCGGTGCAGCGCCTCCTCCACCGAGTCGATCAGATTCACCCCGGTAAGCCCCCGGTCCCCGGCGCGCAATCCGCCGCTGTAAAGATGCACGCTCCCGGCTTTCATCGGCTTCAACTGCATCTGCGTCTGCCACTCGTCGATGTCGGCGAATTGCTTGCGGCTTATGTCTGCGAAGAAACCGTCTGCGCCCAAGCCGATGAGACGGCGCTGCGCATCGGCATATTCTTCCGAACCCAGTCCTTCCGAACACTCGGAGACCACCAGCAGATTACCTCCCGGTTCGAGAATGTTCACCGGGCCGACCATGCCTTTTACGGTCTGGTAATAAGTGGTGTCGAGTGGATAGCCGGCGGCGCTGGTGACCACGGTATTGAAGCGGCGCTTGACCGTTACTTGGGCGTAGCTCCGGATAAACGCAACTGCGTCGAGGTGGCTCGCAACGATCTCGCCGTAGTTTACGAACGCCAGGCGGCGATGCTCGTCGATCACGGTGTTCACCGCCAGCACATGGCCGAGCTTGCGTACGATCTCGAGTTGCTCTTCGTGCAGCGGATTGCCCTCGAGCACGCAGTTGTCCGCCTTCGGATGCGACATGAAGCGGGCGCTGTGGAAGGTCGTGATCGTGTCCTGGTGCGCCACTCCCGGCGCGATCACTTTGCGCCCGCCCGAGAAGCCGGCCATGAAGTGCGGCTCCACCAGGCCGGTGGCGATTCTCACGTCAGCCTCTACGAAGCGGCGGTCCAGCTTCACCGGCGTGCCGCGCGGCGTCGGTCCGAGATCGACATGGTCGGCGTCGTTGCGGGCGAAGTGGTTCGCCACATTTACGGTGTTCAGCACCCAGGAGTCGCCGATCAGTTCTTCCAGTTCCGCGCCCTCGTTGGGACGATGCAGGCCAGTGGCCACCAGGACGGTGATGTTTTCCGGCTTCATGCCGGAATCGAGCAGTTGCCGGACAATTTCCGGCAGCAGCAGGCCGTTCGGTACCGGCCGGGTGATGTCGCAAATGAGAATACAGGCGGTCTTCCTTCCCCGTGCTTCCTCGGTCAAAGGGCGGGCATCGACCGGCTGGGACAATGCCGTGCGCACGGCCCCCCGCGCGTCGGGTTGCACCGGCATTGCCGGCTTGCGGATCACGGTGATGTCCCAATGGTCAGGCAGATCGAGCGGATAACTGCCACGGCCATAATTGAGATCGAGTCGCATGGCGGGAGATTGCGTACGAGAATTGCTTGGACTATAGCACCGGCCGGGATGGCAGCCTACTTCCGGCGGAACAACCTAGGCGGTAGCATCGTATGGTCATGAATCTCTCCGACCCGGTAATGGCGGCGCTCATAGGCGCCGGCGCAACGTTCGCCACCGCGATATTCCAACTGACGTCCAACGCGCGCAGGCAGGCCGCGGAACGGGCCGCAGGCAAACCGGCTTCGCGCAAGACCGGCTCCTGGCTGGCGATCTTCGCCCTGGTGCTGGCTTCGCTGGTGACCGGCTACGCGCTTTCGGAGTATCAGACTTACAGCGGGCGTCAGGACGAGAAATTACTGCGCGACGAATTGCTGGCGCGGGTGCGCGACATCAGTGCCGCCGCGGTGCGGCTGGAACGCGCCGGAACGGAAAAAAACGGCCCGTCCGGGGCCGATGCGCGATTGGCCGTGGAGCGCCGGCTTGGCGCCGAAGGCGTGGCCGCGATCGTCAGTGTGCCGCCTTGCCGGACAGCAAAGGCCGGTTCTGCGCAGGCGCCGGCGGCATGTTCCGAAAACGAGGCCTTGCGCGCGACGCTGTGCGCGGTGGTGCCGGCGTCGGCCACGATCACCGAAGTGCAGTTGTTCACGCGGACCGAGGACTCGCAACAGCCTTGGGATGAAGCGCGGGTGCAGGTGGGACAGGACGCCGGCGCGGCAAAATTCGTCGACGCCTACATCGAGCGCGCGCAGGGAAAGGAATCGAAGGAAATCTGCCAGCACTTTGCGCACTGGAACAGCCAGAAGGGCCGCAGCGCGCGCATCCTCGTCAAATACACTCTCTAGCTTGGCGCAAGCAGCGACAGTGCCATTCCGGCAATGCCTCAAGCTGCAATTTGAAGTTTCCGATGGTGCTGTCTCTGCCGGCCAATGCTACGGCGTGAGCATGCCTCGCGCCCGGCGCGTCGCACCATTACCCGGACAAGTCAGCCGGGATCCCTGGAGCTTGCCGGGTGTCCTCGAATCGGGCCGCGGGTCTTGCGCATCAGGATTTCGGAACGCCCGGCAACCAGATACTCCGGAATTTCCCCGATGGTGCGGTAGCCGAGCCGTTCGTAGAATCGGCGTGCCGCGGCGTTGAAATCCGAGACCATCAGGAAAACGTTCGGCGTGTCCCGAAAGATGCGCGTCTCGGCATGCGCCATCAGTAACCTGCCGATTCCCGAGGCCCGATTCCCGGGCGCAACGCAGATGCTCTGTATGTAGCCCGCCAGCGTACCGGACATGTTGATCACCACAAAGCCGGCGATCCTGTTGTCGAGCCACGCCGCGTAGCGCTCGCGCGAGGGGTTGCGCATGAGATCGAACAATGTGCGGTAGCCGGTGCCGAGCGACATCCACGGCTCGGAAAGCTCCATCATGCGTGCACAAAGTTCTGCTTCCGCGTCGTCCGCCAGCGGCCGGATGGCGACCCGATCGAGCGGGGGCAATGTCTTCATTGGCGTGGGTGCATTGCTGAGCCGTGTTTGATGCCGGGCATTATGCCGTGCGTTGACGCGCGAGGTATCGGCTGACTATGATCGCCAGAAAAACGCGTGCCACCGCATCAGCCCGGTCGTCAAAGGAAACTCCATGAGTCGCATCAAGCGCGTCGAAGTCTACGAGTTTGCATTCGAACTGCCCGATCTCGGCTGGGACAGCAGCGGTTTCAACATCGTCTACCAGCCCAACAACAAGCTGAACCTGTCGAAGTATGCCGTGGCGATCGAGGACGACGACGGCGCGCGCGGGGAATATGTGGCGCTCTGGGGCGGCACCAGAATGGCGATCGGCCAGACGCTGTTCCTGGCGCAGCATCTTATCGGGCGCGACCCGCACCAGCGCGAACTGATCTACGACGATTTCAAGCGCGCGTTGCGACAGTACGACCACATGGGCGCGGGCTGCATCGACATCGCGCTCTGGGACCTGGCGGGCAAGCAGTTGCAAGCGCCGATCTGGAAACTGCTGGGCGGCTGGCGCAAGCGGCTGCCGGCTTATGCGTCGACATACCACGGCGATCGCAACGGCGGCCTATCCAGCGCGCAGGCCTACGTGGACTTCGCCGAGCAGTGCTACGAAATGGGCTATCGCGCCTTCAAGATGCACGGCTGGTGCGACGGCAACGCGCAGCAGGAGAGCGCGGCGGTGCTGGCACTCGGCAACCAACTCCGCGGCCGCATGACCTTGATGCTGGATCCGGCCTGTGAGCTGCGCACCTTTGCCGATACGCTGGCCGTCGGCCGCGCCTGCGATGAGGCCGGCTTTTTCTGGTACGAGGATCCGATGCGCGATGGCGGCTGGTCGCAGTTCGCGCACCGCAAACTGCGCCAGTTCATCAAGACACCGCTGCTTCAGACCGAGCACGTGCGCGGCCTGGAACCAAAAGCGGACTTCATCGTCAACGACGGTACGGATTTCGTACGCGCCGATCCGGAATACGATCTTGGCATTACCGGCACGATGAAGATCGCGCACCTGGCCGAAGCCTTCGGGCTCGACGTCGAGCTGCATGCACCAGGCCCAGCGCATCGTCACTGCATGGCGGCAATCCGCAACACCAATTTCTACGAACTGGCGCTGGTGGGCCCGAAGTGCGGCAACGCCATGCCACCGGTGTATGCGGAGGCTTACACCGACCAGCTCGACGGAGTCGGCAAAGACGGTTGCTTCCCGGTGCCCGACGGCCCGGGCTTGGGTGTGACCTACGACTGGGATTTCATCAAGCGCCACCGCACCCAGTTGCACGAGTTCAAGTAGGACGGCGGCTCTCGCCAAATCTGCGGCGCTGGCTGGATTGCCGCTTTGATGCGCTGCCCGTGCGACCCCAAAGGCCTGTTGACGGTGCCGGCGTGCCCCGATTATATTACTGACCAGTCAGTTACTTTCTGGCCGCAGGGCGAACAAACCAGAGGATCCGACCGGTCATGAACGAGGGCACGTCATGGTGCGCAAGCCATTCACGCACCGAACTGTTCCAGGGGAAAAGAAAATGAATGCACCTTACGATCCGGCATTGATTGCGGCTGCGGGCGCGGAAGCGGCGGACGCGCCGGTGGAAGGTTTCAGCCTGATGCCGCCGCAGTCCTTCGAAGCCGACAGGATTTCCACCCAACCTCGGGCGGTCACCCAGGCCGTCGATTTTATCCACGACAACTACGCCGGGGGCCTGAGCCTGTCGGACATCGCGGCCGCGGCGCATCTGAGCCCATTTCATCTTTCGCGGATCTTCAAGAAGGCCACCGGCGTCTCGCCGCATCAGTACCTGCTGCAGGTGCGGGTGAACAGCGCCCGCTCTCTACTCGCCGCTGGCGCCGGCGGCCGGTCGCTGGCGGAAGTCGCGGCCGCAGTCGGATTTGCCGACCAGAGCCATCTCACGCGGCACTTCAAGCGCATGCTGGGCGTGACGCCCAGGCAAATGCGCCAGTAAATCACGGCAGCCCTGGAGCCCCGCGCGGGGTGGTGTTTCGGTAGACGGATTTGCGACAATCCGCCTTCGACAACGCCGCCGGCGTCGTGACATGCCGCTTGATCCCCTGCAACTGACGGGCCGCTCCCGGTCCCACTTGTTTCAGTCGGACGAACCGCGTTTCGCCATCCACGCGAATATGGTTGAGCCGTTTGCGCGATTGCGCGAGGCGGCGGCGATGGAAGGGTTCGACATCGTCGTGTTTAGCGGCTTCCGCGATTTTGAGTCGCAGGCTGAAATCTGGAACCAGAAGTTCTGCGGCGAACGCACGCTTTTCGATGCCGACGGCGGGGCGCTCGACTACCGCGCCCTGTCCGAAGCGGAGCGGGTGCAATGCATACTCAACTGGTCGGCGCTGCCTGGCGCCAGCCGCCACCATTGGGGTACCGACATCGACGTCTACGATCGCGCGGCCCTTCCGGAGGGCTACCGGGTGAAGCTGCTGCCGGAGGAGGTGGGGCCGGGTGGTGTCTTCCATCGGCTGCACGGGTGGCTGGACCAGAACATGGCACGCTTCGGTTTCTTCCGCCCTTACCGTGAATACCGTGGTGGCATGTTTCCTGAGGCGTGGCACCTGTCCTATGCGCCGATCGCGATGCCGGCGCTGGAGGTATTGACCTTGGATGTGGTGGCGCAGGCGCTGCGCGACGGCGACATTCTGGGCAAGGACCTGGTGCTGGAGCGTCTGCCCGAGATCTACCAGCGCCACGTCCTCAATATTTCCATGCCGTGAACGCTGGGGCGCAAGCGCTGTTGTCAGACCTTGTGTTTCCGGCACCGAAAGAAAGGGTTACAATGCATTCCTCGACTAGCTTACCAAAATGGAGGAAAGCGATGCGTAACCTCATCAAGCGCAGCCTAGTGGTCGCCGCATTGACTGCCGCGATGGCAGGACAATCGGTGCTGGCGGAAGAACAACTCCCGAAAGATCGTGCCGGCGGCGACATGTTCCTGGACGCGGTGTTCGTGCGGCCAATGGGCTTGGTGGCTATCGTTGGCGGTGCGGTTGGATTCGTTGTCGCGCTTCCGTTCACGATAGTCAGCGGCAGCGTTGATTCGGCGGCCAACGAGCTGGTCAAGAAACCCATCGCGTACACGTTCAGGCGCCCGCTCGGGCAGATCGAGGAACAAGAAGACGTGAAGTATTCGAGGTGAAGGCAGGTCAAGCGTTCAAACCTGGGAGAACTCCAGGAACAAGAGTAGCGTTCAGCGCCGGTGCGTGCCGGCGGGCGGTGCGTTCGCGCGCGGCAACCACGCCAGCATGGCGAGCGCCGTGCCGATAAGCGCCATTCCTGTGGCCTCCAGAGGCGCGGGCCGTTCCCCCAATTGCAGCCATGCGGCCAGCACGCCGATCACCGGCGTGGCGAGCGTGCCCAACCCGACCATTCCGGCCGGCATGCGCCTGAGCGCATAGTAGAAGAGCATCCACGCCACCCCGGTGGCCAGCACCGCCGTGTAGCCGAGAGCGAGGCCTAAGCCCACCGTCCAGCGGACCGGCTGAGGTTCGAGCCAGGCCCAGCCCAGTGCCAGCAGCAACGAGCCGACGATCATCTGCCACAGCGTAATCATCAGCATCGAAACGCTGGTTTTCTTCTGCAGGTTCTTCACGTACACCACGCTTGCGCCCCAGGACATGCCTGCGCCGAGCGCGAGCACGCTGGCAAGCATTCCGCCGGAAAGCGTCCAGGGTTCGACCAGCACCACCAGTCCCGCCAGGGCGATCGCAACTGCGATCCCCTGCCAGCGGTCGAGCCGCTCGCGCAGGGCCAGCCACGCGAACACCAGCACCCAGAACGGCATGGTGTAGACCAGTACCGCGGTCTTGCCGGTGCCGCCCAGCCGCAGTGCCGCCAGCGTGCAGGCGAAATTGCCCGCCAGCATGAATCCGAGAATCGCCACCGCAGGCCATTGCTCCCGGCGGGGAAGCAATGGCGCTCTGAACCTCATGATCACAGGAATCATGCACAGCGCAGCCAGCGTGAAACGCAGCGTGGCGAACTGCAACGGCCCCGCATCGGCTAGTCCGGTTTTCATCGCCACCCAGTTGTAGCCCCAGATCAGGGACAGCAGCGCGAGTGCTACGCCGGCGTTACGCCGCTCGGGATCGAGATCGGACATGGGATTATCGGTGCCGGCGGCGCATCGCCGGATGTTTGCGTTTGTCGAGCACGCATCCTAGCGTGGCTCCGGTGTCTTGCGACGATGGCGCCGGAAAATTCCACTATACTTGCCCGGCATTCGGCCGCCCGGTCCAGTGGCAGGCCGGCCATGCCAAAAAGAAAACACATTGGGAGGGGGCAGCTATGATTTGGTCTCAGGTCTACGACCCGTTCGGCAATACCATCCTTTCTACGATCGTCTGCGCGATCCCCGTGGTAGTGCTGCTCGGCGGGCTCGGAATCTTTCAAATCCGCGCCCACTATGCGGCGATTGCCGGGTTAGTCGCGGCCGCGCTGATCGCGATGTTCGTCATAGGCATGCCCGGCGGTTTGACGTTGCGTGCCGGCTTTTATGGTGCGCTGTTTGCCGTTACCACGATCTGCTGGATCATTTTCAACCTGATCTTCCTGTACCGCATGACGCTCAAGGCGGGCCTGTTCAAGATCCTGCAGGACAGCATCGGCGCCGTCACCAACGACAGGCGCCTGCAGCTTGTGCTGATCGCATTCTGCTTCGGCGCCTTCTTTGAGGGCGCGGCCGGTGGCGGCACGCCGGTAGCGGTGACCGGCGCAATCCTGATCGGCCTTGGCTTCAACCCCCTGGCGGCGTCCGGCCTGTCGTTGATCGCCAATACCGCGCCGGTGGCCTACGGCGGGCTGGGCACGCCCATCATCGTGCTGCATTCGGTGACCCAGCCCGACAATGCGGACTACCTGCTGACCCTTTCGGCGATGGTGGGACGCCAGTTGCCGTTCTTTTCGGTCATCGTGCCGGTCTGGCTGGTCCTCACTTTCTGTGGATGGCGCCGCACGCTTGAGGTCTGGCCGGCAATCCTGGTGGCTGGCGTGTCGTTCGCAATTTCGCAGTTCCTGATTTCGAACTACCACGGCCCGTGGCTGGTGGACATGCTCGGGGCGATGATCTCGATGTTGATCCTGGCCGTCTTCCTGGCCTACTGGAAGCCGAAGAACGTGATGCTGGACGCATCCGGCGGCGGCGTGACCGTCCCTGCCGGAGAAGCGGCCAAGGTACACCATGGCCACGGCCGCGACATGGTGATCAAGGCGTGGACGCCGTGGGTGATCCTCACCGTCATCCTGTTCCTGTGGGGTCTACCCATCGTCAAGGCGTTTCTCAACGTGAAGGGCATCACTTACTGGGAGTGGCAGATTCCCGGCTTGCATAACGTGGTGCAGCGCGTGGAACCTGCGGTCGCCGTCCCCCGTGTCGAAGGAGCCGTCTGGAAGTGGGGAATCATCTCGGCGACCGGAACGGGGATTCTGCTGGCGGCGATCATCGGCGGCTTGGTCATGGGTTTCAAGCCGCGCGAGATGTTCAGGACCTGGATCGAAACCTTCGGGATCATGAAGTACTCCCTGCTGACGATCCTGGCGATGCTTGCGCTGGGCTACACGACACGCTACTCGGGCATGGACGGCACGCTCGGGCTTGCGTTCGCCAACACCGGCTGGCTCTACCCCTTCTTCGGCACGATGATCGGCTGGATCGGCGTCGCGTTGACGGGTACGGATGCCGCGTCGAACGCACTGTTCGGCAGCCAGCAGGTGATCACGGCGAACAAGCTGGGATTGAATCCGACCCTGATGGCCGCGGCCAACAGTTCGGGCGGGGTGATGGGCAAGATGATCGATGCCCAGAGCATAGTGGTCGCGTCGGTGGCGACCAACCAGCAAGGCAGGGAAGGCGTCATCCTGCGCTTCGTGTTCTGGCACAGCATTGCGCTGGCCGCATTGGTCGGTGTGCTGGTCATGCTGCAGGCTTACGTGCCGTTCTTCCAGGCCATGGTCCTGAAATAACCCGTGCCACGGAGCCACGAATTGGCACGGCAGCCTTGGCTGCCGTGCCATTTTGTTATGAGGAGAAGCAGAATGCGCAGGCGCTTTGCCGAAGCGAAAGCGCCCAAGATGGACCAACCGCCAGCAAAGGACGGGGTTTTCAAGATCGCGGATGGCCGCGCGGGAAGATAAGGGGAGGAAGATGATCGAACAGAAACTCGCCAGCCTCGGAATCGTGCTGCCCGCGGCTGCGGTTCCGGCGTTTCAGTATGTTGCGGTCACCGTCCACGAGCGACTGGCATTCGTCAGCGGTCAACTGCCGCGCGAAGGCGACGAGGTGCGTATCGTCGGCAAGGTCGGTGGTGAGGTCGGCGTCGAGCGCGCACAGGAGGCGGCGCGGCTGTGCATTCTGCAAGGACTCGCCTGCCTGAAGCAGGCGCTGGGCTCGCTCGACCGCATCGAACGCATCCTCAAAGTCACCGGATTCGTTGCCTCGGCGCCCATGTTCAACCAGCAGCCGAAAGTGATCGACGCAGCCTCGGAACTGCTGGTGCAGGTTTTCGGAGAAAGCGGCAGGCACGCGCGCAGCGCGATCGGGGTCGCGGAGTTGCCGCGCAACGCCTGCGTCGAAATCGAGATAATCGTGGCCTTGCGGCCCTGATCGATGTTGCGCGCCTCGATGGTGTTACCATCGCGAGATGAAAAGCGGGCGCCTGCCGGCACCGGTCCCTCATCGGGATGCGGCGCGGCAGGCGCATTTCATGTAAGCAGCCGATAACCCGACCGCAAAGTCATGCCTACCTCAGAGAACATCCTGGCGATACTGCGATCGGCCGGGATCGTCGAGAACAGCCAATCCGAAGAGACTTATCGCGAGGTTCACGCCCAACAGATCGCCCTGCTGTTCCGTCAGCTTCCTGCGGCACTCACGGCGACGCTGCTGATAGCGTTCATCGTGGCCGGTGTGACCTGGCCTGTCGCGGACGCGAACCTGCTGTTCTCCTGGCTCATTGCCGTGTGTGCGCTCACTGGGCACCGGTTCTTGCTATGGCGTCGTTTTGCGGCAAACGCGCCTCGGGCCGAGCAGATGGAACGCTGGTCGCGGAGCTTTTTTGTCGGCACCCTGCTGTCCGGCATGGTCTGGGGCGCGGGCAGCGTTCTGCTGGCAGGAGAGGACCTCATTCACCAGTTCTTTTTCGGGCTGCTGCTCGCCGGTCTGGCTGCGGGGGGCGTTTCCACGCTGTCTTCTTATCGCGGCGTTTACGCCGCATTCCTCTTGCCGAGCTTGGTGCCGCTCGCCGTGCGCATGGCGTTGTACCTGGATCCGGTACACGTCGCGATGGCCTCGATGATGTTGCTGTTCGCAGCGCTGATGCTGGGGATTTCCGCGCGCATTCACGCCACCATCGCCGAGTCGCTGCGGCTGCGTTTTCGCAACCTCGGCCTGGTGGATACGCTTTCCGCCACCAAGGGCAACCTGGAACAGGCAAACACGGCCCTGCAGCGCGAGATCGGCGAGCATCGCAAGGCGCAGGAGATCCTGATGAAGTCGGAGCAGAAGCTGCGTCTGCACGCCCACCAGGCGCCGCTTGCCTTCATCGAATGGGACCTGTCGTTTCGCGTGGTCGAGTGGAACCCCGCGGCCGAGCGCATCTTTGGCTACAGCCGGCAGGAGGCGCTGGGACGGCACGCCGCCAGCCTGGTCGCCGCCGAGCGCAGTTGCGACACCATCGCCGCGCTGTGGAAGCGGCTGCTTATCGACAAGCACAGCGCGCAGGTGACGATAGACAACCGCACCAGGGACCAACGCAACATCGTTTGCGAGTGGTACTACACGCCGCTGGTGGATGGACAAGGCAAGGTGTTGTCAGTGATGACCCTGGCGCAGGACGTGACCGCCAACCGCCAGGCGCAGGAACGGCTCAACTACCTCGCCTATCACGACGAGCTCACCGGCCTGCCCAATCGCTCGCTATATAACGACCGTCTGTCGCAGGCGATGATCGAGGCGCGCCGGCAGGGGCGTTATGTCGGCGTGATGCTGCTCGACATCGACCATTTCAAGATGGTCAACGACACCTTGGGCCATGAGGCCGGGGACGAGCTGTTGCGAGACTTCGGCAAGCGCTTGTCTGTGTGCGTGCGCGAGAGCGATACCGTGGCGCGCTTCGGCGGCGACGAATTTGCGTTGGTGCTGGCCGACATGGCCGATCCGCGTGACGCGATATTCGTGGCGCAAAAGATGCTCGACAGCTTCGCTCCGCCTTTTTTCGTCGGCGGGCGCGAGTTATTCGTCGGCCCCAGCATCGGCATCACCATTTATCCTTTGGACAGCGACGACCTGGACGGGCTCGTAAAGAACGCGGATTCGGCCTTGTATCACGCCAAGGCGCAAGGGCGAAACAACTTCCAGTTCTATTCCGCCGAACTGACGGCGCGTGCGCAGTCGCGCCTTGACACGGAAACCAGTCTGCGACGGGCGCTGGAGCGACGCGAATTTCTGCTGCATTTCCAGCCCAAGTTCAGCCTGGAAACCGGTGAGATGACCGGCGTGGAAGCGCTGATTCGCTGGCAGCATCCCGAGCTCGGCATGGTGTCGCCGCAGGACTTCATCGGCATTGCCGAGGAAAGCGGATTGATTCTGCCGATCGGCGAATGGGTGTTGCGTGCGGCCTGCCAGCAGGTGAAGCGCTGGCACGATGAAGGATTGGCGCAGGTCAGGCTGGCGGTGAATCTGTCGACCAAGCAGTTCCGTCACAGCCGGTTGAAGGAAATGCTGGCCGGCGTCCTCGCAGAAACCGGATTCGATCCGCGCTTCCTCGAGTTAGAGATTACCGAAAGCATGTTGATGGAAAACAGTGCCGCGGTGAGCGAAGTGCTGGACGACCTCAAGGCGATGGGTATCTCGATCTCGGTGGACGACTTCGGTACCGGCTACTCTTCGCTTTCGTATCTCAAGCGTTTTCCCATCGACGCACTGAAGATCGACCGGTCCTTCGTTCGTGACGTCCCTGCGGATCACGACGATGCAGCAATCGTGCGCGCGATTATCGCCATGTCGCGCAGCTTGCGCATGAAGGTCATCGCCGAGGGCGTGGAAACCCAGGAACAGCAACAATTCCTGCGCGCCGAAGGCTGCGACGAAATCCAGGGTTTCTTATCGGGTCGCCCGATGCCGCCCGATGAACTCGTGCAAAGGCTGCGTTCCCGGCCGGCTTCTGACTGATCGGCGGCGGCAAGCGCTTCGTCGCGAGCCGGGCTTCCATTTAAGATACGCAGCCTGCGCGACACGGGCCGACGCGTTGATGCGCTCGCTCCGGCGGCGCGGATTCAGACGCCGGTCACCGCGTTGGGGGAAGGGGCAATGAAATACAACAGACTGGGATCGAGCGATCTCAACGTATCGGAGATCTGCCTCGGCACCATGACTTGGGGCGAGCAGAACAGCGAAAAAGAAGCGCATCAGCAGCTCCACTACGCCGTCTCCCGCGGCATCAATTTCATCGACGCGGCGGAGATGTACCCGGTGCCGCCCAAGGCGGAAACGCAAGGCCGCACAGAGTCTTACCTCGGTACTTGGCTCAGAAGGCAGCAACGCGACAAAGTGATCGTTGCCACCAAGATCACCGCCCCAGGCCGGGGATTCAATTGGGTGCGCGGCGGGCCGAAGGCGGTGAACAGGAAAAGCATTCAGGAGGCGCTGAACGGTAGCCTCAAGCGTCTGCAGACCGACTATGTGGACCTGTACCAGATCCACTGGCCGGACCGCTATCTGCCGCTGTTTGGCAACATTTTCTACGACCCGAAGCAGGAACGCCCGACTGTACCGATCGAAGATCAGCTCGAGGCCATTGCCGAGTTCATCAAGGCCGGCAAGATCCGTTACCTCGGATTGTCCAACGAGTCACCTTGGGGCGCACTGGAGTTCATCCGCCACGCGCGGCAGAAGGGGCTGCCGATGGTGGCCTCGACCCAGAACGCCTACAACCTGCTCAACCGTACTTTTGAAACCGGTCTGTCGGAGGTGACGCGGCGCGAGGGCGTGCCGCTGCTTGCATACAGCCCGCTCGCCTTTGGCCACTTGTCTGGCAAGTATCTCAATGGCGCGAAGCCGGAAGGGGCGCGAATGACCAGGTACCCGCCGTTCGGCCAGCGTTACGACAAGCCCAACGTAATGCCGGCGGTCGCCGCCTATGCCGAACTGGCCAGACGCGCCGGCCTGTCGGCGGCAGCCCTGGCGATCGGGTTCGTACGCAGCCGCTGGTTCTGCGCCAGCGTCATCATCGGCGCGACTACTCCGGCCCAACTACGCGAAAACATCGATACCGAAAACCTGAGCCTCGGGGACGCCGTCCTTGCCGATATCGACGCTGTTCACCTGCGCTATCCCAACCCGGCCGTGTGACCGCGCTAGGCGCCGATCCCGGAGCAATCCGGGGTGCGCGGCAAGCGCGTCTGAATGCCGCCGGATGTTTGACATCCCTTAGATTATTATCGATAATCCGCCGTTTCGTTCGGAGGGGTTCCCGAGCGGTCAAAGGGATCAGACTGTAAATCTGACGGCTCTGCCTTCGAAGGTTCGAATCCTTCCCCCTCCACCAAGCATTGAGAGACGGGGTCGGTTCGGATCGGTGGCGGGATCGTCAAAGCTTCTTCTGAGGTACCAACGGCAAGCAGTTTCGGTGTTTGAGCCCGGATTCAGGCGGGTGTAGCTCAATGGTAGAGCAGAAGCCTTCCAAGCTTACGACGAGGGTTCGATTCCCTTCACCCGCTCCAGAAAGAAATTAGCGAGGCAGTCGCTGCGACTTGGTTAAAGCGGGGCGCGAACAAACGGCACCGGCGTTCCGAACCGCCCATGTAGCTCAGTGGTAGAGCACTCCCTTGGTAAGGGAGAGGTCACCAGTTCAATCCTGGTCATGGGCTCCAAAGGATTCAGGGTTGCACAGGGTTCAGGGGTCACTACTTAAAAAAGCTAAGACGAGGACAGCGAGA
>DASQOP010000361.1:0-3895 GCA_035644415.1 Burkholderiales bacterium
ACGCGGCTTCACGCCGGTAACCAGCCGCATGCTGCCGCTGCTGCTTCACCCCTCGCGGGTCAAAGATGCGCAGCTCACCAAGACCGTCCGAGACATGGCGGAACGCACCGGAATCGAAGCTTACCTGCGGCAGCAGCGGGCGATCATCTCCCGGCCCGATTTCAGGCCCGGGTTGCCGAAGATCAATTGTCCGGCGCTGGTGCTGTGCGGGCGCCAGGACCAACTCACGCCCCTGGAATGCAGCGAGGAAATGGCCGCGGCGATCCCGGGGGCGAAGCTGGCGGTGGTCGAGGAGTGCGGTCACCTGTCCACGCTGGAGCGGCCACAGATCGTGAACACGGCACTTCGCGAATGGCTGGCCTGACCTAGACAAGCACTTACCACGGAGGACGCGGAAGACACGGAGGAAAACCAGAGGCGAGGAAAAACACGTGGGAGTTAAAAGCAGGCCCGGTGCCGAAGTGACCTACAGTAGCGGGGATTAACTCTCGAAGGTTCTTTTTCCGTCCTTGCCTTTCCTCCGTGTCCTCCGCGTCCTCCGTGGTGAGCGCTTTGTTCCAGTGCCCGATCGAGAATGGAAATGGCGATTCGTTCCTGCGTCTATGGCGGCCCGCTATACTTCGCGCTGGCGGTCAAAACAACAAATGCGCCGCACAACAGACCCGCGGAGGAGATCAGCGTGACTGCACGAACCTTGGGCGCCCTGGCGCTCTGCATTGCCGCAGCCTGCGGAAGCGCTCTTGCCCAGGACAAGCCGGTCGAGCTGAAGTTTTCCCACTGGTTGCCGCCCGCGCACCCGTTGCACAAGACCGCGCAGGCCTGGGCCAAGTCGATCGAGCAGGCATCGGGCGGCACGATCAGGATCGCGATCTATCCGGCCCAGCAACTCGGCAAGGCGATCGACCATTACGATATGACGGTCAAGGGCATCGCCGACGTGTCGTATATCAATGTCGGCTACCAGGCCGGACGCATGCTGGTGGCGAACGCGGCCCAACTCCCGTTCATGATGGACAATGCCGACAACGGGTCGCGCGCCTACGACGTCTGGTACCGCCCGTACGCGCAGAAAGACATGCCGGGCGTAAAGCTGTGCCTGATGTTCGTACACGATCCCGGCACTTTCCACTCCAGAACACGGGTCAGTTCGCCGGAGCAGATCAAGGGTCTGAAAGTGCGGCCGGCGCAAGCGGTGGTTGCCGACTGGGTGAAGCTGCTCGGCGCATCGACGGTCAACGTCAGTGCTCCCGAGGCGCGCGAGGCGCTGGAGCGCGGTGTCGCCGACGCCATCACCTTTCCCTGGGAGTCCATTTATCTGTTCGGCATCAACAAGGTGATTCGTTTCCACATCGACGCGCGGATGTACACCACCGGCTTCGCGTGGATTCTGAATCCCGACCGCTACAATTCACTGTCGCCCGCACAGCGCAAGGTCATTGACGGGCATTGCAGTTCCGACTGGGCCTACCGGGTCGGCAAGGAGTGGGGCGACTTCGAGGCAGCCGGACGGGAGAAGACGAAAGCGGACAATGCGCAGACAGTCGTGCCGCTCACGCCTCCAGAACTGGCGGCCTGGAAGAAATCGGCCGAGCCGGTGGTCGGGATCTGGAGCGACGAGGTGCGCAAGCAGGGCTACGACCCGGCCAAACTCCTGGCGGAGTTCGACGCAACGCTCCTGAAATACGGGGCGAAGGCGAAGTAGCGGCGCCGGCGGGATCCGCAATGGAGCGCTTTGTCCGCATGGTGGAGGGAACGGCGGGCCTGCTTTTGCTGACCGTCGCGCTGGCCACTTTCGCAACGGTCATCCTGCGCAAGCTCTTCAATTACTCGCCTCCGGACTGGTTCGATCTGGCGCAATTGCTGCTGGGCATCAGCATCTTCTGGGGCATCGCCTCCGCCTGTTACCGCAACGGCCACATCCTGGTGGATCTGCTCTGGGAGTTCCTGTCCTCGCGCGGACGCCGTATTTTGGACATCACCGCGACCTCGATCCTGCTGGTGTTCATGGCGGCGCTCTCGCTGATGCTCGCCGACGCCATCCGCGACACGGCCGCAGGCAACGTGCTGACGATGGAGCTGAAGCTGCCGGTGTGGCCTTTCCACGTGCTGGCGGGTGCCGGCATTCTGGCCGGCACGATCCTCACCGCTGTGCGCCTGGTCCGCCTCTGCAGCCGCGGAGAATGACCCGGCGATGATCGACAGGGATCTCATTGCCGTGCTCGGCTTCGCACTGATGTTCGCGCTGATGTTGCTGCGCGTTCCGATCGGCGTTGCAATGGGCATTGCCGGCGTGCTTGGTTACGGCGTGGTGTCGGGTTGGGGCCCGGCCCTCGCGCTGCTGGGCAAGGTGCCGCTGTCCACCGTCACCGACTACAAGCTCGCGGTGATCCCGATGTTCATCCTGATGGGCTCGTTTGCCGCCGCGGCCGGAATGAGCCGCGAGCTGTTCAACGCCGGTAGCGCGTGGTTCGGGCATTTGCGCGGCGGCCTGGCGGTGGGCTCGATCGCCGCCTGCGGGGGATTCGCCGCGATCAACGGCTCGTCGGTGGCCACAGTCGCGACGATGACCAACGTCGCGCTGCCGGAGATGCGCCGCGCCGGCTATGAGCCCGGCTTTGCGGCCGGCGTGATCGCTGCCGGCGGCACGCTCGGCATCATGATCCCGCCCTCGGTGATTTTCGTGCTCTACGGCATCATGACCGAGACCGACATCTCGCAATTGTTCGCGGCGGGCGTACTGCCCGGCCTGCTGGCGATGGGGATGTACGCGGTCACCATCCAGATCGTCGGCCGCCTGCGCCCGCAACACATGCCGCGCGGCGCCCGCCACGGCTGGCATGAGCGGTTCAGCGCACTGAGGGAAATCTGGTCGACCGCCGCGCTTTTCCTGCTCGTACTCGGCGGCATCTACGGCGGATTGTTTCTGGTGGACGAGGCGGCCGCGGTCGGCGCAATCGGGGCGCTGGTCATAGGACTGGCGCGCGGCCGGCTGTCACGCCGGGCCATCATGGAATGCTTGGTCAGTTCGGTGCGCGTGTCGGCTTCGATCATGGTGATCGTGATCGGCGCCTATTTGTTCGGCTATTTCCTCACCATCACGCAGGCCACGCAGCAGATCGTCGAGTTCATGGTGCACCTGCCGCTCGGCGCCTACGGCGTGCTCGCGCTGATCATGATCGGCTATCTGATTCTCGGCGCGATCATGGACGAGCTGGCAATGATCCTGCTTACCGTGCCGATCGTGTTTCCGGTGATCATGCAACTGGGTTTCGACCCGGTGTGGTTCGGCGTGATCATCGTGATGGCGGTGACGCTCGGCCTCGTCTGCCCGCCGGTGGGCATGAACGTGTTCGTGCTCAACTCGATCGCGCGCGACATCAGCCTGCCGCGCATCTACGCCGGCACCATGCCGTTCATCGCCACGGACCTCGTCCGGCTGGTGGTGCTTTGCGCGTTTCCCGTAATTTCCCTGTGGCTACCCCGGACCATGGCATAGCAGGTAAGCTCTTAACGCAGAGGGCGCGGAGAACGCAGAGGAAAAACAAAAACGAGGGAAAGCAACTTAGAGATAAAGGCGGGGTGACTGATCGCGATAATCTGCCGCTAACTCTCGCCGCGAACCATCATGAGCCAATGAAAGGTTTTCATCCAAACCTATTTTCTTGTTCTTGCCTTTCCTCCGCGTCCTCTGCGGTGAGGGTTTAGGGTGCCTAGTCCCAGAAGCTCAGAGTTGAGCTGACAGGCAGTGTTGGCAAGCGGACCCCAAACCATATTGGGAGCGGCTGGAAGCGTCCAGGAACCGTCATTCACGGCTGCCGCGGGTACCCCCGCTTTCCTTTGGTACTCGACGTTTCAGCGGTACTTCTCCGCGCAGCGAATTATGGCGGCTCTGTTG
>DASQOP010000362.1:0-8697 GCA_035644415.1 Burkholderiales bacterium
CTTCGTCGGCATATTGTGGGCGCTGTCCGGACCGTTCGCGATCCCCTATAACGGCGCCGAGATCGTTATCCCGGGTTACATGGTGTGGGCGGCGCTGGTCTACGCGATCGTCGGCACCTGGATGACCCACAAGATCGGCAAGGCGCTGATCGGGCTCAACTTCAACCAGCAGCGCTTCGAGGCCGACTTCCGTTTCGGGCTGGTGCGCTTCCGGGAAAACACCGAAGGCGTGGCGCTATACGGCGGCGAACAGGACGAACTGCGCAATTTCCGCTCGCGCTTCGCCAACGTGGTCAACAACTGGTGGCTCATCATGAGGCGCCAGAAGATTCTCAACTCTTTCACCATCGGCTATAACCAGCTGGCGGTGATATTCCCGTTCGTCGTTGCCGGCAACCGCTATTTCGCCGGCACCATCCAGCTCGGCGGGCTGATGCAGATTTCGAACGCCTTTGGACAGGTACAGGGTTCGCTGTCGTGGTTCATCGGCGCCTATAACAGCTTCGCCGCCTGGAAAGCCACGGCAGACCGCCTGCTCGGCTTCCACTATGCGATCGAGAAAGCTCGCGAAGACATGCGGCAGCAGTCCGGGGTGCGACAGGCGCAGGATGGCAACGAAGATCTTGTCATCGACAACGTTGCCCTCAGCCTGCCCAACGGCCAGCCGCTGATTTCAACTTCGAACGCGACCATCAAGTCGGGGGAAAGCCTGCTGATCTGCGGGCCTTCCGGGTCCGGAAAGAGCACGCTGTTCCGGGCGATAGCCGGGATCTGGCCATTTGGAAAAGGACGAATGCGCATGCCGGCGGGCTTCCGCGTGCTGTTCCTGCCGCAGCGGCCCTACCTGCCGATCGGCACGATTCGCGACGTCGTAAGCTACCCCGCGTCGCCTACCGAGTTCTCCGACGAGCAGATCAAAGGGGTGCTCGACGCGGTCGGGCTGCCGCAACTCGTGGACCGGATCGACGATGTCCAGCACTGGTCACTGCAACTCTCGCCCGGTGAACAACAGCGCATCGCCTTTGCGCGCGCGCTGCTGCAAAAGCCGGCGTGGTTGTTCCTCGACGAGGCGACTTCCGCGTTGGACGATTCCGCGGAAGAAAAACTCTACCGGATGCTGAAGGAAAGTCTGCCCGGCACCACCATCATCAGCGTCGGCCACCGGGCGGCGCTGATCGCATTCCACTCGCGTCGGCTGGAACTGAGGGAAGACGGCGACGGCACCCGCGTGCTGGCCCCGATCTAGAACCACCAAAGACCAATTCAAAGGCGGCGACGCAAGGGCGCAAAGGAGAAAGGAAAGTACGCAAAGGGATGCCTGACTGATTACGTACGAGCAAACCGCGATCATTCAGGGTTCTCGTTGGTGTTGAGGATCTTTGGCTCTTCTCCGTGGTCTCGGTGCCCTCTGCGGTTCGGGAATCGGACTCAGTGGCATTCGACGGCGCGCAATTCGGTACCCGGGAATTCGTTTTTCAGTTCCGCAAATTTCGCCGATTCCTCTTCGGTCGGGGCGCTGATCTGGAATGCAGTCTGGGTCACGCGCTGTTCACGTTCGCCGACCGTCGCCGAACGAACGCCCTTTTGTCGCAGCTGCGCAAGGTACCTGGCCGCGCCCTCCTCACTGCGGAACACACCCAGTGAAATCGCATAGCGCCAGCGGCCCGGGTCCTGAAGTGGAAAGTATTCGCTGACCCGCAGTTCTTTGAGCTCGGTGAGCTTGCGCTCCATCGCCGCCTGCGATCGCTGCGGCGGAATGAATACCCAGTAGCCCGCGGTCACGCTGACCTCGACGCGGCGCGCGCGTGCTCCGAGCGCAAGACGATCCAGGGCGTTCTGCGCGCGCGCCAGTTCGCTCGCGCCAAATCCGCCCCATTCGGCGCAGGCTACGCGCGCCGATGCCGTCACCGGCGCAGGCGCAGGCGCCGGCCGCGGCGGCACGATGCGCACCTTGTCTGCATTCATCTGCAGCGCGATGAGCTGCGCATCCGGATTCGGCGCCTTGTCTCTGAGGTAAACGAAAACGCCGAACCCGATGTTGACGGCAAGCAGCACCAGAAAGACCCACCTCATCGCCGTTCCTGCGCGATCCGCACCAGGCCTTCGAGCACCAGCTTGTCCGCGATCCTGGCCGGCCTGCCGAGCCGCTGCGCCATCAGCTCCGCCGCGCCGCCTCCGATCAACAGGGTCGGTTCCCCGTGACCGTCCGCCACCATCGCTGCGCGCACGCGTTCCACCGCGCCGCACAGCGCCTGTATCGCACCGCTGGTGATGGCATCGCGCGTGCTGCGCGGGAACGAGGCAAAGCTGCCGCGTTCGGAGGACAGGCCTGCCGTGTTCGCAGCCAACGCTTCGTGCATCAGATCGAAGCCGGGAACGATGATACCGCCGAGGAACTCGCCCTGCGTGCTAAGAGCGTCCACCGTCATCGCGGTGCCCGCGTTAACCACCAGACAGGAACCGGAAACCAGTTGCCGCGCGCCGATCAGTGCCGCCCAGCGGTCCGCGCCAAGTTGCGACGGATCGTCGTAGCGGCTGACAACACCGCATTGGGCTCCGGTTGCGGCGACCCATCGAGGTTCGGCCTTCCAGCGGACAAATAATTTCTGCAAACCTGCGCGCACCGCCTCGCCAGCCACGTTGGCCACGACGATTGTATCCGCGGCAGGCAGATGTGCCCACGCCCGCTCGAGCAGGGCGAGGTCGGCACGCGCCACCCTTCCTTCATGGACGAAGGCGTTGCGGTCATGGAGCGCCCATTTGATTCGGCTGTT
Organism: Burkholderiales bacterium; assembly: GCA_035644415.1. GTDB lineage: Bacteria > Pseudomonadota > Gammaproteobacteria > Burkholderiales > JACQAP01 > JACQAP01. The sequence continues at coordinate 2,775 of DASQOP010000362.1, forward strand.
GCCGGCATCGACGGCAAGGATCACGGTTCGAGAGACTTTCGGGTTTGGATAGGAATCTCGTACTTACGCGGCAGGTCGCAGACTCAGCTCTCCGCCGTAGAACTTGCGCGTACCGGAGCGGGTCTTGATCATCAGCGCACCGTCCTCGGCGACCGCTTCGACCTTGCCTTCGAGTTCGGTCTTGTCCGGCATGCGCAGACGCACCATTCTATCTCGGTACGCGTGCATCTTGTCCCATTCATGGCGAAACGGCGCAAAACCCTTGCCGGAGAATTTCCTCAGAACCATATCGAGTTCGGCAAGAATCTCCGCAAACAGCCGGTTGCGGTCCATGTCTATGCCGATCTTTGCCAGGTCCACCACCGGCTGGTCAATGCGTGCCTTCACCGCCTCCGGCAGGCGCAGATTGATTCCCACGCCGATCACCGCCACGGTGGGTCCCATTACGTCGCCGGCAAGTTCGATCAGGATGCCGGCAAGCTTGAGGTGACGCCACAGCACGTCATTCGGCCATTTCAGCATCACCTCTTCTGCTCCATGCCTTCTCATCACTCTTGCAAGCGCGATACCGACCGCGAGACTGAGCCCGGAAAGAAACCCCGCCCCCTGTTCGAAACGCCAGAGGACCGAAAACGTGAGTGCGCCCCCCAGTCCGGAATGCCAGTTGCGCCCGCGCCGTCCGCGCCCATGGGTCTGCAATTCGGCCACGAGCACGGTACCCGACGGCGCCCCCTGCGCGGCGCGTTCCAGCAGGTCGGTATTGGTCGAGCCGGTTTCGTCCACGACTTCGATGTCGAAGCGCGCCTGTCCGCCGAATTGCGCCAGGATCTGGTCACGGGACAACCACTGCACCGGCGTTACCAGGCGGTAGCCGCGTCCATGCACCTTGTGGACCGTGAGTCCGAATGCATCGATGTTGGCGAGCGCATTCGACACCGAGCCGCGCGTGATCCCCAGCGCCTTGCCGATGGCTTCGCCGGACCGGAATTCACCGTTTTGCAAAAGGCGCAGGACTTCGAGCGTATGCGGAGTCACGTCAAAAGAGTACTGTGAGTCGGGCGAACTATACCCGAAGCATCGCCGGTAGAATGACCGGAAAACCTCGGAGGAGACGGAAAGTGTCACGACCTCAACTCGGGCACATCCGGCGCGCGTGCCACCTTTGCACCGCAGCGCTGCTGCTTGTTTTCTTTGCGGCCTGCGACAAGGAACGGGCATATCCGGCGCGGCCGGTCAACTTGATCGTTCCGTTTCCCGCCGGCGGCTCTTCCGACCTGATCGCGCGCCTGGTGTCCGAGCGAGCCGGGCGCGCTTTGGGTCAGCAGATCGTCATCGAGAATCGTCCCGGTGCCGGCGGCAACATCGGGACCGAGGCGGCGGCCCGGGCCGCGCCGGACGGCTATACGCTGATCCAGTGCACGATCGGCACCTGCGCGATCAATCTTGCGATCTACCATGACCTTCCGTACGACCTGGAACGCGATTTCGCACCGATCGTATTGTTCGGCTCGATGGCGAACGTGCTCACCGTGAACCCGGCGGTGAAGGCCAACAGCGTCGCGGAACTGGTCGCGCTGGCCAGAAAGCAGTCCAGCAAGCTGACGTTCGGCTCATCAGGCTACGGCTCCAGCCCGCATCTGTCTGGCGAGCTGTTCAAGCAGGCGGCCGGCATCGACATCCTCCATGTGCCGTATCGCGGCTCGGCGCCGGCAATCACCGATCTGCGTGGCGGACAGATCGACATGTTCTTCGACAACACTCCCTCCATCCTTCCGCACATCAAGGCGGGCGCATTGCGCGCGCTTGCGATCACCGGCGCGCAACGTTCGCCCCGCCTCCCGGACGTGCCGACGATGCAGGAGGCAGGCTTCCGGGATTTTGTGATCGCTCCGTGGTTCGGCGTGATGGCGCAGCAGAAAACCCCGGCGCGCATCATCGAGCGCTTGAACAAGGCGTTCAACGAGGCGCTGTCCGATCCCGCGGTCCTCAGGCAGTTCGCGGACATGGACGTGAAAGCGGGCGGCGGAACGCCCGAGGAGTTCCGCGCGCATATCCGCGCGGAAACGAGGCGCTGGGGCGACCTGGTGCGCGCGCGCGGCATAAGGGCCGAAGAATTGAGATAGGGAATGGACCTGCAATGAAAATCACGGCAATCGAAACCCTGCGCCTGCCGGAACGCCCCAACTTGTTGCTGGCGCAGATCCATACCGACGAGGGGCTGGTGGGTCTGGGCGAAACCTCGCGTGGCGCGCAGGCGGTGGAAGCACAACTTCACGATCTGGTTGCGCCGTACCTGCTGGGCAAGGATCCTCGGGAGATCCAGAAACATAGCAAACACCTGATGGGAAGCTATCTGGGTTTTGCCAGCAGCAGTACCGAGATCCGTGCCGCATCCGTGGTGGACATCGCGCTCTGGGATATCCTCGGCCAGGCGCTCAATCAGCCTATTCATACGCTGCTCGGCGGCCTGACGCGCGACCGCATCCGCGCCTACAACACCTGCGCCGGCTACAACTACAACACCCGCAGCGTGGTGCGGCGTTCGCTGCGCGTGGGCGAGCCGGCGCCGAAGTCCGAAGGCCGCTACGACGACCAGATCGCCTTCGTGCATCGCGCCGACGAACTGGCGCAAAGCCTGCTTGAAGAAGGCTACACCGCGATGAAGATCTGGCCCTTCGACCCCTACGCCGAGGACAACGGCGGCGGCTTCATTCCGGAGCGCGATCTCGACATTGCGCTGGAACCCTGGCGCAAGATCCGCAGGGCCGTCGGCGACACAATCGAGGTCATGGCGGAATTTCATTCACTGTGGAACCTGCAGCAGGCGAAGCAGATTGCCAGGGCGCTGGAACCTTACCGGCCGTACTGGTCGGAAGACCCGGTCAGGATGTGCGACGTGGACACACTCGCCGAGTACGCGCGCTCGACCACGATCCCGGTGTGCGCCAGCGAAACGCTGGGTGGGATGTATCCGTTCCGCGACGTGCTCGCCAACCAGGCGGCCGACATCGTCATGCTCGACATCGGCTGGTGCGGGGGCTTGACCGAAGCGCGCAAGATCGCCGCGCTTGCCGAAGCCTGGCAGCGCCCGGTGGCGCCGCATGACTGCAACGGTCCGGTGGTCTGGGTCGCCTCCATCCATTTCATGGCGCACATCCCTAACGCTCTGATCATGGAAGTGGTGCGCGCGTATTTCTCCACCTGGTACAAGGACATTCTCACCGAGCTGCCGCTGGTGAAAGACGGCTACATTCGTCCGCTGAACGGTCCGGGGCTGGGCACGCGGCTGCTTCCGGATTTGGTCACGAGGCAGAACTCCATCGTCAGGCGCAGCGGCGCCTGATCGCTCGACCGCGCCGGTCGCCGGGGAACGGCGTTACAATCGCGGCGGGATGCGCGCTGCCGGTACAGCGGATGGCGCGCAAACGGCAACCCGGCAAGAACTATCCGCCGACGCAATACTCAGACGTTCCATACAACCCGACAATCTGATCTTCATGCGCTGGCTCGCAATCTGCCTCATCCTCCTGATTACAGCGCTCACCTCGATGGCGCCGGTATCGGCGACGCCGGTGCAGCGTCCGCACATCGAAGCGGAACTTATCCCCGAAAAATCCAGTCTGCGCCCCGGAGCGCCACTGACCGTGGCGCTGCGGCTGAAGATGGAGAACCGCTGGCACACCTACTGGAAGAATCCCGGCGATTCGGGTCTCCCCACCAGAATCAGCTGGACGCTGCCCCAGGGTTTTTCGGCCGGGCCGGTCCAGTGGCCGGCGCCACGGCGCATCAATGTGGGGCCGCTCACCAACTTCGGTTACGAGGGCGGAATATTCCTGCTGACCGACATTCAGGTTCCTGCCGGACTTGCCGCCGGCACCGCCGTGCCGATCACCGCGAAGGCAGACTGGCTGGTGTGCGAGGAAATCTGCATCCCCGGCGATGCGACCTTCAGCTTCATGCTGCCGGTGAGCAACGAGCCGGCGGCGGCCGACCCGAAGTGGGCAAAGGCAATCGAGCGCACCCGCCAGCAGTTGCCGCGCCCGTTGGAAGGCTGGAACCTCGATGCCTACCTGCGCGGCGATGATCTGGTGCTGCGGCTGTCGAGCGGGCGGGCACGGGTGGTGCGCATTCACAACCTCACGCTCTTTCCCGACCAGGACGGCTGGATCGAAAACGCCTCCCCGCAGCGGATGATCAGGACCACGGGCGGCTATGAGTTGCGCGTTGCCTCCGCACCCGCGATCCGTTCGAAGTCCGGCCCGTTGACCGGCCTGATCGTCGCCGAACCCGGTCTCGCGCAGGGTGTTGCTGCCGCAGTGGTGGAAGTGCCGGTCGAGTCTGCCTCGGCACTGGCCGACGAGATCCTCGAGCAACCGGCCTTGAGCCCGTTCGCCGATGTCGGACTGTTGGCTGCGCTCGGACTGGCGTTCCTGGGCGGTGTGATTCTCAATCTGATGCCCTGCGTGTTCCCGGTGGTTTCGATCAAGGTGCTCAGCTTCGTCGAACAAGCGCGCGGCAATCCGGCAAGGCTGCGCGCGCACGGGTTGGCATTTGCGGCAGGGGTGCTGGTGTCGTTCTGGGTGGTGGCTGGAATGCTGCTGGCGCTGCGCGCGCAAGGTGAGGCGCTGGGCTGGGGTTATCAACTGCAGTCGCCGTCGGTAGTGGCCGCGCTGGCGTTGCTGTTCTTCGTGCTGGCGCTCAACCTGAGCGGTCTGTTCGAGGTCGGGACGTCGCTGCAGTCGCTGGCGGCAAAATTGCGGTTGCGCAACGATTATGCGGACTCGGCGTTGTCCGGTTTGCTGGCGACGCTCGTTGCCACGCCGTGTACGGCACCATTCATGGGCGCGGCGCTCGGCTTTGCGCTAACGCAACCGGCCAGCGAGGCGATGCTGGTGTTTTCCGCTCTCGCGCTGGGCATGTCCAGTCCTTACCTGCTGTTGTGCTTCTGGCCCGCCCTGATCAGGCGCATTCCGCGCCCCGGGCGCTGGATGGAGACGCTGAAGCAGGTGCTCGCCTTTCCGCTTTTTCTGACGGTGGTCTGGCTGGCGTGGGTGCTGGGAAAACAGGCGGGCGTGGATGCCGTGGCGCGTCTGCTCGCGGGGCTCACACTGATCGCGGCCGCACTGTGGATGATTGGTCGCTGGGGTGCTTCCACCGAAACCGGCAAGCGCGCGGCAACGGTCGTCGCACTCGCGCTTGCCGTCGCGGGCTGTGTGTTCGCGTGGCCCGGCAACAAGACGGCCGATGCCGTCGCTGAAGAAGTCACCGGGCCGTGGAAACGGTGGTCCCCGGATGCGCTTGCCTCGGCACGGGCCGAAGGACGCGCGGTTTTCGTCGACTTCACCGCGGCGTGGTGCGTCACCTGTCAGGTGAACAAGCGCCTGGTGCTGGAATCGGACGCCTTGCACGCCCGCTTCAAGGAACGCAACGTAGTGCGACTGCGTGCGGACTGGACCAACCAGGATGCGCAAATCACCGCTGCGCTGCGCGACCTCGGACGCATTGGCGTGCCGGTGTACGCGGTCTATGCGGCGGGCAGCAAGGGCGCGCCGATCTTGCTGCCGGAATTGCTCACCCGGGAACGGGTGCTGCGCGCAATCGATGTAGCGGCGCCGCCCTCGTAAAAGGATTGTTTGTCGCGGATCGATGACAGGAGGAAACATGAGCAAGCTCGTTGCTACGTTCTTGGCAGTATCGATGGCCGCGCTGGTCTCTGCGGCGCAAGCCGCAGTTGCACCCGGCCAGGCTGCGCCGGAATTCAGCCTGGTGGATATCAACGGCAGGGTGCAAAAGCTCTCCGACTATCGCGGCAAGTACGTGGTGCTGGAGTGGTTCAACTCCGAGTGCCCGTTCGTGCAGAAGCACTACGAAAGCGGGAACATGCAGGCGCTGCAGGCCAGGTACACACAGAAGGGCGTGGCGT
>DASQOP010000363.1:0-8208 GCA_035644415.1 Burkholderiales bacterium
GCGGCTGCACAGCACCGAAGAGTTCGCGGGGACAGGCGTCGGCCTGGCGATCGTGCAACGCGTCGTTACCAGGCATGGCGGCAGCGTGCGCGCCGACGGAAAGGTCGGCGAGGGAGCGACCTTCACTTTCACCTTACCGGCGGGAAAACACGATGGATGATTTTCATCAGATAGAACTGCTCCTTGCAGAGGACAACCCGCGAGACGCCGAGATGACGATGCGTGCGCTGCGCAAGGTGAATTTCGCGAACAAGGTACACTGGGTCAAGGACGGGGAAGAAGCGCTCGATTTTCTCTACTGCACCGGCGCATACTCGGACCGGCAGCCGGGGCACGCGCCGAAGCTGATTCTGCTCGACATCAAGATGCCGAAAATCGATGGCATCGAAGTGCTTCGCCGGGTCAAAGGCGATGAACGCACACGTACAATACCGGTGGTAGTCATGACTTCGTCGAATGAAGAGCGAGACGTCCTCGAGAGTTACCGGCTCGGGGTCAACAGTTATATCGTGAAGCCGGTGAATTTCCCTGCTTTCGTGGAAACCGTCGCGAATCTCGGACTGTACTGGATCCTGACAAACCGCACGCCGCAAACATAGATACGCTACACCGAGGCGCCGGCAGGTGCACCCGCACCGAAGAGAAATTCGCGTCTGCGTTGATTCTGAATTTCCCGGTCCTTGTTGTTCTGCTTGTCCTGAAATTTACCCCTCACCCCTCGCGCCTTCACCCTTCACTCATTCACTCATTCACTCATTCACCCATTCACCCATTCACCCTTCACGCCTTTCGCAATTTGAACCTCTGAATCTTGCCGGTCGCGGTCCTGGGCAGCTCGGGAATGAACTCGATCCAGCGCGGATACTTGTAAGGCGCCAGGCGGTCCTTGACGTGCTGCTTGAGCGCCTCGGCAAGCGCGGCCGTGCCGGTCGCGCCCGGCCTGGTGACGACATAGGCCTTGGGCTTGACCAGTTGCTGTTCGTCCATCGCGCCGACCACCGCCGCTTCGAGAACGTCCGGATGCGTCAGCAGCGCGGCCTCCACCTCGAAGGGTGAAACGTACATGCCGCTCACCTTGAGCATGTCGTCGGAACGGCCGCCGTAGGTGTAGTAACCGTCGTCATCGACCGTGTACTTGTCGCCGGCACGGGTCCAGGGGCCGACGAAGGTCGCAAGCGTCTTGGCCCGGTTGTTCCAGTACAGGATCGCGCTCGTCGGACCGCTGATCTGCAGTTCGCCGATTTCGTTGGGGCCGATTTCTCGACCCTCCTCGTCCACCAGGCGAATCCGGTAGCCGGGCACCGGCTTGCCGGTGGTGCCGTAGCGCACGTCGCCCGGACGATTGGAAAGAAAGATGTGCAGCATCTCGGTGGAACCGATGCCGTCGAGCAGTTCGACGCCGAAATGCTCGGTCCAGCGCCTGCCGATATCGGCGGGAAGCGCTTCTCCCGCCGACGTACAGATTCGCAGCGCGACTTCTTCCTTGCGAGGCAAGTCCGGGCTCGCGAGCAGGGCCGCGTATAAGGTCGGGACGCCGTAAAAGATGGTGGGGCGCTGCTCCCTGAGGCGCTTGAATACGGCGGCAGGCGTAGGCCGTTCCGCCATCAGCACCGTGGTCGCGCCCACCGCCAGAGGAAACGTAAGCGAATTACCCAGACCGTAGGCGAAGAAGAGCTTCGCTGCGGAAAACACGATGTCGCTTTCGCGGATGCCCAGGACCGGCTTGGCATAGAGCTCCGCAGTCTGGATCAGGCTGGAATGGATGTGGACTGTCCCCTTCGGCGTGCCGGTCGAGCCCGAAGAATAAAGCCAGAAGCAGACGTCGTCGCAGCTTGTCGGCGCCGCCTCGAAATCGGTGGCAGCCTTCGCCAGCAGCGATTGCAGGTGCGCTTTCCCGTGCGGATCCTTGCCGGACACTACGACGTGCTCGAGCAAAGGCAGGCTTTTAAGCAGCGGCTCGAAATTCGGCAGCAGCGCCTCCGACACGATCAACGCCCGCGCGCGACTGTCTTCGAGCATGTGCTTGTAGTCGGCGGTAGTAAGCAGGGTGTTGGCGGTGATCGGCACGATGCCGGCCTTGATCGCGCCGAGGAAGACGCTGGGGAAATCGATCGTGTCCAGGTGCGCCAGCAGGATGCGGTCTTCCATGCCCAGGCCAAGCGAGTAGAGCGCGTTGGCGGCGCGGTTCACCCGCTGCGCCAGCTCTCCATAGGTATAGCGGCCGGTGTCGTCGATGTAGGCGATCCGGTTCGCGCGCCGCGCGGCAAGGTTGCGTTCGATCAGGTCATGCGCGGCGTTGTAGTCGCGCGGAATGGTAATGCTGGGCGGGCTGACGCTGTGATCCGCCTGGCTTAATCCAGTCACGCCTTCTCCCCCCGCTTTCGCTCTGATCAGGGCAGATATTGCCTCTCGTTCCAGGACGAAATATACCAGCCGCCCCCCCATCATGCTCGGCTGGCGCCAGCTCGAACTTCAAATCCTCAAGGCACAATCATAAATCTCACCACGAAGACACGAAGGAACACGAAGAAAGAACGTGGCTAGATTTTCGTTGCGTCCCTTTGCGTTCTTTGAGCCTTTGCGTCGAGAAGGCTGTTATTTGTCTTGCCTCTCTTTGTGTCACTTCGTGGTCTTCGTGTCTTCGTGGTGAGCGTTCCGGTTTATTCTCCTATGCGCCTTTGCGTCAAATGCCGCTCTCAGGCATCGACCAGTTGATCGCGGCACAAAGCGATCCAGCCTTGCACCCATTCGGCGGCGACTTCCTCGGGCATGGTGCCGGCGCTGGCATCGTGCAGCATGATCTCGCCGATGCGCCGCGCGCCGAGTTCGGAAAGAATGCGGTCGAAACGCTTTCCGCCGTTGCAGAAGGTCTCGGCGTAAGTGCGATCACCCAGCGCGATCACCCCGTATTGCACGTTGGACAAATCCGGCCGCGCACTTTGCAGCGACTCGTAAAGCTGCTTGGCATTATCCGGAACGTCGCCCTGGCCGTAGGTCGAGGTGCAGATCAGGAACAGGCCGCCGCCGGCAAAGACGGCCGCGTCCAGCCCGTCCATGAGCCGGGTTTGTGCCTGCAATTCGCCGTCGTCGAGCCGCAGCTCCAATTCCTGCGCAACCAATTGGGCGGTGCCGGTCATGGTGCCGACCAGTATCGTGAGCTTCATTGCCACGCTCGGGGTCTGCGGAGGATGAATTCCATTGAATTCGCCTGTATATGTATTATCATGCCACTTTACCATCAGATAAGCAGTATATTGCATTATCGTCCGGGAGTCCCGATGGGCGCACGCGATCCGAAGACGGCGGCACCGAACCTGAGCGCAGACCATGCGGCATTCCTGCAGAAGCTCGGCGAGCGCGTGCGCGAGACGCGCGCACGGCGCGGCATGACCCGCAGGATCCTGGCGCGCGATTCCGGCGTCTCGGAGCGCTACCTGGCCCAGCTCGAAGCCGGGCAGGGAAATGTCTCGGTGCTGTTGCTGCGACAGATCGGCGACGCGCTCGGCATTCCGCTGAACGATCTGTTGCGCGACGACGACAATCAGCCGGTGGAATTGACGCTGATCCAGCAGTTCCTGCAGCGGCTGCCGAAGCAACGTCTCGCGCGCATCCGTGCGCAGTTGCTCCGCGATTTCGGCAGCCCCCCGGCCGACCGCGGTAAACGCATCGCGCTCATCGGCCTGCGTGGTGCGGGCAAATCCACACTGGGCTCGGCGTTGGCAAGGAAGCTCGATATGCCTTTCGTGGAGCTGGACCAGGAGATCGAGCGCGATGCCGGAATCAGCCTCTCGGAAATTTTCCTGCTCTACGGCCAGCAAGGCTACCGGCGTTACGAGCGCCGCTGCCTGGAGAGGGTCATCGAAAGCCACGAGCGCTGCGTGATCGCCACCGGCGGCAGCATCGTGTCCGAGCCCGCTACCTGCGACTTGCTGCTGTCGACCTGCTTCACCGTGTGGCTCAAGGCGGCGCCCGAGGAACACATGGCACGGGTGGTGGCCCAGGGCGACATGCGGCCGATGGCCGGCAACGCGCAGGCCATGGAAGACCTGCGCCGCATACTCGACGGCCGCGGCATGCTTTACGGCCAGGCGGATGCGACCGTGGACACGGCCGGTCAAACGGTCGAGCAGAGTCTAAGGGCCCTGAAAAAGGCCGTCAGCCTGAAAGAGGTGAAACCATCATGAACTCCGTTCTGGAAAAAACTCCGCCCGAGCCGCAGCGGCCCACGCTGTACGACACGCACCCCGAGAAGTACGTCCACTGGCGGCTGTCCGTTGAGGGCGCGGTGGCGACGCTGTCGATGGACGTGAACGAGGATAAGGGTCTCAAACCCGGATACAAACTGAAGTTGAACTCCTACGACCTGGGCGTGGACATCGAACTCTACGACGCGCTCAACCGCATCCGCTTCGAACATCCCGAGGTCAAGTGCGTGGTGATCACCAGCGCGAAGGAACGCATGTTCTGCTCCGGCGCCAATATCTACATGCTTGGGCTCTCCAGCCATGCCTGGAAAGTGAACTTCTGCAAATTCACCAACGAAACGCGCAACGGCATCGAGGACTCGAGCCGCCACGACGGACTGAAGTTCCTGGCCGCGGTGAACGGTACGGTCGCCGGCGGAGGCTACGAGCTGGCGCTGGCTTGTGACGAGATCCTGATGATCGACGACCGTTCTTCCACCGTGAGCCTGCCGGAGGTGCCGCTGCTGGGTGTGCTGCCCGGCACCGGAGGACTGACGCGGATTACCGACAAGCGGCGCGTGCGGCGCGATCTCGCCGACGTATTCTGCTCGACCTCGGAAGGGGTGCGCGCCGATCGTGCGCAACAGTGGCAACTGGTGGATCGGATCGCCAAACCGCAGCAATTCGCGGAAGCCGTGAAGGAGCGTACCAAGGCGCTCGTCGCGCAGAGCAAACGTCCCGGATCCGGGATAGGCGTCGCGCTGACTGCATTGGCACGCACCATCGATGCAGCCGGGTATCACTACGGCAACGTCGACGTGGCGATCGATCGCAAGACACGCACCGCGACGATCACGTTGCGAGCACCCGCTGCGCCGCAACCGGCGGACCTCGACGGCATACACGCTGCCGGCTCCGGCTGGTGGCCGCTGGCGATGGCGCGCGAACTGGACGACGCGATCCTGATGCTGCGCACCAATGATCTGGACGCCGGCATTTGGATTCTGAAGACGCGCGGCGACGCGGACGCGGTACTCGCGATCGACGCCGCGCTCGAGCGGCATCGGGATGACTGGTTCGTACGCGAAGTAACCGGAATGCTGCGCCGGACCCTTGCCCGTTTCGACGTATCCTCGCGCACGCTGTTTGCGATCATCGATCAGGGCTCCTGTTTCGCCGGCACGCTTGCCGAGATGGCATTCGCCGCCGACCGCAGCTACATGCTGCTGTTGCCCGAAGGGGGGGCAGATACGCCTCGCATGGTCCTGTCGGAAACGAACTTCGGCGCCTACCCGATGGTGAATCACCTGACGCGGCTGGCTACCCGCTACTGTGGCGACGAAAAAACCATCGCGACGCTGCGTGCACGCATCGGCGACAGGCTCGATGCCGAAACGGCCCGGGAACTCGGCCTGATCACGTTCGCGCCGGACGACCTCGACTGGGACGAGGAAGTGCGCATCGCCATCGAGGAACGCACCAGCCTTTCGCCGGACGCGCTCACCGGATTGGAGGCGAACCTGCGCTTCGCCGGCGCCGAAACCATGGAGACGCGCATCTTCGGCCGGCTCTCCGCATGGCAGAACTGGATCTTCAACCGGCCGAACGCGGTCGGCGAACAAGGGGCGTTGAAAGTGTTCGGAACCGGTCGCAAGGCGAAGTTCAACTGGGAGAGGGTGTGAATGAGGAGTGAAGGGTGAAGGCGTGAAGGGGAAAGGGTAACTGCACAGTGAAGCGCAACCACCGATCATTGAAGGCTTGGCAGGAAAGTATCGTACTCGTTGAACACGTCTATGAAGCGACACGAACATTTCCTAAAGAGGAGCTATTCGGTCTTACGAGCCAGATGCGCAGATCGGCTGTTTCGGTCCCGGCCAACATCGCCGAGGGATCAGCGCGGACCGGCACCAAGGAACTGCTTCAGTTTCTCTCTATTGGAGCGGCGTCTTTGTCCGAGCTCGACACGCATGTTGAAATCGCCATCCGGCTCGGTTATCTGAAAGACGACGCCTTGACGCGAGAAATCGATGATGTTGCCGGCTTGCTGATGGGACTGATCGCATCGATCAAGAGGCGGTCAACCTAGCCAGGTCTTGAACCACCCTTCACTCATTCACCCTTCACCCTTCACGCCTTCCCCCTGCCCCCTTCACCCTTCACCCTTCACCCTTCACACATTCACTCGGCGGAGCCGCCATGACCATCAACTATAGCGAACGCATTCCGAACAACGTCGATCTGGCGAACGACCGCACGCTGCAGCGCGCGCTCGAGCACTGGCAGCCGAGATTTCTCGACTGGTGGCGGGAGATGGGACCGAACGCGTTTTCATCGGCGGACGTTTACCTGCGCACCGCCACCGGCGTCGATGCCCAGGGCTGGGCCACGTATGGTTCGGTGAAAATGCCCGACTACCGCTGGGGGATCTTTCTCGCCGAGCCGGCGCCGGAGCGCACCATCGGCTTCGGCGACAACTTCGGCCAGCCAGCCTGGCAGCAGGTGCCGGGCGAGCTGCGTTCGCAGTTCCGCCGCATCATCGTGACCCAGGGCGACACCGAGCCGGCATCGGTGGAGCAACAGCACTTGCTGGGTCTCACCTGCCCGTCCCTCTACGACCTGAGGAACCTTTTCCAGGTGAACGTCGAGGAAGGCCGGCACTTGTGGGCTATGGTCTATCTGCTGCATGCCTATTTCGGCCGCGACGGACGCGAGGAGGCCGAGGAAATGCTGGCACGCCACTCGGGAGACGCCGACAAGCCGCGTATCCTCGGCACGTTCAACGAACCCATCAACGACTGGCTGTCGTTTTTCATGTTCACGTACTTCACCGACCGCGACGGCAAGTTTCAGCTCAAGAGCCTCGCCGAATCGGGTCTCGATCCGCTGGCGCGCACCTGCCGCTTCATGCTCACCGAAGAGGCGCACCACATGTTCGTGGGCGAGACCGGCGTGGGTCGTGTAGTGAAGCGCACGCTGGAGGCCATGAAAGAGCTCGGCAGCGACGATCCTGCCGCGGTCCGTGCACAGGGTGCAGTCGATCTGCCGACCATCCAGCGCTACATGAATTTCTGGTTCACCTCTTCGCTGGATCTGTTCGGTTCCGAAGTCTCTTCCAACGCCGCCAGTTCCTTCGCCAACGGCATCAAGGGCCGGCCGGACGAAGCGCAGTACCAGGATCACATCTGCAGCGAAGCGAGCTACGAGCTGGAGACACCGCAGGGAAAGGAAGCGGTGAGCCTGCGCAACGCGATGAACGAGGTGTTGCGCAACGCCTACATCAAGGACTGCGAGATCGGGGTCAAGCGCTGGAACATGCAGATCAGCCGCGCGGGATTCGACTTTCAGCTAAGGCTTCCGAGCCCGCGTTTCCGCCGCGCCATCGGCGCCTGGGCAAACGCACCGACCGATCCGCAGGGCAACGCCATCAGCCGCGAGGAATTCGAGCGCAACATGGCGGGATGGATTCCGAGCCAAGACGATCGCGCGTTCGTGATGAGCCTGATGCAGCGCGTGGTGGAGCCAGGCAAGATGGCTGGCTGGATTGCCCCGCCGGACCGCGGCATCAACAATCTGCCAGTGGACTACGAGTACGTAAAGCTGAACTGAGAGCGGGTTGGGACTAGGCGTGATGGACGCGATTGTAGTGCCCGTGCTCGATTTCCTCGAGAATCGGCCGGCCTTTCGGCTTCCAGCGGAGTTCGGCACGAGAGCGTTTCCCTCGCACCCGGCTGTTCGATCCAAAAGATGAATGCGCCTTCGGCCCGAGCGCGGCTTCCGCTTCCTGCGGGGACCATTCCTTTGTTTTTCCGCCAAAGCCAAGCATGCGGCTGATGGACGCAGCTACGTTCTTAAGAACCTCCTCGCCATTCTCGGCGTAGTAGAGCGCGCCGGCAGGCGCTTTCTGCAGCGCGAGCAGATAGAGTTCGGTGACATCGTCGATGTGTACGTTGGCCCAGATGTTCTCGCCCTTGCCAATATGTAAACCAACACCGGCTTTCTTCGCGTTCTCGATCAGCGCCGGCAC
>DASQOP010000364.1:0-4238 GCA_035644415.1 Burkholderiales bacterium
AATTCCCCTTGCCCGCGATGGGCAGGAGCGCGTGGGCGATTCGCGGACCCAGGTCACGCGCCGGATTGATCGCGTAGCCGGTTGGCCCGCCCAACGAAAGACCGATGGCCCACACCAGGATGCCAACCAGGAATGGACCGAATCCTGCGTCCCACCCATGTACCGGGTTGAGATTCTTCGGTGTCAGGATCGTCAGCACGCCGAGCACCAGCACGAAGGTGCCGATGATCTCGGTCAGGAGGTTCGCGGCCGGGTTGCGGATGGCGGGGCCCGTACAAAACACCGCCAGCTTCCCTGCCTGGCTCTCCGTGACGGGCCAGTGCGGCAGGTAGGCGAGCCACACGATCGTGGCACCGAGGAACGCGCCGAGCATTTGGGCTGCGATGTAGCCGGGCACTGAAGCCCATGCGAACTTGCCGATGGACGCGAGACCGATGGTCACCGCCGGGTTCAGATGCGCGCCGCTGAAGCTGCCGACGGCATACACCGCGACCGTCACACCGAACGCCCACCCCGCCGTGATGACGATCCACCCGGCGTTCTGGCCTTTGGTCTTGTTGAGCACGACGTTGGCGACCACACCATCGCCCAGGATGATCAACAGCATGGTGCCGAGCACTTCTGCAAGGAAGGGTCGCATAGGCTTGAGTGGAGAAGCGGCGAAGCTATCAGCGCGGCAGCGAGTTGTCCACACGTTTAGCGGAAATTCTCGACCAGCATGATATCGCTCTCAGCCTGGTCTACACGGTCGAAGACAAACCACTGCTCATCCGGAGAGAGATCGAAGTATGAGCCGCCAGGGGTCACGTATCCCACATCCAGCGAAGTGATTGTTCTCACGCGTTGGGTCAAGAAGTCGAGAAACCTGACATGGGCGGGGGTGGTTGACCCGTCGATGAAGTAAATGCCGTGGCGACCGACTTTCCACCAGGTAAACAACTGCACACCTTGCAGAACGCGAACGGGCTCCCCGCCCTGGACCGGCATTCTCCAAATGGTCCCCCCCTCAAGCCACACGTAGAGAAACTCGGCATCGGGAGAATCCTGTGCGGTGAAGCCGCCGTTTTTCGTCACCTGTACCGCACCGCCACCCGCTGACAGTACTTTCCAAATTTGCCAATTCCCTGTCCGGTTCGAGGAGAAATAGATCCATTTGCCATCCCGAGACCACGCGGGGACGTTATTTTCGACCGGATCGCTGGTGAGACGGCGGGGGGCGCCTCCATCGACACTGATAACGAAGATATCACCGTGGCCTTCGAGCCGGGCATCGAAAGCAATCGTCTTGCCGTCCGGAGACCAGCGTGGCGAGCCTGAATCGGCAGCCTTCAACGACGTGAGTTGTGTTTGGTTGGTGCCGTCGCTGTTGCAGATCCAGATTTCGACATTCCCAGAGCGATCGGACGCGAAGGCGATCCGCTTGCCATCGGGAGAAAAGGCCGCTTCATAATCCGCGCGTGATGAAGCAATCACACGCGTAGGTGCGGGACGGCGTCCTCTCCAACCAGGTCCCGGCGTTCGCCAGATGTTCGCATCTACGCGGCGATGAATATAGGCTAGCCGATCTCCCCTGCTAGAAATGGTCGGCGATCTCGCGCCCTCACCCACACCGTTCACCAGTTCCTGGGTGCCTCCCGAGACACCGATGCGCCATAGTCTCAAAAGCCCGCCACGATCTGAGGAGAAAACGATCTCCCGTCCGTCCGGCGTCCACGCGAGTCCAGCCAGGAATCGCCCGTCGGACGTCAGGCGATGTGACCGGCCACCGCTGGCAGGCGCAACATAAATGTCACCAGCGATAAAACCCGCTCCTTGGGCGTAGGCGACCGCTTTTCCATCGGGGGAGAGGGTTGGATCGGCGACGTACAGATCGGGCTGGGGGACCAGTGCGTTCCTTTGTCCGTCCTCAACCGAGAGAAGCAGGATGCTGGAGCGGGAGTCCTGAGGCGCCATTCTGTCTGCCACGATCAGGTACTTACCGTCGCGAGACCAGTCGATGCACCG
Organism: Burkholderiales bacterium; assembly: GCA_035644415.1. Taxonomy (GTDB): domain Bacteria; phylum Pseudomonadota; class Gammaproteobacteria; order Burkholderiales; family JACQAP01; genus JACQAP01. The sequence goes on from DASQOP010000364.1 coordinate 2,005, forward strand.
CCCGAAGACGTAGGCTTGGCCATATGCCTCCCCGATCTTGCGTTCGGCCCCACCCAGCGCCGGGATGAGGTAATAAGCAGCCTTGCCAACCGAGGCTTCATCGCGAACGAGTTCGGCCCCACCGAGCGCGGGGGTAAGCTGAAAAGCAGCCTTGGAATCCGGGGCTTCATCGCGAACGAAGGCGATGTAACGCCCGTCGGGCGACCAAGACGGGCAATACTCCTTGGCGGGACCGCTGGTAAGTCGGAGCGGACCACCAGCGCCGATGAGCTTGACGTAAAGGTCGACGGTGTCGTCAGTTTCGCCTTTCCAGACGTAAGCAATCTCGTTGCCGTCCGGCGAGAACACAGGATCAAATTTCTGACCGGGGGAACTCGTGAAGGGCACGACGTTCGGGTAGTTCCGAACGAGTTTGGAATTCCGGGAAGCATAAAACCACGCCGCGCCACCAATGATGATGATCACAACGGCGGCGAGTGCACCCCCCGCGGACCGCCACCGGGGACGCGTCGCCCGAGTCGAGGCGGCCGTGAGCGCTGCGACGAAGGCTCCTGCCGTGGCGAATCGGTCGGCCGGCGCCTTCGCGAGTGCTCTCGTGACGGCGGTTTCCACCGCCGGTGAAACGCGGCGCACCGTGCCCAGGTGCGGTATCGGTTCGGTCAAGCACTTGGCAATGATGGCGTGCGCGGTCGGACCCGTGTAGGGCGGCTCCCCCGCCAGCATCTCGTACAGCACGCACGCCAGGCTGTACTGGTCGCTGCGGCCATCGAGCCGGGGCTCGGCGCTCGCCTGTTCGGGACTCATGTAGGCCGGGGTCCCAAGGGAAAGGCCAGTCTCGGTGAGACGTTCCCGTCCCGCCGCGCTCACCGCCAGCGCGATCCCGAAGTCCGCCACCATCGGCTCGCCCTCGTGGAGCATGATGTTTTCAGGCTTGATGTCCCGATGGATCACCCCGTGTCCATGGGCGAAGTCGAGCGCCGCGGCGATCGCCCGGGTAATGCGCAGCGCCTCATCGAGCGGCAGCTGGCCTTCCCGCTCCAAGCGCTGGCGCAGACTCTCGCCCTCGACGTAGGGCATCACGTAATACAGGAAGCCGTCCGCTTCCCCGGAATCGATGAGTGTCAGGATGTGCGGGTGCTGGAGCTGCGCCGTGAGGCTGATCTCTCTGAGAAACCGCTCACCGCCGAGCACGGCGGCGAGCTCGGGGCGCAGCACCTTGAGCGCGACCGGGCGGTCGTGCTTCGGGTCGTGGGCGAGATACACCGTCGCCATCCCGCCGCGGCCGAGCTCGCGCTCGATCGTGTAGCGGTCGGCGAGCGCTGTCTTGAGGCGAGAAATAGCATCGTCCACCGGCGACCGCTCCTGGCGTGAGCGCGGTCCCTATAATGGGGACCCGCCGGACAGGTAGCTAGTTGAGGGTCACAGCCTGAACAGGTAGCTCAGCTTGAGGAAGAAGGCGTCGTCCGTTCGCCTCAGGCCCCGGAACTGGAAGGCCTCTTCGTCTGTCATGTTGCTGCCATACCCGGCGAACACCACCGTCCCCGGCACGGGTTGATAGCTGAGCAGCAGGTCGGCGTGGAAGAGATTGCTGCGCGACGCAGCCGCGCGCGTCAGGCTGTCCGGCCCCTGGATGTATATCGGCGCGCCGGTCCGCGAGTCGTCGCGTAGCGAGTCCGTCTTCTCCTGGATGTACTGGCCCACCACCCGAATGAACAGCGGCCGCGAGACCTGGTATTCGATTTTGGCCCGAAGCACGCGACCGACATTCACCAGGCTGCCGTCGGTGCGGCGATTCACCTGCTGCCAGAAATAGCTGACGCTGTTCCGCAGCCGCTCCGTGGGGCGATAGGACAGGTCCGCGCTCAGGAGGAGTAAATCGCCCGAGGCCCACTCGAAGAAGTTCTCATCGTGGCCTTGCAGGAAATACCCGCTGCCACTGAAGTGCTTCCATTGCGGTGTCCCGATTTGGACGATGTACTCGCCGTTCCCGATTGTCGGCTGTCCCGTAAACGGGACAAACCTCACGCCGCCGCTGCCGTCAGGCACTCTGAGATAGTAGGCGGCAAACAGCGCGGAATCGTAGCCGAACGACTCCACGAAATAACCCGCGCCCACGTTCCAGCCGCCGCGTAGCGTCGCGTTGCCGTTGAAGTGCAGCTTCTTGTCCTGCAGGTGCCGCCCGTGGATGAAGTTCTGATACTGCCAGATGCCGTCCACCACGATGTCGCCCGTGA
>DASQOP010000365.1:0-3217 GCA_035644415.1 Burkholderiales bacterium
TATCAGCCCTTCCGGTTTCCACGGGCCCCAGAGGTCTGAAATACCGCCCTCGAAGCTCGAGCGTCTGGCGAGCTGGTTGTGGTCGTCGATGCGCTGCTGCCTGAGCTCCTGCAGCTTCGCGTACTCCTTCTGCCCGCCGACATAGAGGCAGCGGCAGTTGTCCGGATCGGCGAAGCTGTACACGGCGGCGCCGTTCTGGTCGCGCTCGACGATCTGGCGCGAAGGCATCTTCACGAGGTCCTGCTGGCGCTCCGGACTGTCCGCGGCGCGCGCCTCGAAGCCGGCCTGCCTGAGCAGGACTTCGGAATCGGCGGCTTCCTGGCGGTGGATGGCGGCACACGCGGACAAAGCGAGAAGCGGGATGGCAAGGTAGGCAAATCTCATATCTGAGCCTCCGTCAGGTGGAATCGCGACGGCGGTGCCATGAACTCGGGCCCTACCGGGTTGGTGATCCGCTCGCGCAGCACGCGGTCGATCTCGGCCTTGACGTCAGCCTCGAGCGACCAGCCGCCCACGTCGGCGACCGGTGCAAGCTGGCCGGGATGGCGCGCGCCCCACAACGCGGCCGTGACGCCCTGGTCCAGCATCCAGCGCACCGCGAGATGGATGACGCGCTTGCCGTAGCGGTATTGCGCGAGCAGATCAAGCCGCTGCACGGCGCGCAGATACTGATCGAAGCGTGGCGCCTGGAATTTCGGGTCGTTCCTGCGCAGGTCGTCGGCGCCGAACGTCGTGTCCGGCCGCATCCGGCCCGAGAGCAGCCCGCGACAGAGCGCCCCGTAGCCCAGAACGGCGATGTTGTTCCTGCGGCAATACGGCAGGATTTCGGCCTCGATGCCGCGCTCGAACAGGTTGTAGGGCGACTGCAGCACGTGCAGCGGCGCGACGCGCCGGAAAGCGTCCATCTGCGCGACCGAGAAATTGCTCACCCCGATGGCGCGGATCTTTCCCTGGTTATAGAGCGATGCCATCGCGGCAGCGGTTTCCTCCATCGGCACCAAGGAGTCCGGCCACTGCACCTGGTAGATATCGATGTAATCGGTGCGCAGGCGCGCGAGCGAGTCCTCGACCTCGCGCATGATCCGTGCGCGGCTCGCGTTGCGGAACACCCTTCCGTCGCGCCACTCCAGGCCGGCTTTCGTGGCGATGACCGCGCGCGCGCGCAATCCGGACGCCGCCAGCGCCTTGCCGACGATCTCCTCGGAGCGGCCGAAGCCGTGGACCGGCGCCGTATCGACGACGGTGATGCCTTGATCGAGGGCGGCGCGGATCGTGTCGATCGATTCCGTCTCTTCGCTGCCGCCCCACATCCAGCCGCCTATGGCCCAGGTGCCGAGGGCGATGCGCGAGACTTCGAGAGAGGTGCCGGGGATCCCGGCGAACTGCATGCTGAGGTCAGGTAGTATCGGCTTGCTGCCCACGATTCAGTGCTCCTTTCGAGCGCCATGGTCGGCAATGCCGGCTACCCGTTGATTGCAACGCCCGCGCGAACCGTTGCAGGTGCAACGCGCAAAGGCAGGTACGCGTCAAGCGAAGGGACGAACGGCGGCTGATGCGGTTACAGTCGAAACGCGCCGTTCGTCGGATTTCGCGGCGCGCCGCGGGCGAAAGAGACCCGCTCGCGATGGGCTACGGCGAGGTCATGAAAGGCGGCGGCGTCTCCACCGTGCCGGAAGCATGGACAGGAGGACCTCGTCGCGCAGAACGAAATGATGGAAGAGCGCCGCGGCAGCGTGGAATCCAGCGAGCCAGACGACGGTATCACCGAGGATCGTATGGATCTGCGCCTGCACGACCTTCGATATGCGGTTCATCCACCGCGGCGCCGAAGGCCACTGCGCCGCCGGAGCGAACGCTCGCGAAACGAGGCGCAATAGCGTGAGGCTGAATACCGTCAGCCCCAACACCTCGTGGATTTGGCGATCGAAATCGTTCGCTGCCGAATAAACCCGTTGCTCTGACCCACCAGGACCCACAACAAACGCCGCCAGCACCAAGACCGCGGTGAGCCAATGAAATGCCACGACGACGGAACCGTAGCCGCGAGGAGCTACGTCGGCTGGATCCAAATCACTCCATTAGCATTGGGAGGGCAGGGTAAATGCCGTGTACACCCGTCGATCGGTCCAGCGAAATGTGCCGCCGAAGACCTGGCCCTGCCGGAAGCCAGAATCAAGATCCCGCAGCAATCGCATCTGAAGAATCTGCAGATTCGGATCGAAAGAGGCGATCTCTGCATCCTGAAAGTCGAACCAGACCCCGGTCAGGGGATAGAGGCACTTGAAAAACGATTCTTTCGCCGAGAAGCACAAGGACGAGAACGTTTGGTGGTTGATTTCAACAGAGCCGCGCAGCGAACGCTCTCTCTCGTTCATGTAAAGGTCATCGATTTCGACCATGGTCTCCGGCTCAATGATCGCTTCCGCGTCGATTCCGATGCCTCGAAAGTCTTTGCCTCGCGCGACGGCAACTCCCAGGAGGTTCTCAGTGTGCGTGATCGAGCCGACATAGCCCTGGGGCCACACCGGCGAGCGGTCCGCGGCCATGGCTACCGAAGTCTCGCGAGAACCAAGGCCGGCGAGAAGCTCGGCGGCACATGCCCTGCCCATGTCGAATATCGACTGACGCAGGCGGAACCGTTCGTCCCGGGTCGTTCTCCGGCGCGAGCCAGGTTCGCCTTGGGAATCGCCCGAGAGCAATACAACGCGCTGCGCTATCTGCGGATCCAGCGGAAACAGCTCAGAGCCCGTTCGGCTCATCTTGGACAATGTCGCTTCGGCACTCAGGGCGGAAACGGCTGAATTGTTTGGCGGAGAGAGAGGGATTCGAACCCTCGATACGGGTTTAAGCCCGTATAACGCCTTAGCAGGGCGCCCCCTTCGGCCACTCGGGCATCTCTCCGATGCAGGGAATTTTACACGCGCTTGGCGATGAGCAGGCGGCGGATCGCCTGCAGCTCCCTGCGCCGCCCGGCATCGAGCCGCGGATGCTCGAGATGCAGGCCGCGCAGCGTGTCGACGATGATCTGCGAAACGATCAGCCGCGCATTCGGCTTGTCGTCCGCAGGCACTACGTACCACCGCGCGTAGCGCTTGCTGGTGGCGCGCAGGCAGCCCTGGTAAGCCTTCATGTAGTCCTTCCAGCGGCGGCGCTCCTCGATGTCGGACCTGCTGAATTTCCAGTTCTTCTCCGGGTCGTCGATGCGCGCCAGCAAGCG
>DASQOP010000366.1:0-3500 GCA_035644415.1 Burkholderiales bacterium
GGTGGCCGGCATCGTGTGGGGATCCAAGCTCGGCGTGCAGTTTTCGCTGTCCTTGGTGGCACTGAAGGCGCTGCCGGTCCTGGTTCTTGGCGGATTCGATTCCGTTCTTGGCGCCATCGTGGGCGGGCTCGTCATCGGCGCCGGGGAAAAGCTTTCCGAGGTCTACCTCGGACCGCTGGTCGGCGGCGGCATCGAGAACTGGTTTGCCTACGTGCTGGCGCTGGTGTTCCTTCTCGTCAGGCCCGAAGGTCTGTTCGGGGAGAAACATATAGACAGAGTCTGAAAACCGGGTGAGGCGAGAAGCGTGAGGCGTAACGACAAAAGAATAACCGGTGTAATCCTGTAGGCTATGGACATTCACCACAGCCGGCGCGGGCTCATTCCGACTGTTGCACCTTCACACTTACGCCTCACGCCTCACCCCTAACGCCTCACCATGTTCTACAGGGAAGCGGGACAATTCAAGACGTCCTATGCCGCCGACCAGGCGGTGTTCCCGATCCTTCAGGATCGGATCTTCATCGCAGTCTGGCTCGCGATCGGTTTCGTTCTGGTGCCGCTTGTTTCAACCGAGTATCTTTTTCGCGCCATATTCATCCCCTTCCTGATCTTGTCGCTCGCAGCGCTCGGGCTCAATTTGCTGGTCGGCTACTGCGGGCAGCTTTCACTCGGAACCGGCGGTTTCATGGCTGTGGGCGCCTACGCCGCCTACAACCTGTGCGTGCGCATCCCGGGCCTCAATCCGTTGGTCGCGTTTGTGCTCGCCGGCGGGGTAACGACGGTGGTCGGCATCGTGTTCGGCATTCCCAGTCTGCGCATCAGAGGCTATTACCTGGCCGTGGCCACCCTGGCTGCGCAATTCTTCCTGGACTGGGTGTTCAGCCGGGTCGCGTGGTTCACCAACAACGCACCATCGGGTTCCGTCACCGCACCGCCGATAACGCTGTTCGGCCTTACCTTCGAAACCCCGGTCAGAAAGTACCTGCTGTGCCTTGCGATTCTGGTGTTGTTCGCGGTGGCGGCGAAGAATATCGTGCGCGGCCGCATGGGGCGCGTGTGGATGGCGACGCGCGACATGGACGTAGCCGCGGAAATCATCGGCATCCGCCCCATGTACGCGAAACTTTCCGCATTCGCGGTGAGTTCGTTCTTCATCGGCGTGGCGGGTGCTCTCTGGGCGTTCGTTCACCTGGGCTCATGGGAACCGCTCGCTTTCGACATCAATCGGTCGTTCAGCATTCTTTTCATGGTCATCATCGGCGGCCTGGGTTCGATCCTGGGCAGTTTGCTCGGGGCCGCCTTCATTACCCTGCTGCCGCTATTGCTCAACCAGCTACCCCAATGGGTCGGCATCGCCATTTCGACGGCGATGATCTCGCACCTGGAATCCATGATCTTCGGGGCTCTGATCGTTTTTTTCCTGGTCGTGGAACCCCTGGGACTAGCGCGGCTGTGGCACATCGGCAAGGAAAAATTGCGCTTGTGGCCGTTCCCGTATTAACTTGAAGAAGCAAACCGCAGCCGGCCGCGGCACCATTCCATAAGGAGGCAACACCATGGAGAAGATTTTCAGTCCCAAGACCCTAATGCTGGGAGTCGCCGCGGCGGGCGCGCTCTTGGCGGCAGCGCAGACGTTCGCGCAGGCCAGTGAACAGTTCGTCCCGGCACTTGTTTATCGAAGCGGCCCTTACGCGCCAAACGGCGTCCCCTTTGCAAACGGCTATGCGGATTACCTGAACCTGGTCGACGAGCGCGACGGCGGCATTAACGGTGTGAAGATCGTTTTCGAGGAATGCGAAACCGGCTACTCCACCGACCGCGGCGTGGAGTGCTACGAGCGGCTGAAGGGTAAGGGGCCCACCGGTGCGGCTGCGTTCAGCCCGCTCTCCACGGGGATCACCTACGCACTGACGGAAAAGGCGCCAGTGGACAAGATCCCTCTGATTACCATGGGCTACGGCCGCTCCGAATCCGTGGATGGCAGCGTATTCGCGTGGAACTTCCCGTTGCTGGGTACCTATTGGACTGCCGCTGACGTGATCATCCAGTACATTGGCCAGCTGAACGGCGGCCTCGACAAGCTCAAGGGCAAGAAAATCGCACTGGTGTACCACGACTCGCCCTACGGCAAGGAGCCGATCCCGCTGCTTAACGAGCGCGCCAAGCGCCACGGCTTCGAACTGCTCACGTTCCCGGTCACGCATCCGGGCGTGGAGCAAAAGGCGGCGTGGTTGCAGGTCCGCCAGAACCGTCCCGATTACGTGCTGCTGTGGGGTTGGGGGGTGATGAACTCCACCGCTATCAAGGAAGCGGTGGCGGTGAACTATCCGCGCGACCATATGATCGGCGTGTGGTGGGCCGGCGCGGAACCCGACGTTCTGCCGGCGGGTGAAGACGCGAAGGGCTACAACTCCATCGCCCTGCAGCATTCGGCAGGCCAGATAGCGGTGCACGCGGACATCCTCAAGAATGTGTACGACAGAGGCAAGGGCGCAGGCAAACGCGAGGAGGTGGGGTACGTGCTCTACAACCGTGGCATGCTGAACGCCATGCTGGTGGTCGAGTCGATCCGCACTGCCCAGGGAAAATATGGCAAGAAACCGATGACCGGCGAACAGGTGCGGTGGGGCATCGAGAACCTGAACCTCGATCAGAACCGTATCAAGCAACTCGGTTTTGCCGGCACGCTGCAACCGCTCAAGGTGTCGTGCCATGATCACGAGGGGGTGCGCCTTGCGCGTATTCACCAGTGGGACGGCGTCAAATGGAAGTTCGTGTCGGACTGGATCGAAGGCGACAACACGCTGCTGCGCCCGATGGTGGACGAGGCGGCCAAGAAATACGCCAGGGAAAAGAACATCACCCCCGGTTGCTTGAAGGGATGAAACGCCGTGAAGGCGTGAAAAGTGAATGTGTGAAGGGTGGATTACTGCAGTTCGGGGTTTCCCCTTCACTCATTCACACCTTCACCCTTCACCGATTGACGCTTCACAGATAACGTCCCGAAGCCATGAGCACGCCGAAGCAGCCGGAAACTGCACTGCTCGCCGTCAACAACATCGAGGTCATCTACGACCACGTGATCCTGGTGCTGAAGGGAGTGTCGCTCGAGGTGCATGGCGGGCGCATCGTCGCGTTGCTGGGTGCCAATGGCGCGGGCAAATCCACCACGCTCAAGTCAATCTCCAACCTGTTGCGCGCCGAGCGCGGCGAAGTCACCAAAGGTTCGGTGGAATTCGATGGCGAGCGAATCGATCAACGCAATCCCTCCGACGTGGTCAAACGCGGCATCGTGCAGGTGATGGAAGGGCGCCATTGCTTCGCCCACCTCACGGTGGAGGAGAACCTGCTCACCGGCGCGTTTACCCGCAACGTAGGTCGCACTGAGATTGGCGTCGACCTTGACAAGGTCTACACCTATTTCCCGCGTCTGAAGCAGCGCCGCGGCAGCCTTGCCGGCTACACCTCGGGTGGCGAACAGCAGATGACCGCGGTAGGCC
>DASQOP010000367.1:0-2608 GCA_035644415.1 Burkholderiales bacterium
GTGCCAGGAAACATAGGCCGGGTCTTGTGGCTCCTTGATGAAGAAGCTGCTGCCCCAGACCAGCAGGTCGGGCCCCAGCAAGTCCTCGACCGCATCGAGAATGCGCGGGTTGTGGATCAGTTCGTTGGCCCATCCGAAAACGAGGTGCGGCTTGTTGCGGTAGGGGGTCCCCATTACCAGCCCGTGCACGGCTTCGAACGCCTCGATCCTTTGACGATATCCAGCCGCCTGGGCTTCCGTAATGACGCGCATCGGAAAGTGGTAGCCGTTACGCTTGAATGCCTCCACCTGCGCCTCCGTAAGCGCTCTGCATTTTTTCGCCGTAGAGACGGGTTGCGCGCTGCTCATAAGAACCTCTCCTGTCCAGGAAAAAGCCGCAGGGACCGCGAAGGCCCCTGCGGCACCATTACTGCCCCCCCGAAAATCAGGGGAGCTGATAGCCCTTCTTGCCGACCCGGATCCTGTACAGGCTCTTGCCCGAGGTCAGGTACAACAGGTTGGAATCGGCGCCACGCCCGAAGCCGACGTTGGTCGGCAACTCCTTGCCGGTGGAGATGTAGGCGAGTTCCTTGCCGTCGGGACTCAGCACCTGCACTCCCGGCCGGTATTCGCAACGCGAGGCGAGCCAGATGTTGCCTTCGGTGTCGGCAACCATGCCGTCCGGGCCGCTGCAAGGCTTGTCGCGCGTTGTGTAGTCGATCAGCACCCGGCGGTTGCTGAGGTTGCCGCTGGCTGCATCCACGTCGTAGGCCTGCAACTGGTGATGGCCCTGCAGGGTCTTCTCGCCCTCCTTCAGGTTCTGAAACTCCAGCCAGCCGTTGTCGTTGCCGATGATGTAGAGCGTCTTCTGGTCCGGCGAGATCAGCACGCCGTTGCACTTGCCGCAATCGGTCGCCACCCGCGTTACCGACCCGTCGGGATCGAGCCGGTAAACCGCGAAGCCGTCCTGGTAGACACCCTCGTGGCCGAGGTAGCGCGGATCGCTGAAATAGATCCTACCCTTCTCGTCGATGGTGATGTCGTTGAGCGCGTTGTAAGGCCGGCCGTTGTAGAGTCCGGACAGGATGTAGGTCTTGCCGGTCTTCATGTCGGTCTTGACCAGCATGCGGCCGCCGTAGTCCGCTCCCAGCGCCGCGATCATATTGCCATCACGGTCGAACTTGATGCCGTTCGACATGCCGCTCGGCGAACGGAAGATCGTTGTTTCGCCGTTCTTCGGGTTGTACTTCCAGATATTGCCGGCCTGCGCGTACTTGCCCGAAGCATCGCGGCAGAACTTGGTGAACGTGATGTCGCTGAAATAGATCATGCCGTCGTGGCCGGCCGCCACACCCTCGGTCAGCATGCAGCCGCCATCGAAAATGAGTTCCAGCTTAGCGCCTGCGGGAATGATGCTCCTGTCGCCGACCGGTGCCGGGAAAGTCGACGGGTCGGCCGCATGCACCGCGGCGGAAAAAGCCAGCAGCGTGCCGAGAACGGCGGCACTCCGTTTGAACAGACGCAAGGTTTCCATTATCTCCTCCAGTTGTTATGCAAGTGTCGAAACACTCGATTTTGGCTTCAGACGGGACCAATAACACCACTTCATAATCCACCTGCGCTTGCAGTGCTGCGATACCACTGTAGTTTATATATAAAATGGGATTTCAAATATAAAAACGGGGTGCCTGCTTGTCAATACGAAAATCAGCTGTAAGAGAGGGGGCGCGCTACTCCGCCCCCGCTCTGGAGAAGGGCCTCGACGTGCTGGAACTGCTCGCGGCCGAGCCCCACGGCCTGAACCTGCAGGAAATCTCCCGGCGGCTGAAGCGTACGTCCAACGAATTGTTTCGCATGCTCGACGTGCTGGTGCGGCGCGGCTATCTGGTGCGCCAGCCCGACTCTGCATACGTGCTCACCCTGCGGCTGTTCGAACTGGCACACCGGCATCCCGGGGTGGACCGGCTGCTCGATTGTGCAATGCCGCACATGCAGGCGCTCGCCGGCCGGACCGGACAATCCAATCACCTGTGCGTCCACCACGACGCGCGGCTGGTGGTGCTTGCCCAGGCGGAACCGCCGGAACCGATGTCCTGCTCCGTGCGGCAGGGAGCACATTTTGCGTTTCACGATGACCGGGTATCGGCACGCGTGATCACGGCGTTCCAGACGGGCGAGCAGCGCGATCAGTACCTGTCCGAGGTACTCGGCTCGCGTCGCGCCGCGCCGGCGCGCAGGCGGGCGCTGATCGCACGCCTGGAAGCGACCCGCAGGCGCGGCTATGACGAAGGCCCGAGCGATACCATCAACGGTGTGGTGGATATCTGCTTTCCCATCTTCGATCGCTTCGGGGCGATCGCCGCGCTCAATATCGTCTACCTCAGGCAGCGCGATTCGCGGGTCACGATCCCGGCGGCGAGGGAGAAATTGCGTCACACGGCTCAGGCGATCTCGAGATCGCTCGGCTGGCTTGGCCGCGCGAACGGCCGGCCTGGCGATGGGTAATGGGTAATGGGTGTGGACACAAGGAAGAGTAGAAACGGCGAAAAATTGCAAACGCAGTAAATATCCGTCTGCGTCAACAGTCACGCATTGCCCATTGCCCATTACCCATTGCCCATTGCCCATT
>DASQOP010000368.1:0-3842 GCA_035644415.1 Burkholderiales bacterium
CACGCGCGGCGGGTGCTCTCTGCCGCCGCCGCAGGCGCAGACGAAAAGAAGTCCAAGAGCTGATATGGCTAGACGTGTGCGCATGATCTTCTCCTTCCTGATATCTCCCGCGTCCAAAATGGCATTCCCCTCACCGTTGAATTAAACCGCGCCCGTCCGCCGCAGCAACGCCGCGACGGCTTCCGCCAGGCGCCGGTAGCCTTTGGAATTGGGGTGGATCGGATCGGCTTTGAATTCGTTGTCGAACAGGATTTCCCTGAGAATCCTGCTCTCCAGAGGCAGATCGTTTTCCCTAACGATTGTCTAATAGAAGGCGGCGTTGCCGCCGAACAATGCCGGTTTGGGCACGGCGATCAGCACGACGGCGATGCCGCGATCCCTGGCGATGCGCACCATCGTCCGCAAGTTGGCCTCGATGGCCACCGGCTCGACCTTGCGCAACATGTCGTTTCCGCCCAGGCAAAGCAACAGGATCTTCGGCTTCACTTCGTCGAGCACCTCCGGCAGGCGCTGCAGGCCGTTCGCCGTAACTTCTCCGGGGACACCGGCGCCGACCACGCGGCGGCCGATCAATTGGGCCAGCACCTCCGGGTAACTCTCTGCGGGGCGTGCCCCGGTCCCGTAGGTGATGCTGTCGCCGAAAGCGAGCACGACGTCATCCGCGCCAAGCCGCGGCAGTGGCGAGGCATCGCTGCAAGCGGCGAGCGTGAACGCGACGGTTAGAGTTGCCAGCGACCTCCGGAAGCGCATCCTGGTCATGCAACACGACCGGCCGTTGTCCCACGCGCCAGGCACGAGGCGCGGGGTGCGAGGCACGAGGAAATTCGCTTTGCTACTTTCGCAAGAAGAGGCATTGCGCCCTTACCCGTTGAGGAACCAGTGTTTCAGCATTACCTTCGTTCTTCGCCCCTATCGTTGCCCTCGCGCCTCGCGCCCAGAGCCTAGTGCCTCGCCCCTGCTTCATTCCCCCGCCACCGTCATTCTCTCGACCAGCACAGAGCCGGTCTGGCGCGAGCCGCGCACCATCACATCGGTGCCGACTGCGACGATGTTTCCGAACATGTCCTTGAGATTGCCGGCGACTGTGACCTCCTGCACAGGATAGGCGATCTCGCCGTTCTCGACCCAGAATCCGGCCGCACCGCGCGAGTAGTCTCCGGTCACCATATTGATCCCCTGGCCCAGCATTTCCGTTACCAGGAGACCCGTTCCCATTTTCTTCAAAAGCGCGGCGAAATCCTCGCCGGTCGAATCCATTACCAGGTTGTGGTTGCCGCCCGCATTGCCGGTGGACTTCATTCCCAGTTTTCGCGCCGAGTAGCTGCCTAGAAAATAGCCCTCGACCACACCGCTCCCGACAACGTCGCGGGCGCGGGTCGCCACGCCCTCGTCGTCGAACGGGCTGCTGGCGAGGCCTTTGCGCACATGAGGCAGGTCATGAATGTTCACGATTGGCGAGAACACCTGCTTCCCCAGGCTGTCGAGCAGGAACGAGGATTTCCGGTACAGGCTGCCGCCGCTCACCGCGGCGACGAAATGGCCCAGCAGGCTCGATGCGATCGGCGCTTCGAACAGCACCGGCACGCGCACGGTGGCAACCTTGCGCGCGCCGACCCGGCGCGCGGCACGCTTTCCGGCGCGGCTGCCGACATCGGCCGCCGGTTCCAGATCGGCGGCTGCGCGCGCGGTCGTGTACCAGTCGTCGCGCTGCATGGTCTCGTCCTTGCCCGCGATCACCGCGCACATGACGCTGTGCCGGGAACTGGGATAGCCCGCCAGAAAGCCGTGGGAATTGCCGTAGGCGAAATGCGACTGCTGAACCGAAACCGTGGCGCCTTCAGAGTTGCTGACCAGACGATCGGCGGCGAACGCGGCATTCTCGGACGAGCGCGCCAGCTCGATTGCCTCCTCCACCGAAATCGACCACGGGTGATACAGATCGAGATCGGGAAATTCCGTCGCCAGCAGGCCGGCGTCGGCGAGCCCGGAAAACTCGTCGGAAGCGGTGAGTCGCGCGATCGATAGCGCCGCATCGACCGTGTCGCGCAGCGCCTTGCGGGAAAAGTCGGACGTGCTGGCGTGGCCACGCTGCTTGCCGATGTATACCGAGACGCCCACGCCCTTGTCGCGGTTGTACTCGATGGTTTCGACCTCGCCGCGGCGCACGGTCACGCCCTGCCCGAAGCCCTCGCTCACCTCGGTCTCGGCGGCGGTGGCGCCGCGGTCGCGGGCATACTCGAGGACATCGCTGGCAATCTGCTTGAGCGTGACGGTTTCGTGGGTGAATTCGGTGCTGGGCACGATGATTCCGGTTGTGGCACGAACAAATGAACGCGGCGTGCCGCCATCTTTCGAGCGGGGCGGCACGCCGCAAATGGAATTTTCGTTATGATACCAGTTGCGACGGCCCCGACTTCTGCGATGGAAGAAGAACTTGAGATCAGCAAGACCCAGCGCAAGCGCGAGATGCAGGCGCTGCAGAACCTCGGCGAAGAGCTGGTCGCCTTGAGCCCGGACAAGCTGGCCGGGCTCGGCCTCCCCACCCGGCTTCTCGACGCGGTACTGGAAGCCAAGCGCATCTCCAAATTCGGCGCGCTGCGGCGCCAGATGCAGTACGTGGGCCGGCTGATGCGCGATGCCGACGCCGACGTCATCCGCTCCCAACTCGACGTCTGGAAAGGCACCTCGGTCGCGGAGACCGCGCGCCTGCATGCCATAGAGCGATGGCGAACGCGGCTGGTCGAGGACGAACTGGCGCTGGGCGAGCTGCTCGGCCAGTTTCCCCACGCCGACGCGCAGCGCCTGCGCGCGCTGATCCGCAACGTCAAGCGCGAAGCCGCGGCCAAGAAGCCGCCCAAAAGCTTCCGCGAACTGTTTCACGAGCTTCGCAGCATCATCTTGAGGCCAGACTAACCACAGAGACACAGAGACACAGAGAACGTCTTGATCAGAAAATAAAAGCGAAAATAATGCGTTTAATGATCATTTGCCTCCTTAACTTTGTCCATCGCAGTTTGTCAGGTTCTGTTTTTCTCTGTGCCTCTGTGTCTCTGTGGTGAAGACCCTATGAACGAAAACGAACAAGTGGTCATCGGGCTGGTGTCGATCAGCGACCGGGCATCGAAAGGCGTGTACAAGGACGAAGGCGTTCCGGCGCTCGAAGAGTGGCTGGGACGCGTCGTGCTCAGTCCGCGCCGGATAGTCACGAAGCTGATTCCGGACGAGCGGCCGGTGATCGAAGCCACGCTGAAGGAGCTATGCGACAGGGAAGGCTGCCATCTGGTGCTCACCACCGGCGGCACCGGTCCGGCGCCGCGCGACGTGACGCCGGAGGCAACGCTGGCGGTTGCCGACAAAGTGATGCCGGGGTTCGGCGAGCAGATGCGCCAGATCAGCCTGAGCTTCGTGCCCACCGCGATCCTGTCGCGGCAGGTCGGCGTCATTCGCGGGAGCACCCTCATCATCAACCTGCCGGGCCAGCCGAAATCCATCAAGGAAACGCTGGAAGGCCTGAAGGACGCCGACGGCAGGCAGAAGGTGCACGGCATCTTCGCCGCGGTGCCTTACTGCATCGACCTGATCGGCGGGCCTTACATCGAGACCGACGAGACTGTGGTCAAGGCCTTCCGTCCCAAATCCGCAATTCGCCCGAAGAGCTAACCTTATCACCGCAAAGACGCAAAGAACGCGAAGGAGTACAAACCCAAAAGAGAAGAAGACATTCAGAGGTGAGTAAAAGATGCGGTTGCACAACGACACAATCAACCGTACGGGTGTGTTCGCTTATTCCGGTATCCTTCTGTTCCATTGATTTTCTTCGCGTCCTTTGCGTCTTTGCGGTG